>NZ_JBHXDQ010000009.1:0-179944 GCF_042725875.1 Streptomyces sp. NPDC127038 | reverse complement strand
TGTCCGGTGAGCCTCCGGACAGGGCCCAGGCCCCTCGCGCGTCGTCGCGCCGCCCCGGCCGGGTGGGGGGTGGAAGGTGGAGAAGTCCGGCCGGGGCGCGCGACCCCCGTTTCGCGATGGCTACTTGAAGGCGGCGAACGCCTTGGAGAAGGCACCGTCGCTCTGGACGATGGAGCTGCACGTGGCGTCCGCGGTGCTCTTGGCCCCGCCGGCGCACTGCTTGTCACGGGCGCCGGACCACATCGAGAGGCCGCCGATGCCCTTGGACTGGGCGAAGGAGACGAGCTGCGAGGCGTCGTCGACCTTGAAGATCTCCGAGGACACGTCGTTGACGCCGATCATCGGGGTGATGGCGACCGTCTTCCACGCGGTGGCGTCGGAGAGGCCGAGGACGCTCTTGATCTGCGCCTGCGTGGCCGTGGCGGCCTGCTGGGCGAGGTCGCCCATGTCACCGTTGAACGCCGGGCCGTAGTCCATCGCCATGATGTTCACGGTGTTGATCTTCACGCCGTTGGCCTTGGCGTCGGAGAGCAGGTTCACGCCGTCCTGGGTGAGGCCCTGGGGCAGCACCGGCAGGGTGAAGGAGACGTCCAGGCCCGGGTGCTGCTGCTGGAGCTTGGCGATGGCCTGCGCCCGCTTGGTGTTCGCGGCCGTGTTGGGCAGCGCGCCGCCCTCGACGTCGAAGTCGACCTTGGTGAGCTTGTAGGCGTCGACGGCCTTGCCGTACGCCGCCGCCAGCGCGTCGGCCGAGGAGCAGGTGGTGGCCAGCTCCGAGCCGGAGGCCCCGCCGAAGGAGACGCGGACGTCGCCGCCCTTGGCGCGCAGGGCGCCGATCTGCGCGGCCACCGCGTCAGTGGCGAGGTCGCTCACGCCGCCCCACTTCGGGGTGCAGCCGCCGCCGTCGGTGACGAACGCGAGGTTGTAGGTCTTCACGCCGGTGGAGTCGGCCGCCTTGAGCAGGTCGAAGGCCGGGAAGAGGGAGGTGTCGACGTACGGGGCGAAGCCCGCGGTCGTGGTGGTGCCGCTGCCCGAGCTCTGCGTGGGGGTCGGGGTGGCCGTGGCGGTAGCGGTGGCCGTCGGCTTCGGGGTCGCGGTCTGCGTCGCGCTCGCGGTCGGGGTGGGCGCGGCCGTCGGGGTCGCGGACTGGGTCGGGCGGCCGCTGGGCTCCGGGGTCGCCCCGTCCACCGAGCACTTGGTGCCGTCGATGACACAGCCGGTCGGGTTCGCGGTGCCGTTCACGACGAAGCCGACGGTGACGGACTCGCCGGCCGCCAGGCCGTCCTTGTCCCAGGAGGGGGGCGTCACGGTGACGTGCTGGCCGCTCACCGAGGAGGTCGCGTCCCACAGCGAGCTGATCTTGGAGCCGGCGGGCAGGTCGAACTCCAGCTTCCAGTCCGGCTTGCGCTGGCCCGTGTCGTTGGAGACGACGTACTGCGCGGTGTATCCCGTGGACCACTCGCTGGTCCTGGTGTACGCGGCGCCGACGCTCGACGCGTTCGCGATTCCGGTGAACACGAGGGCGCCACCGCCGGCCACGGCCGCCGCGACGATGCCGCCTATCGCCTTGTTCCTGCCACTGACCTTGCGCCGGTGCGTGCTGCTCATCGCGTGTGCCTGCCTTCGCGGATTCACGGGGGTTCGCTGGGGTCGCCCCAGGGGGTGCGGGCACCACGCTAGCGATGCGGAATCGGTCAAACCGCTTGATCCGGACGCCGGTTGAGGATCTTAGGGTCCGCTTAAGGAAGCCATCGGGACCCGTTAAAGGTCGAGACCAATGTGGGCGGTTTGAGCGCCGCGGGCACGGCCGACGCAGGGCGCGACACCGCGCCGCGTGACACGCGAGGGCCGCCCCGCGTGGCGCCGTCCGGCGTGGGAGGCGGGCCCGCGTGGGCGTCGGTGGACGCCCACGGAGTGTCAGTTGACCGCCGCGCCGCGTCTGCGCCGACGCACGCTGCCGCGGTGGCCGCTGCGGACCGGGGCCCTGCCGTCGAGCTGGATCCAGATGCGCACCTCGGTGCCGCCGAGGACGGAGGAACCGATCCGTACGTCCCCGCCCGTCGACTCCGCGAGGCGCCGCACGATGTCGAGGCCGAGGCCCGTGGACCCGTCGTTGCCCGAACCCTGCCCGCGGGCCATCGCGGCCTCGGGGTCGACGATCCCGGCGCCCGCGTCCGACACCAGCACGATCACCGCGCCCTCGGCGTTGTGCACGTCGACGGCGAAGGCCGTGCCCTCGGGGGTGTGGCGGAAGACGTTGCCGAGCAGGGCGTCGAGCGCCGCGGCGAGGTCGGCGCGGGCCACGGGTATGCGGCACGGCCGGTCCACCCCGGCCACCCGCACCTTGCGTCCCTCGTCCTCGGCGAGCGCCGACCAGAAGTCCATGCGCTCACGCACGACTTCGGACGCGTCGCACCCGGCCCCGGCGCCGATCGCCGCGGTCTGCGGCTTGGCCTCCCGGGCGGTCCTGATGATCGTGTCGACCTCGCGCTCCAGCTGCGCGACGGCGGCCCGGGTCTGTTCGGCGGCCGGACCGTCGCCGAGCGAGGCGGTGTTGAGCCGGAGCACGGTCAGCGGAGTCCGCAGCCGGTGCGAGAGGTCGGCGGCGAGCTCCCGTTCGTTGGCGAGCAGCTGGACGACCTGGTCGGCCATGGAGTTGAACGCCACGGCGGCCAGCCGAAGTTCGGTCGGCCCCTCCTCGGGCACGCGGGAGCCGAGCTGTCCCTCGCCCAGTTCGTGCGCGCTCTCGGCGAGCCGCTGCGCCGGCTGCACCATCCGTACGCCCAGCCGGTCGGCGACCGCGACGGAGCCGATGATCAGGGCGACCCCGACCGCGGCGAGGACCGCCCAGGCGGTGCCGACGCCGTTGCTGACCTCGGCCTCGGGGACGTACACCTCGATGACCGCGATCTCGCCGGAGCTCAGCGCGATGGGCTGGAGCAGCGCGGAGCCGCCGGGCACGTCCGCGGTGGAGGCCCGGCCCAGCCGCCGGGTCATGGCGATGTCCTTGCCCACGGCCCGCTGATCGCCGATCTCGACCGCCGGCTTGCCGTCGCCGGCGGGGATGTGCACGGCTATCCCCGCGTCCGAGCCGGCCGAGGCGACGACCCGCTCCAGTTCGTCGCGGTCGGTGGTGATGGAGAGCGCGGGCGCGATGGCGGCCGCCTGCCGTTCGGCGTTCGAGAACGCCCGGTCGCGGGCCATCTCCTTGATGACCAGACCGAGCGGGACCGCGAAGGCCACGACGACCATCGTCGTCACGGCCACGCACACCTTGACGAGTGCCCACCTCACAGCGGCCGCTCCGCTCTCGGCGGTTCCAGCTTCACACCGACGCCCCGGAGGGTGTGCAGATAGCGGGGCCGGGCCGCCGTCTCCCCCAGTTTCCTGCGCAGCCAGGAGAGATGGACGTCTATGGTCTGGTCGTCGCCGTAGGCCTGCTGCCAGACCTCGGCGAGCAGTTCCCGGCGCGGCACGACGACTCCCGGGCGCCCGGCCAGGAAGGCGAGCAGGTCGAACTCCCGCCGGGTGAGGTCGAGTCGTACACCGTCCAGCTCCGCCTGGCGGCGCAGCGGGTCGATGGCGAGCCCGCCGACCCGGATGACCGTGGAGACGGGGGCCTCGCCCACGGTGGTGCGCGCGCGGCGCAGCACCGCCGCCATGCGCGCGGACAGGTGCTCGACCGAGAACGGCTTGGTCAGATAGTCGTCGGCGCCGGCGTTCAGCAGCCGGACGATCTCCGTCTCGTCGTCGCGCGCGGTGGCGATGATCACCGGGACGTCGGTGATCCCGCGCAGCATCTTCAGCGCCTCGGACCCGTCGAGGTCGGGCAGTCCGAGGTCGAGGATCACGACGTCGAAGGGGAAATGGGCGACCTCGCGCAGCGCCTCGAGGGCGGTGCCGACACTGCGCACGATGTGCGTGGCCTCGGTCAGATGCCGGATGAGCGCCGAGCGTACGAACTGGTCGTCCTCGACGACGAGCACACTTGCCATGGGCGGCACCGTACGCCATCCGGGCAAGGCCGTCCGGCGCCTGTGGACAACCCTCATCAGGCAGTTGTGGACAATCCCGGCCCGTCCGACGGGGACATTCCAGATCTTGCCGGGGCCGTGAGACACCCGTGGTGCTCGTGGTGCAGTATGGCGGCGATGCGCAGAGGACTCGTACACGTACTCGCGTGGTCGCTCGCCACGGGCGCGGCGGTCACGCTGTCGTGGTGGGGTGTCCACACCGTCATGACGGGGACGGCCTACGACCCGCCGCGGGCGCTGCCGATCACGGTGGCGGGTGCGACGGCGAAGGAGACGAGACCGCTCGCGTCCTCGACGAGCCGCGCCGAACCGTCGCCGAGCGGCTCTCCCGGCAGGTCCTCCGCGAGCCCGAGGCCGAGCGCCGCGCCCTCGAAGTCCGCGCCGGCGAGCGGCGGTCTGTCATCGGCGCCGTCCGCCACGGCGGCGTCACCCTCCGCCTCGGGGCAGGTCAAGAGCTACGACTCCGACGGCGGCCGGGTGGTCTTCGACATCGCCGCCACGTACGGGACGCTGGTGTCGGCGACGCCCAACACCGGCTGGTCGATGCAGGTGTGGAAGACCGAGACGTGGATCCGGGTGGAGTTCACCTCGGGCGCCGACCGGGTGTCGGTGTTCTGCGACTGGCACGACGGGCCTCCCCACGTGGACATCGGGACGTACTGAGGCGCTCGCCGAACCGGCGCGCCGAGCTGTCCGCTCCGCCGGAAGGCCCTGCCCGGTGACGTGCTGACGGGCGGTCAGCGGAACACGGACGGCGGGGGCGCCGGCGAGGCGACGGCCACCGCGTCCGTGACCGGTGCGGCTCCGCCGGTGAAGTCCAGGAGCCCCCTGCCGTGTTCGACCCGGGCGGGATGCGGGTCGGAGGCGGCCCGGCGGGTGAGTTCGGCGACGGGCAGCGGCAGTCCGGAGGCGACGAGGACGGCGTTGCCGAAGCGTTTGCCGCGCAGCACCGTCGGGTCGGCGACCAGCGCGAGTTCGGGGAAGACGGTGGCGACGGTGGCGATCTGGCCCCGGAGATGGGCGAGCGGGGGTCCGTCGGCGAGGTTCGCGGCGTAGACCCCGGAGTCCTTCAGCGACCGCCGGACCTCCGTGACGAACTCGGCGGACGTCAGATGGGCCGGGGTGCGCGCGCCGCTGAAGACGTCCGCGATGACCAGGTCGGCCCAGCCGTCGGGCACCTTGGCGAGCCCTTCCCTGGCGTCCACGGAACGCACCCTGATCCGGGCGTTCGGGTCCAGCGGCAGTTCGCGGCGCACCAGTTGGACGAGCGCCGCGTCGCGTTCGATGACCTGCTGGGTGGACCGGGGGCGGGTGGCGGCCGTGTAGCGGGCGAGGCTGAAGGCGCCGCCGCCGAGGTGGACGACCTGCACGGGCTTGCCGGGCGGGGCGACGAGGTCGATGACGTGCCCGAGGCGGCGCTGGTACTCGAAGCTCAGGTACGAGGGGTCGTCGAGGTCGACGTGGGACTGCGGGGCGCCGTCGATGAGCAGGGTCCAGGCGTGCGCCCGGTCGCGGTCGGGCAGCAGCTCGGCGAGTCCTCCGTCGACGGCCTCCACGACCGCCTCGGCCGCGCCCTGCCCCCGGCGTCCGCCCCGACCGCTGTCGCGGCCCTCGTCCGCCCGCTGATTCCTCGCCCGTGCCATCTGGCCATTATCGGGGCGCGGCGGCGGCTCGGCTCAGCGACCGGTCGCCGGGACGTCCGGCCCGCTCACCGGCAGCCGTCCGCCGCCTCGATCAGCCGCGCGGCCTCGCCGAGCGCGGCCCGCAGCACCGCCGGATCGGTCGCCAGCTCCGCGTCGCCGGGCGGGAGCAGCCAGTCCGAGCCCTCGACCGGGGGCTCGGGGGCGGGCCGCAGGCCGCTCCCGCCGGTCTGCGTGCACGTGCTGCCGGGGACGTCCCAGGCGTCGGCGGTACCGGGCGGCACCAGGAAGCCGAGGGTGTCGCCGCCGCCGTCGTGCAGGACGGGCCCCACATGGTCGGCCGCTCCCCGGCGCAGGATGTCGACCGCCTCCAGCCCCTGGCGGGCCGGGACCGTCACCACGTCGCACCCGGCGGCCGGCGGCGGTGTGCCGCGCTCCGGGGGCGGCCTGTGCTGCGCGCTCGGCGGCGTACGGAACTCGGTGCTCTGGGTGAGCTGCATCCCGGTCTCCAACGGAACCCCTCCTCATGACGAGTGGGTCGGGAGTTCGGGCGGCTCCCGGTCCGCACGGTTCAACGCCCGAGGACGTCAACGGCTACGGCGAAACTCCGCCACAAAGGATGGCAGTTCATGGCAGATCAGGGATGAGATATCCGGTTTGTAGCCAAACCCAGCGTGGTGACGTTGTCACACCAGGTACGTTCTTGCCCGCCGGAAGCAGGGCACCTACCGGGCACAACCCGGTCAACTCGGTCCCTGCTCCGGCGTGGTTCGACGGTTCGCAAGAGAGGGCCCGGCCATGGCGTCGTCATCGGTGACCTCGTCCCCGTCCCCCCGGCCTGCACGGCCGAATCTCGCCTTCCGGCGGTTGCGCGGTCAGCGCTCCCCGGGCGAGTTCGCCGCGCTGGTGCGGAGGGCCGCGCGCGAGATCGGCGAGAGGGTCAGCTGCGACGCGCGCTACATCGGGCGCGTCGAGGCGGGCGAGATCCGATGTCCCAACTACGCGTACGAGCGGGTGTTCCTGCACATGTTTCCCGGCCGCACGCTGACGGACCTCGGATTCACGCCCCGCTCATGGGTGCGCGGGCGCGGGGCGCGCGACCCGGGGGAGCCGCCCCTCGCGCACTCCACGAACCCTCCACACGCCCCCTATGAGACGGACGGGGCGCACGAGACGTATGAGGCACCGGGTCCGCTCCACGTCCCGGCCCCGTACGGCACGCGTACCGCGCACCACACGGACAGCCCGCACGATCCGCACAGCACGCACGATCCGTACGACCCGCACCACTCGTGGGATCCGTACGACCCGTACGACAAACGCGATCAGAACCACGAGGAGAGCGACGTGCAGCGTCGCGCATTCATGACCGGAGGCACCGCCACCATGGCGGCGGCCTCGCTGGGACCCTTCGCGGCCGCCCTCGGCGGCGGCGCCGCGGTCCGCGAACGACGTGTCCACCGGGCCGGTACGTCCGAGGCGGGCGCCCTCGAGGAGGCCGTCCGCAGGATCAGGCTGCTCGACGACAGACACGGGGCCGACGGGCTCTACCGACGGGCCGCGGCCCCCCTGCGCACCGCCTACGAGCTGCTCGACGCGGGCACCACCCGGCAGACGACCGCCGACCGCCTGTACTCGGGCGCGGGTGAACTGGCGATCTCGGTGGGCTGGCTGGCCCACGACTCCGGGCGCTTCGACGACGCGCGCTCGCACTACGCGGAGGCTCTCGCGACCGCCCGGATGGCGGGCGACGCCGGTCTTGAGGCGCACGCCTTCTGCAACACGGCCTTCCTCGCCCGTGACGCGGGACGCCCGCGCGAGGCCGTCCGCGCGGCCCAGGCGGCCCAGCGCGCCGCCCGTCCCCTCGGGTCATCCCGGCTGCTGTCCCTGCTCGCGCTGCGCGAGGCGGGCGGCTGGGCCGGGCTCGCCGACCGCCGGGGCTGCGAGCAGGCGATGGCACGGGCGCAGGCCCTCTACGGGCGCGGCCCGGCGGAGACGGACCCCGAGTGGATGACCTTCTACGGGGAGGCCGAGCTGGAGGGGCTCGAGGCCCAGTGCTGGTCGACGCTGGGCGACTGGACCCGGGCGGCCCGCCACGCACGCCGTGCCGCCCACCTCCAGGACCCGCACTTCACCCGCAACATCGCCCTGTACACCGCCGAGCTGGCCGACGACCTGGCCCGCGGCGGCCGACCCGACGAGGCCGCCGTCGCCGGCCTGCGCGTCCTGGACCTGCTGAACGAGGTCCAGTCCTCCCGTATCCAGACCATGCTCGCGGGAACGGCCCGCGTCCTGCTCCCGCACCGCAGGGCCTCGGGCGTCTCGGCGTTCCTCGACCGCCACGCGAGCCTGCCCCGCACGGCGTGAGGGACGGCGGGGGCGCCGGTCAGGCGCTCAGGTGCCCGCAGTCGTTCCACACCTCGATCGCCGGCTCCCCGTAGGCCCAGCCCAGCACCGACAGCGAGGTCGGGTTGAGACGGATGCGGGCCGCGAAATCCAGCGGAAGGCCCAGCCAGCGGGCGCCTATGGACCGCAGGATGTGTCCGTGGGCGAAGATCAGCAGATCGCGGTCCTCGGCGCGGGCCAGGGCGACGACCTCGTCCGCGCGCGCGGTGACCTGCTCCAGGGTCTCCCCCTCGGGAACCCCGTCGCGCCAGATGAACCAGCCGGGACGGATGTCCTGGATCTCGGCCGGGGTCATGCCCTCGTAGGCGCCGTAGTCCCACTCCATGAGCGCGTCCCAGGCGGTCGCCCGCTCCGCGAAACCGGCGAGTTCGCACGTGTCGCTCGCGCGCGCGAGCGGGCTGGTGCGCACCTCGGCGCCGGGCAGCGCGTCGAACGGCGGCCGGTGCAGCCGCTCGCCCAGCAGCTTGGCACCGCGCCGCCCCTCCTCGAGGAGCGGGATGTCGGTCCTGCCGGTGTGCTTTCCGGACAGCGACCATTCGGTCTGTCCGTGCCGGGCCAGCAGGATGCGCGGTGCCATGACGAGGAGCCTTTCCGGGACGACGTCACGGATGAGAAGGTCGGCTCACCCGTGGACGACTGAGGAGTGGGTCACTCCATCATCGCTCAACCCGGCTCCGGGCAACCCGGGGGGCGATCGCCGCGTCTTTGTGATCCGGGGCGCCCCTTCGGGGCATGCGCGTACACCGTAAAATCCCCGGGTGGCCACGGACCGCCTGGTCACCACGAGCAGATGGGCACGAGCAGATGGGGGAGGGCGATCGGATGCCGCAGACCGATGCACCGCTTACCGAAGCGGCACCGAGCGCCACGCCGGGCCGGTGGACCGCGCTCCGCGGGGCCACCGCCTCGCAGGGCCGTCTGCGCTGGTGGACCGAGGTCCCGCTGATCGTCCTCGTGTACGCGGCGTACACCGCGGGCCGGCTGCTCGCCCGGGGCGACACGACCGGCGCGACGGATCACGGCCTGGAGATACTCCGGATCGAGAAGGTCCTCCACCTCAACGCCGAGCACCCCCTGAACCGGCTGTTCACGCGGGAGGCCTGGCTGGGGATACCCGCCGACTTCTGGTACGCCTCGCTGCACTACGTGGTCACGCCCGCCGTCCTCATATGGCTGTTCCGCTCCCGGACCGTGCGCTACCGCGCGGCCCGCACCTGGCTGATGACCTCCACGCTCATCGGCCTGATCGGCTTCACCCTGCTGCCCACCTGCCCGCCCCGGCTGCTGGCGCCCGAGCACGGCTTCGTGGACACGATGGCGCAGTACAGCGGCTACGGCTGGTGGGGCGCCGAGGCGAGCGCCCCGCGCGGCATGGGCGGCATGACGAACCAGTACGCGGCGATGCCGAGTCTGCACGTGGGCTGGGCCCTGTGGTGCGGAGTGATGCTGTGGCGGCACGGCCGCACCCCGGCGGCCAAGGTCGCCGGCGTCGTCTATCCGCTGTTCACCACCATCGTCGTGATGGGCACCGCCAACCACTACTTCCTGGACGCCGTCGCGGGCGTCGCGGTGATGGGGGCCGGCCTGCTGCTGACCCCGCTCGTGATGCGGGCGGCGAACCGTCTGCGGACCCTGCTGAAGATCCGCGCCCCGTGGGTCACGGGTGCCTCGGGGGGCGAGGGTTCCGCGATTGTCAGTGCGGGGTGCCAGACTTCCCCGGGTGAACGAATTCCCCGACAGCGCGAGTCCCGAACCGGGCCGGGAGCCGAGCCGGGTGCCGCCCCCACGGACGCCGGGGACAGCGCTGCGACAGCAGCTCGCTGAGCTGCGCGGTCCGGACACCGCACCGAAGGCCCTGGACGCGCGCGCCCTCGCGGCGCTGGCCGCGAACCCCGGGTGCGACCGGCGCGCCCTGCTGGACGGCGTGGGCGTCGACAAGGCGAAGCTGGCCGACGCGATCGGTTCGCCGTCCGCGTTCGGGATGTCGCAGTTCGCCTTCATGCGGGGCAACGCGTTCGAGGCGCGGGTCAAGGCGGACGGCGGCGCGGAGCTGCTGCGGCTGGTGCACGAGAAGCTGGACCCGGGCGCCGGGGCGCCGGGCGCGGGTGCCGTGCCCGACCTGTCCGCGATCGGCCCCGAGGGGCGCACCGCCCGTACGGAACTGGCGCTGCGGGAGGCCACCGGGGCCGGCGGGTGGACCCTGCTCGACCACCCGATGCTTGCCCTGGACGTCGCGGGCTCCCCCGCCTTCCTGGAGCCCGACGCCGTGGTCGTGCACCCCGACGGGAGCTGGACGGTCGTCGAGATCAAGTCGTTCCCGATGCTCGACGGTTCGGCCGACCCGGCCAAGGTGGGCGCAGCCGCCCGGCAGTCCGCCGTGTACGTCCTGGCCCTGGAGGAGGTCGCGGCCCGCCTCGACCCCGCTCCCCGGGTCCACCAGCGTGTCCTGCTGGTCTGCCCCAAGGACTTCTCCAACCTCCCGGCCGCCTCCGCCGTCGACGTGCGCAAGCAGCGCGCGGTCACCCGCCGCCAGCTCGCCCGGCTCACCCGCGTCGAGGACATCGCCGCCGCGCTCCCCGAGGGCGTCTGCTTCTCCCCCGGCCTGCCCGCCGAGGACCTGATCACGGCCGTCGAGGCGGTCCCCGCGACCTACGCCCCCGAGTGCCTGGCCGCATGCGAACTGGCCTTCCACTGCCGGGCCCGCTCGCGCGCCCAGGGGGCGGTGACCTCGCTCGGCCGCTCGCTGCGCGCGGAGCTGGGCGGTCTGACGACCGTCCCGGACGTCCTGGCCGCGGCCCATGGGAAGGCGGGCGACCCGGAGGATCCCGCCGTCGCCGCCCTCAGAAGGGCGGCGGTGCTGCGTGCGGAGGCCCTGGGCAGCCCGGCCACGCAGGCCCGCGCCCGGACGCCACAGGCCCGGGGACCGGCCGCCGCGGGCGAAGCCCTCCCGTCGGACCGCGGGGGCTCCGCCGCCGCGCCCCTCACCGTGTCCGCACCCGGATCCCCGGCCCCGGAGGCAGGCACACCGCAAGCCGGGGCACCTGCGGTCGGTGTGCCCGGAGCCTCCGACGCGGGCGCGGTCGAGGCGTCCGGGCACGGTGTCGTGGGTGGCCGGGAGGCGGGCGTATGTCTCTGATCAACGCTCTCGCCCGGCTGGAGGCCGTCGACAGCGGCCGGGCGCAGCCCGCCGCGACCGTGCTCCACCGCCATCTCACCGCACGGCCGCTGGTGTTCGTGCCGCTGACCACCGCGGGCGAGGCGGGCGCCCCGCTCGGCGCGCTCGTCGGCACCGACCGGGACGAGCCCCGGCTGCTGGTCGTGCCGCAGCCCCGCGACCGCGACCTGCGCTTCGCGTTCCTCGCCGAACTCGCGGACGTCGTCCTGCCGTACATCGACGGCTTCGCGGACGTGGTCGAGGCGGCCGAGCGCAGCGAGACCGACCCGGAGACCGGCAAGCGCGTCAAGGTCGAGGTCGAGCTCTGCGCGGACGCTCCGCAGCTGATCGTGCCGGGCCGGGCCGGCATCGAGTTCGTCCGCCTACTCGGGCGCTCCACCCGGTTTCGGCGCACCGCCGAGCAGGATCCCGAGACACCGCATCCGGCGCCGCCCCGGGTGCCGCTGTTCGGGCGCTGGCTGACCCACTTCGGGGAGCGCGCCCGGGTGCCGGGATCCGCCCTGCTCCTGGCCCTGACCGATGTGCTGTCCCGGCACTGGGCCACCGGGCAGAGCAGCCTGGAGGACCAGCATCTGGGCGCGCTGCTCGCCTGGCTCGATCCGCCGCCGGGCGAGGCGGGCGCCGAGGCCGCGGTACGGGCCGAGCTCCAGCGGGACGCGCGCGGCCAGCTCGTGTGCCCGCCCGCCGGACCGGCCACGGACCCGGCCTTCGACAACCAGCTGCTGGCCCCGGCGATCGAACGCTACGACCGCGCGCGTGCGGCGCTCGCGGCCGCCGAGGACGGCATCGAGGCGGACGACCGGCTCGGTGAACTCACCGCGGCCGAGCGGGAGATCCGCGCCCTGGTCGCGAGCGTCACCCGGCCCACCTGGGACGCGGTCTGGCGCGGGCTCGACCTGCTGCGGACGCTGCCGGAAGGGGCGCACGCCGCGGACCGGTGGACCCGCGACCGCTGGTCGTTCACCGGGCACCGCGACCGGGTGGTGGCGGGCGAGCCGCCGCAGCCGCGCCGCGACGACGCGGTCACCGCCGCGAACAAGCTGGCCACGCGCGAGCGGGAGCAGGCCAGGCTGGAGGCGCAGGAGGCCCTGGACGACCCGCTGGTCATGGCGGGCCGCCGGCTCGCCGGGGAGGCGTTCGCGGGCGAGGTCACCGAGGTCGTGATGGCGTACAGCGAGGGCAGGCGGCCGAGCCCCCGCCCGCTGGTCACCGTCCGCACGGACGACCGCCCGCACCTGGGGGAACGGGCCAAGGTGTACCGCTCGCTCGGCGGGAAGCCCCAGGCCGCGGAGTTCGTGGGGTACGACGACGAAGGTGCCGCCGTGGTGCTGCGGATCACCGACAAGATGGGGCGGGGCAAGGAGCCCGAGACCGGCTCCGTGCCGGAGAAGGGGGACCTCGTCTGCTTCACCCTCTTCGAGCACGAGCAGCGCGGCGGCGCCAAGCTGCCCGACCCGGAGGAGACGCCGTGGACGCACGGAGGGCCGCCGGGTGAGCCCGACGCCCAGCCGCTGCCGGACCCGGTGACCGAGGAGGACGTCCTGTGACCGCCGCCGTCTTCGACCCGGGCGCCGAGGCGGCCCGCGCCACCGACGCGATCCTGAACGACACCCTGCACGGCACCGACCGCGGTGTCGTGGTCGACTCCCCGCCGGGCGCCGGCAAGTCGACGCTCGTCGTCCGCGCCGCGCTCGAACTGGCTTCCGCGGGACGCCCGTTGATGGTCATCGCGCAGACCAACGCCCAGGTCGACGACCTGGTGCTGCGGCTCGCGGAGAAGGAGCCGGACCTGCCCGTCGGGCGGCTGCACAGCAGCGACTCCGACCCGTACGACAAGGCGCTCGACGGCCTTGAGCAGGTCCGCAAGTCCACGAAGGCGGCCGATCTGGCGGGCCTGGACGTCGTCGTGTCGACCGCGGCGAAGTGGGCCCACGTCAAGGGTGTCGAACCGTGGCGGCACGCCATCGTCGACGAGGCGTACCAGATGCGCTCGGACGCGCTCCTCGCCGTCGCCGGGCTCTTCGAGCGGGCGCTGTTCGTGGGCGACCCGGGGCAGTTGGACCCGTTCGCGATCGTCGGTTCGGAGCAGTGGGCGGGGCTCTCCTACGATCCGTCCGCGTCCGCGGTGAGCACGCTGCTCGCGCACAATCCCCAGCTGCCGCAGCACCGGCTTCCGGTGTCCTGGCGGCTGCCCGCGTCGGCCGCGCCCCTGGTCTCGGGCGCCTTCTACCCGTACACACCGTTCCGCAGCGGCACCGGTCACGGCGACCGGCGGCTGAACTTCGGCGTCCCCTCGGACGGTTCGGGCACGGACCGGGTCATCGACGAGGCGGCCGAGTCCGGTTGGGGTCTGCTGGAGCTGCCGGCCCGGCACACTCCGCGGACGGACCCGGAGGCGGTGCACGCGGTGGCCGGAGTCGTACGGCGGCTGCTGGACCGGGGCGGCGCGGCCACGTCGGAACGGGCCGAGGAGCCGGTGCCGCTGACGGCCGACCGGATCGCGGTGGGCACGGCGCACCGCGACCAGGCCGCGGCGGTACGGGCGGCGCTGGCCGGCCTCGGCGTCACGGACGTCACCGTGGACACGGCGAACCGGCTCCAGGGACGGGAGTTCGACGTCACGGTCGTCCTGCACCCGCTGTCGGGGCGGCCGGACGCCACGGCCTTCCATCTGGAGACCGGACGTCTGTGCGTGCTCGCCTCCCGGCACCGGCACGCGTGCATCGTGGTCTGCCGGGAAGGAATCACGGAGTTGCTCGACGACCACCCGTCGACCGAGCCCGTGCAGCTGGGGGTGACCGTGAAGTTCCCGGACGGCTGGGAGGCCAACCACGCGGTGCTGTCCCATCTGGCGGACCACCGGGTCGCCTGGCGGTCCTGAGCTCCGCACCGGCGGTGTGCCGGACCCTTCGGGCCCACTTGCGCGGGCGCGAGACAATGGACGGTGGCCCTTTTCCGAGAGGGGCCCCGAAACCGTACGAGGAGGAGAAGACATGGCGGAGCCCACGCCGCGTCGGAACGAACCGCGGCTACGCCCCGCGCCCCTGCTCTTCGAGCCCGCCGAGGCCGCCGGGGATCCGGAGCATTTCTTCGACCTGGAGTCGATCGACGATCCGCGCGCGCTGCTCGACCGGTCCACGGAGCTGGCCCACGCGTTCCGTGCCGCCGCCGACCGGGCCGTCGAGTTCCAGGCCATCGCGGCCGCGCAGCTCGCCGATCCGCGCCGGTTCGACCGGCTGACCACCGCGTCGATCGCCGAGCGGGCCGAGTGGACCGAGGACTACGCGAAGCGGATGGTCGAGTTCGGCCAGGACCTGCTGCGGGGCGCGGAGGGCAACGGACACGGCCACGGGGTGACCGACACGCTCTGAGGCGCGCGACGGGGGGCCACGACGGCCGATCCCGCCCCGTCCACGCCCACCGTCCACGCCATCCGCATCCGGCGGGCGCCCGCACACACGTCCGCGTCCGGCCGGCGTCGACACCCGCACCCGGCCCACGCCCTGGCATATGCCAGCCGGGCAAGATACTCCACCTCACCCCCGCCTGTCCCGGTTTCCGGCAACCCTCCGGGGCCGGGTGCTCACCGCCGGTAGATGTATCCGGCATGAGCAGCACACGGAACCCGTCGAGCAGCAGCCCGTACGCCCCCGGAGCGATGCCGCCCGAGCGGCTGGACGTCTCGGGCGTCACGGCCGAGGGCGCCGCCTGGCTCGCCTCCGCGGGAACGTATCCGCGCAGCACGCTCGCCCTCTGGCGCGAACGGCCCGACGCCCCGGTCGTCCTGCTCTGCGGCAGCGCGTTCGACGTGGTCAGCGCCTCGGCGCTGTTCGGGCGGCGGATGCTCGACCGGCTCTGGGACGAGGGGCCCGGCTCGGGACCGGTGGCGGCCCACCGCGGGCGCATCCTGCTGTTCGCCGCGCCCGGCACCGCCCAGCGGCTCCCCTCGCTCATGGAGTGGGAGGAGTGGGGCCCGGGCACCGCACAGGGACACGGGAGCGGCGTGGCTGGCGAGGGGGCCGTGGGGCTCCAGGGTGCCGAGGGGAACGGTGGGCGCGGGGGCCGGTGCCGGGAGGTGCCGCCGCTCCTCTGCCACGGCACGGGGGACGCCGTCACGGTGCCCCCGGTGAACCCCGGGGCGGGGGGGCAGGAGGCCGCGCGGCCGGATTCCCGCTGGCTGGTCGCCCCCGACACGCGGCTGCCCTGGCTTCCCGGCCCCGAGATCCTGCTCTGGGCGGCCGTCCGGGCGGCCCGTGCGGCGGCCTCGGCGGCGGTACGGATATCGATTTTTCCTCGCGCCGATCAGGATGCTAAGGTCTACGACGTCAGCAGGCGCCGCTAGCTCAGTTGGTTAGAGCAGCTGACTCTTAATCAGCGGGTCCGGGGTTCGAGTCCCTGGCGGCGCACGCCAACGAGAGCGGGATGTTTCGCGGAGACGCGAGCGTCCCGCTCTCGTCGTTTTCGACCACCCCGCGCCGCCCGTACCGGCCGTGCCACCCCTGCCATCCGTGCCACCCCTGGCACCCGTGCCGCGGGGCGGACCGCCGCTCACCCTGTCGTGATCCGTACGGTCCAGGATCCCGAGGCCGTCCGGTCCTCCACCCGGACGCTGATGTCCGCGCCCGGCACCTTGAAGGTCTCGCCGAGGCGTACGGGGGCGTCCGCGAGCGGCGGGTACACCGAGTCCTCCCAGCAGGACTCGGTGCGGGGGTGGGCGTCGAGGACCTGGATGGGGCCGTTGCCCGACTCGGTCCCGCTGCGGACCCGGTAGACGAGGACGCCCTGCTCGCACGTCGAGCCGTCGTTGCCCCCCGATCCGCGCGCCTCCAGGGCGATCGCGCTGTCCGGGCCCGTGGGGATCACCGCCAGCTTGGTGCCCCGGCCGGCCCCGAAGGGCTGCGAGCCGGGCGGCGCCGCCACGCCCAGCGCGTCGGCGACCGCGCTCGGCGCGCCCGCGGCACGCGAGGCCGTCCGCAGCGCGCCGGCCGGCACCCGCGGCCCCTGCCAGCCCGGCTCCCTCTCCCGCGCCCCGCCCGACCCGTCCGCCGCGCCGGTCCCATCAGTCCCCCTCACCCCGTTGGACCCGTCCACCTCCCCGGCCCCACGCGCCCCGCTCGCCCCCTTCGCCGAACCCGAACCGGCCGCCGAGCCCGAACCGGCCGAACCCGAACCGGCCGGCAAGCCCGAACCGGCCGACGCCGACGGGGCCGCGCGCCCCGCGGACACCCCGGCCACCGCCGACACCCCGCCACCCACCGCTCCCCCCGAGCCCGCGCCAGAGCCCACACCGGAGCCCGCACCCGCACCCGCCCCCGCCGCGCCGACCGCCTGCCGCGAGGGCCCCGTCTCCAGCGGTTCGAGCGTCAGCCGTGTGACGCCGGTGCCCGCGACGCACGCCACCTGGTGCGGTTCCAGCCACCCCAGCCGCCACTTGTGCCAGCCGAAGAGGTCCGGGGCGAGGCCGAACTGACTCCCCATGAGGTCCCAGTCACCCACATAGGTGTCCCAGTCGCCCTTGCCGTCGGTGGGACGGTGGTAGAGGTCGGGCAGGTCGAAGACATGGCCGGTCTCGTGCGCGAGGACGAGGCGGTCCGGCGGATGCTTCTCGAAGACCGTGACCACACGCCGGATGTCCTTGCCGTCGGCGCGCATCGGCGTGTCCAGGTTGACGACCTTCGTGGCGTCCGAGTCGACGCCCGGCGCGTCCGGGTCAGCGATGAAGTACACGACGTCGTAGCGCGAGAAGTCGATCTTCGGATCGGCCGCGGCGAGGGCGTCGCGCAGATAGGCGGAACGGTCGCCTGCGTCCCAGTCCCGCTGTATGGCGTACGAGGTGGAGGCGTGCGGCATCTTGATCCAGGCCCGCTGGGGATGGGGCCGGACCGTGAACCTGCCGTACGAGGCCTGCTCGAAGAAGCGGCTGGTGGCGGGGAAGTAGTCGCCCGTCAGCTCGGCGGGAGTGGTGCGCGGGGCGGAGTCGGGGAAGGACAGGAAGACCATCACGGCGTCGAGGGGGCGCGTGGGGCGCTCGTAGGCGGCGTTCCAGGTGTCCACGCCCTCCGAGTGGTGCGCGCCGGTCCGCGTCAGGGCGCACGGGGAGACGAGGGGTTCGGCGAGCGCGTGGCCCGGTCCCAGGGAGGTCGCGGCGAGGGCCGCCATCGAGGTGAACATGGCCGCGCCGGTGCGCCAGCGGGGTGCCCCGTCACGGGCGCGACCGCGCAGGGCCCCGCGAGCGAGAACCCTCAGGGGCAGCGGACGCGGCACGTCGACCTCCGGATGCGGTTTCGGGACACCGCACCCAGCCTGATTGAATTTGTACTATTTCGCCCTGTTTGTCTGCACCGGAAGAGTGAGAGGTCAAGCGGGCCGACACCCCCGGACGTGCACGGAACGTCACCTGCGCGCGATACGAGAGGGAACCGTCCGGATAACAGGCAGAAACGATCTGTCAGAACAGCTGGTTGTTCCTGGACACTGGACAGTGGCTGCACCGTTTCGGGGGCAGCCTCTATGATCGGCACACTTTCCTGCACGGACACGGCTTGTGCGGCCGCCCATCACCGGCCGACCGCCCCGAGAGACCCATACGAAGAACGAGTGCACTGCGGGAGCGAGCGGTGAGCGGAACGTCCGAAGGGCCGGCGCCCGCGGGAGACCTCGTCCGGCCGGCCGTCACAGAACGTCACGTCGACACGTCTTCTCGTCCGTCCGCCGGGTCGTCCCCCGGCGCACGCGCCCCCTCCGTACCGTCCGTGGCGCCGGGGCCGCCTCCCGGGCCGCCCGCACCCCCGGCGGTCCCCGACGGAACGTCACTCCGCACCTTCCACGCGGCCTTCGCCACCGCCCCCCTCGCGATGGCGGTCGTCGACCGCGACGGCCTCGTGGTCACCGCCAACGAGGCGCTGGGCACACTGCTCGGCGCCCGGGCGGGCACGTTCGTCGGACGGCCGGCGGCCGATCTGGTGGACCTCGCCTCCGACACCCGCACCTGGCACGCGTACCGCGAGATGCTCGGCGGGAGCCAGGCCCGGCTGCGCTGCACGCGCCGGCTCAAACACCCCGACGGCCACGTGATCTGGGCACAGGTCACGATCGCGCCGCTGCCCCCGCAGGAACGGGCGGTCCTGATCTCGGTCACCGACATCGGCGTACGGCGGGAACTCCAGGCGCGGCTGCGCCACTTGCAGATGCACGACCCGGTGACCCGGCTACCCAACCGGGTGCTGTTCTTCGAGCGCCTGTCCGCGGCCCTGGAGGCCGAGGCGTACGAGGAGTGCGGCACCGGCCGGATCGGGCTCTGCTATCTGGACCTCGACGGGTTCAAGGCGGTCAACGACACGCTCGGCCACCGGGTCGGGGACCGGCTGCTCGCGGCCGTCGCGGAGCGTCTGACGCGCTGCGCCGAGGAGGCCGGCGTCACGCGGGCGGCCGCTCCCCTGGTGGCGCGGCTGGGAGGGGACGAGTTCGCGCTCCTCGTCGAGGACTCCACCGGCACCGACCAGCTCGCCGACCTCGCCGAGTCCGTGCTGAAGGCGCTCCAGGCACCCTTCGACCTGTCGGGGCAGCGGCTGTCCCTGTCGGCGTCGATCGGGGTCGTCGAGCGGCGCGCCGCCGGCACCACGGCGACCGGTCTGATGCAGGCCGCGGACACCACGCTGTACTGGGCGAAGGCCGACGGCAAGGGCCGCTGGACCTTGTTCGACCCCGAGCGCAACGCGCACCGCATGACCCGCCAGGCCCTGTCGTCCACACTGCGCTCGGCCGTCGACCGGGGTGAATTCGCCCTGGAGTACCAGCCGTTGGTGGGGATGGAGGACGGCGGGGTGCACGGGGTCGAGGCGCTCGTGCGCTGGAACCACCCGCGCTTCGGGACCCTCACCCCGAACCGGTTCATCGGACTGGCCGAGGAGGACGGCTCGATCGTCCAGCTCGGCCGCTGGGTGCTGGCCACCGCCTGCCGTCAGGCGCGCCGCTGGCAGCTGGACCGCCCGGACGCCCCGCCGATCTTCGTCAGCGTCAACGTCGCCGTGCGCCAGGTCTGGGACTCCGACCTGGTGGCGGACGTGGCGAAGATCCTGGCGGAGACCGGACTGGCCCCGCATCTGCTCCAGTTGGAGCTGACGGAGTCGGCGGTGATGGGCTCGGCCGGCCGGCCGCTCCAGGCGCTCCAGGCCCTCAGTGACATGGGGGTCCGCATCGCCATCGACGACTTCGGCACCGGCTACTCGAACCTCGCCTATCTGAGCCGGCTCCCGGTGTCGGTGCTCAAACTGGACGGCGCCTTCGTCCGCGGCTTCCAGTACGAGAACGCCGACGGCTCGACGGGCCACCCCAACCCCGCCGACGAGGTCATCGTCGAGGCGCTCATCCAGCTCGCGCACCGGCTCGGCCTGACGGTCACGGCCGAGTGCGTGGAGACCGCCTCGCAGGCGGCGCGGCTGCGCGGGATCGGCTGCGACACCGGCCAGGGCTGGCTCTACTCCCGGCCGGTGGCGCCGGAACGCATCTCGGCGCTCCTGATGTCGGCGACCTGTCCTCAGGCCTGAGCGGCCCGATTCCCCGTCAACCCGTAGGCGTCCGCGATCAGTTCGCACGAGCGCAGCCGCACGTCACCGCTGTGCGCGTTGCCGGTGATCATCAACTCGTCGGCTCCGGTGCGCTTCTGGAGGTCGTCGAGTCCGGCGCGCACCTCGTCGGCGGTGCCGTGGATGACGTTGGCGTTCCAGGATCCGACGAACTCCCGTTCCATCGGGCTGAATTCGTAGGCCTCGGCCTCTTCGGGGGTGGGTACCAGGCCGGGGCGTCCGGTACGCAGGCGGACCATGCTCAGGGCCGCGGCCAGCACCTGCCGGCGGGCCTCCCTCTCCTCGTCGGCGGCGATGGCCGCGACCCCGATGAGGGCGTACGGGGCGTCGAGGACCGCGCTCGGGCGGAAGGACTCACGGTAGAGGTCGAGCGCCGGGATGGTGTTCTGGGCCGAGAAGTGGTGGGCGAAGGCGAACGGGAGCCCGAGCACTCCGGCGAGGCGGGCGCTGAAGCCGGAGGAGCCGAGCAGCCAGACGGGCGGCCGGTGCGGGGACTGGACTCCGCCGGGCGAGGTCGCCTGGACCGGTCCGGGCACGGCGTGGATCCGGGCGTAGGGGTGGCCGTCGGGGAAGTCGTCGTCCAGGAAGCGGACGAGTTCCGCGAGCTGTTCCGGGAAGTCGTCGGCGCCCTCGCCCAGCCGCTGGGTGCGGCGCAGCGCGGCGGCCGTCGCTCCGTCGGTGCCCGGGGCCCGGCCGAGGCCCAGGTCGATGCGGCCGGGGGCCATGGCCTCCAGCGTGCCGAACTGCTCCGCGATGACCAGGGGGGCGTGGTTGGGGAGCATCACTCCGCCGGAGCCCAGCCGGATGCGGTCCGTGTGGGCGGCCAGGTGGGCGAGGATCACCGCGGGCGAGGAGCTGGCCACGCCGGGCATCGAGTGGTGTTCGGCCACCCAGTAGCGGTGGAATCCGCGGGCTTCCGCGAGGCGCGCGATCTCGACGCTGGTGCGCAGGGCCTGGGTCGCGGTGCGGCCCGCCCCCACCGTGACCAGGTCCAGCACGGACAGCGGTACGGGGGCGGTGCCCTGTGCTGTGCCGCGGATCTCGTCCGTCTCTGGCGTCTCGGTCACCGGGGTGCCTCCTGTTGCGTGCGCGATGTCTCCTCCTCCCGCCGAACAGGAGGGTGTCTCCGGTTATTCCCCGCTCGCGGGACGGGGAGTCCGACCGGGTGGGGCGGGGAAGCGTTGTCTCGCCCCCTCCGCCCCTGCCCGTCCCTTCCTCGGGGCTCCGCCCCGGACCCCGCTCCTCAAACGCCGGAGGGGCTGGAGGTTCACGCCGGAGAGGTGGCGTCCGCCTGGACGACCGGTTCCCTGGTGAAGAGGGCGCCCAGCGCCGGAGCGTTGACGCGGCGGTCCGTCAGGCGCAGGGCCTCCCAGACGGTGACCTGGCCGGCGGTGAGGACCGGTTTGGCCAGGTCCTTCTCCAGGTCCGTGAGGTGGGCGGCGGTGTGCAGGGCCGTGTCGGGCAGGAGGACGGCGTCGGCGTCCGGGTGGTCCGCCGCGCGGGCCAGTGCGAGGACGCCGTCGTAGTCCCAGCCGGCCTCCTCGGCGGCGGTGGCGGCCGTGGAGTGCACCGCGACCACCTCGGTGCCGGTCTCCTTCAGGAACTCCGCGAAGAGCGCCGCCACGTCGTCGGGGTAGGCGGCCCCGATCGCGACCCTCCTCGCGCCGATCTCCCGGGCCGCGTGCGCGAAGGCGAAGGACGTCGAGGAGGCGGGCAGGCCCGCCGCCACGGCGAGGGCGCGCACCTGGTCGTGCGCACCCCGCGCTCCGTGCACGAAGCTGCCGCCCGCGGACGCCCAGAGCACGGCCTCCGCCCCGGACAGGCGCAGCTCCTCGACGCCCGTGGCGAGCCGGGGTGCCGAGCCCACGTCGAGGAGCGCGTCCACGCGGTGGGCGTCCTCCGCCGTGTCCGTGTGGACGACGGTGAGGCGGACGTCGCTGCCGAGGAGCTGCTCGATGCGCGGGTAGTCGTCCTCGGCCGCGTGGCCTGGGTAGAGGATTCCGAGTGCGGTCATGCCCAACCTTCCATAGCTTCGAGAAGTACGGGTCCCCTGTGGGCGGCCGGATCAATCAGCCGCATCCGCGGGCCCACGGCCCGGGTACCCGGTCGGCGCAGTGCCTCCCCTCTCGTCACCCGGCCGGCCGGGATCACCGGTGTCCGCGCCTGCGCCCCGGCCGCGGGCCGGGCGTCCCCGGCGGCCCGGCGGGGGAAACCGGCGGGCAACGGACCGTATGCGAGCCCGTGTTGACGACGGTAGGTTCGGGTGCGAGCGTGGCCGGTCCGCGCGTCCCGGACGCGTCGGCCCGCCCCCGGCCCTCGCTTCGGCCCCCTGCGTCCCGGTCGGCTCGCCCCAGGATCCTCAGAGAAGCGGACTCGCATGGCGAAGCGGTTTCCCCGATGAGCACCCGTACGGCCCCCGGAGCGTCCCGTCCGCCGTCCCCTGCCACCCTGCTCGTCCTCGACGCGGACCCGCTCCCCCGGCTGGGCCGGCTCACCGGCCGGGTGCGGATCGAGCACGCCGACGAGTCCACGCTCGCGGACCGGCTGCCGCACGCCGACGTGCTGCTCGTGTGGGACTTCGCCTCGCGGGCCGTACGCCGTGCGTGGCCGGGCGAGGGGCCGCGGCCGGGCTGGGTGCACGCGGCGAGCGCGGGCGTGGACCATCTGATGTGCCCGGAGCTCGTGGCCTCGGACACGGTGGTGACCAACGCGCGGGGGATCTTCGACCGGCCGATCGCCGAGTACGTGGCCGCCCTGGTCCTCGCCATGGCGAAGGACCTGCCGCGGACCTGGGACCTCCAGCGGCAGCGCGAATGGCGGCACCGGGAGTCGCAGCGGGTGGCGGGGACCCGGGCGTGCGTGGTGGGCTCGGGGCCGATCGGGCGGGCGATCGTGCGCACGCTCAAGGCCCTGGACGTCACCACGGCGCTGGTGGGACGCCTCCCGCGCACCGGCATCCACGGTCCGGGCGAGCTGGACCGGCTGATGGCGCGCGCCGACTGGGTGGTGTCCGCGGCTCCGCTCACCGCGGAGACCCGCGGCATGTTCGACGCCCGGCGCTTCGGGATCATGCAGCCCTCGGCCCGCTTCATCAACGTCGGACGCGGGGAGCTGGTCGTCGAGGAGGCGCTCGCCGAGGCGCTGTCGAAGCGGTGGATCGCGGGCGCGGCCCTCGACGTCTTCCGGGACGAACCGCTCGGCCGTGACAGCCCGCTGTGGGACGTCCCGGGGCTGATCGTGTCACCGCACATGAGCGGGGACACGGTCGGCTGGCGGGACGAACTGGGCGCGCAGTTCGTGGAGTTGTACGAGCGCTGGGCCGCGGGCAGACCCCTGGTGAACGTGGTCGACAAGAAACGCGGGTACGTGCCCGGGCACTGAACCGCCCGCCCCGTGCGGCCCTCCGCGGCCGGAACCGGTCCGCATACATCGCATGGTCCCGGGTAGCCGCGCGGCCATGGCTCCACCACTTGCGAACACCCATGCGAACACCGGGAGAAACGCCAGACGTCCGGCCGGGACGACCCGCCGGTCGCTGCTCGCGGGGGTCGCGGCGCTCGGCGCGCTCGGCGCCTCCGGTTGCAGTCGCGTCGCCACGGCGTCCTCGACGGACGGCGGCGATCTCCTCGACCGGCTGAGGGCACAGGGCGTCGTCCGCCTCGGCATCGCGGGCGAGATCCCCTTCGGCTACATCGACACGGACGGCAGGCTGACCGGAGAGGCGCCGGAACTCGCCAAGGCCGTGTTCGAACGGCTCGGCGTGGGGCGCGTCCAGCCGGTGCCGACCGAGTTCGGCTCGCTCATACCCGGGCTCGACTCCCAGCAGTTCGACGTCGTCTCCGCCGGGATGTACATCAACGCCGACCGCTGCGAGCAGGTCATCTTCGCCGATCCCGACTATCAGATGCTCGACGCGTTCATCGTGCGCAAGGGAAACCCGAAGGGGCTGCACGACTACAAATCCGTCGTCGCGAAGAAGGCCAGGATCGCGACCGGCACCGGCTACGCGGAGATCCAGTACGCGGTCGAGGCCGGCTGCAAGGAGAGCGAGATCCTGATCGTGCCCGACCAGGTGGCCGGCCTGAACGCCGTCGAGGCGGGCCGTGCCGATGTCTTCGCCGGAACCGCGCTGACCGTCCGCGAGGTGGTGAAGAAGTCCGCCAAGGCCGAGAGCACCAGGCCTTTCGCGCCGCTGGTGAAGGGCAGGCCCCATGTCGACGGCGGCGGCTTCGCGTTCCGTTCGCCGGAGACACGGCTGCGGGACGCCTTCAACGTCGAACTGCGGAAGATGAAGGAGAGCGGTGAACTCTTCCGCATCCTACGGCCGTTCGGCTTCACCAAGGCCGAGATGACCGACATGACCGCGAAGGAGCTGTGCCGCGGATGACATCGGGACTCTGGAAACTCGTTCTCGAAGGGATCTGGGTCACCGTCCAACTGCTGTTCCTCAGCGCACTGTTGGCCGGAGCCATGTCCTTCGTCGCAGGAATCGCGCGGACGTCGCGGCTGTGGGCCGTCCGCTTCCTCGCGGGCCTGTACACCGAGGTGTTCCGCGGCACCTCCGCACTGATCATGATCTTCTGGGTGTACTTCGTGCTGCCGCTCGCCTTCGGCTGGCAGCTCGTCCCGCTCTGGGCGGGCACGCTGGCCCTGGGCCTGACGTACGGGGCGTACGGCTCGGAGATCGTGCGCGGCGCGCTGAACGCGGTCGACCCGGCGCAGCGCGAGGGCGGTGTCGCGCTCAGCTTCACGCCCTGGCAGCGGATGCGGCTGATCCTGCTGCCGCAGGCGGTGCCGGAGATGATCCCGCCCTTCTCCAACCTGCTCGTCGAACTGCTCAAGGGCACGGCGCTCGTGTCCGTGATGGGCATGGGCGACCTGGCGTTCAGCGCCAACCTGGTGCGGCTCGCCCTCCAGCAGAGCGCGGAGGTCTACACGTACGTCCTGCTCATCTACTTCGCCATCGCCTTCCTGCTCACCCGGCTCATGCGCGGTCTGGAGAAACGGCTCAAGGCCGGGGTCGGCGGGGCGACGGCCGGGGGTGCCTCATGACCTGGGACCAAGGCGCCGTCGGCGCGTTCATGCCGCACTTCTGGGACGGCCTGCTGGTCACGCTCCAGGCGCTGGCCCTCGGCTCGGTGATCTCCTTCGCCCTCGGACTGGTGTGGGCGCTGCTGATGCGGGCGCCGACCCGCTGGGTGCGCTGGCCGGTCGGCGCGGCCACCGAGTTCGTACGCGACACCCCGCTGCTGGTGCAGCTGTTCTTCCTCTTCTACGTGCTGCCCGAATGGAACGTCACGCTGTCCGCGCTGGCCACCGGTGTGATCGCGATCGGGCTGCACTACTCGACGTACACGATGCAGGTCTACCGGGCCGGCATCGAGGGCGTGCCCGCCGGCCAGTGGGAGGCCGCGACGGCGCTGGGTCTGCCCCCGCGCCGCACCTGGACGGCGGTGATCCTGCCGCAGGCGGTCCGCCGCGTGGTGCCGGCGCTCGGCAACTACGTCATCGCGATGCTCAAGGACACCCCGCTGCTGATGACCGTCACCGTGCTGGAGATGCTCGGCGAGGCGCGGCTGTACTCGCAGCAGCACTTCCGGTTCACGGAGCCGCTCACGGTCATCGGTGTGGCCTTCATCCTCATTTCCTACCCGGCTTCCCTGCTGCTGCGAGCCCTGGAGCGACGTCTTGTCCGCTGACACGAACACCCTCGACAACCCCCCGGTGGACGGCAGCGAGCTGATCCGCTTCGACCGGGTCACCAAGCGGTTCGGGGACAACACCGTCCTCGACGGGCTCGACTTCCGCGTCGACTCGGGAAAGCACGTCACGCTGATCGGCCCGTCCGGGTCCGGCAAGACGACGATCCTGCGGCTGCTGATGACCCTGACCCGTCCGGACGAGGGCACGATCACGGTCGCCGGGGAGCGGCTGTTCCCGGCGCCGGGCAAACAGGTCCGCGAGGTCCGCAAGAAGATCGGGATGGTCTTCCAGCAGTTCAACCTGTTCCCGAACATGAGCGTGCTGCGCAACGTCACCGAGGCGCCCGTGACCGTCCTCGGCCTGTCCGCGGACGAGGCCGAGGAGCGGGCCCGCGGGCTGCTGGACCTGGTCGGCCTCGCGGACAAGTGCGACCAGCGGCCGGGGCGGCTGTCCGGGGGCCAGCAGCAGCGGGTGGCGATCGCCCGCGCGCTGGCGATGCGGCCGCAGATCCTGCTGCTGGACGAGGTGACGTCCGCGCTCGACCCCGAACTGGTGGCCGGGGTACTGGACGTGCTGCGTGACATCGCTCACACCACGGACATCACCATGCTCTGTGTGACCCACGAGATGAATTTCGCCAGGGACATCTCGGACCAGGTGCTCATGTTCGATTCCGGCCATGTCATCGAGTCCGGCCCGCCGGCGCAGATCTTCGGCGACCCGGAGCACGAGCGGACCAGGGAATTCCTCGGCGCCGTCCTCTGAAGCCCGGGAGCGGGCGAGGGGGGTGAGGGTGCGTTTCCCGGAAGGCGCGAGGTCCGGCCGCCGGGGCATGCCCGGGGTTCCATGCCTTTGGCATATGCCAGGGTGGTGCGCTCCTGCTGAGAGGCGTGGAGCGCACCACGAATCTCGTCAACGGACCGCCACGGACGGCGTCTTGGCCGTTATCGTGTAGGGAGCCCAGCCGTCCGGGCCGACGTCATTTTTGAGCCGGGCCATGAAGCGCAGGGGGAAACCGTGGCGCTGATGAACGAGCCGACCGCGCCGTACCACTCGGCCCAGGACGCGCTGCGCGTCCTGGAGACGGTGTCGCAGCAGACCACCGGCGTCACCACGGCCGAACTCGCCCGCAGGGCGGGCCTCGGCGCCGACCGGCTGACCGGACTGCTGCGCATGCTGCGCCGGGAGGGCTACGTCGAGCAGGTCACGGACGGCGCGTACGTGACCGGCGCCGCCCTCGGCCGGCTCGGTTCCGCCCACGGCCGCGAGCAGGCGCTGCGCGACAAGCTCCAGCAGACGATCGACCGGCTCCGCGACTCGGTCGGCGCCGCGATCTACATCAGCCGGTACATCGACGGCGAGGTGCACGTCACCCAGTACGCGGAGAGCCCGGCCACCCCCGCGGTCAACGAATGGGTCGACTTCCGTTCCTCCGCGCACGCCAGCGCGGTCGGCAAGAGCCTTCTCGGCCAGCTCGACCACAACGGCCGCCGCGACCACCTCGCCCGGCACAAGATGGCCCGGCTCACCTCGCGGACCATCACCAGCGAGCGGCTCCTGCTCTCGCGCCTCGACTCCCAGCCGGCCACCGTGCCCGTGCTCGACCTCCAGGAGTACGCGATCGGCACGGTCTGCGCGGCCGTCCCGATCACCGCGGGCTCCTCCGTCGGCTGCCTCGCCCTGTCCCTCCCGGTCGAGCACGCCCACCGGCTCCGCCACGCCGCCGACACGCTGAACCGCGAGGCGACTCCGGTCCTGCTCTCCCTGGCGATCTGACAGCCGGCGCACAGAAGTGTCCCGCGGCCGGTCGGAAGCACCCCCACGGACCAGGTAGTATTTCTTTTGTCGCCGCCCGCGGAAGCGGGAGGCGAGAGTCATGCGCCGCTAGCTCAGTTGGTTAGAGCAGCTGACTCTTAATCAGCGGGTCCGGGGTTCGAGTCCCTGGCGGCGCACCTTGGTGAAGGCCCCCCACTCCGTGGGGGGCCTTCACGCGTATCAGGTCATCCGGCCCGCCCGGCCGTGACGAACTCGGTCAGCACCCGCGCCAGCAGCTCCGGATCCCGGGCTCCACACAGTTCACGCGCCGAGTGCATCGACAGCCCCGCCACCCCCACGTCGACCGTCGTCACACCGAGCCGGGCCGCGGTGACCGGCCCGATCGACGTCCCGCACGGCATCGCGTTGTGCGAGACGAACGGCTGCCACGGCACCCCGGCCCGTTCGCACGCGGCGGCGAAGGCGGCGACCCCGACGCCGTCGCTGGCGTACCGCTGGTTGACGTTCACCTTGATCACTGGACCGGCGTTGGGCAGCGGCCGGTGGTCCGGGTCGTGGCGTTCGGCGTAGTTGGGATGGACCGCGTGGGTCATGTCGGAGGAGACGCACAGGGTGCCGGCGACGGCACGGTCGAAGTCCTCGCGGCCACCGCCCCTCGCGGTCACCGAACGGGCCAGCACCCGCTCCAGGAAGGGGCCCTGGGCGCCGGTCTCCGATCCGCTGCCGACCTCCTCGTGGTCGAACGCGGCGAGCACCGGTACGGACGCGGGCGGGCGCCGCGAGCCCGCCGCGGCGACCAGGGCGGTGACCGCCGCGTGCACCGAGATCTGGTTGTCGAGACGCGGCGCGACGATGAACTCCTCGTCGGCGCCCAGATATCCGGGCGGCTGGATGTCGTGCAGCATGAGGTCCCAGCCGAGGACCTCCGCCGCCTCGGCGCCCGCCTCGTCCGCGAGCCGGCCGAGCAGCGCCCCGGGCTCACGGCCGCCGAGCCCCCACAGCGGGGTCATGTGCCGCTGCCGGTCCAGGGCGAGCCCCTCGTTGACGGCCCGGTCGAGATGGATGGCGAGCTGTGGCACCCGCAGCAGCGGCTTGTCGACGCGGACCAGCCGGGTCGAACCGTCCCGCAGGGCCAGCCGCCCCGAGACACCGAGGTCCCGGTCGAGCCAGGTGTTGAGCGGCACCCCTCCGTAGATCTCCACGCCTATCTGCCGCCATCCCGCCGAACCGGTGTCCGGCGCGGGCTTGACCCGCAGGTTCGGCGAGTCGGTGTGGGTGCCGACGATCCGGAACGGGGTGGCGGCCGGGGCGCCCGGCGGGACGTACCAGGCGAGCAGCGCTCCCCCGCGGACGACATAGCGGCCGCCCTCGGCTCCGGCCGTCCAGTCGTCCCGCTCCCGCAGCTCCGCGAAGCCGGCCTTCTCCAGGCGCTGCGCCGCGCTCGCCACCACGTGGTACGGCGAGGGACTGGCCCTGACGAAACCGAGCAGGTCGTCGTTGTGCGCACGGTCGAGCGTGTCATGTGTGGGGGACATGAGGGCCTTTCGGATGCGGTCGAGGGCGGTGGGGGGAGGGGGGAGGGTCGGCGTCGCGACGCTTCTCCTCGCTCGGCCCGGGGCCTCCGGCGCGGGGGCCCCTCGGCGCACGTGCCCGGACATCCTCCCCGCGGAAGGCGGCCGGGATGCCTCCCGCCGCCACCGGACCGTCGCGGCCGGCGTCACCGGGTCAGCAGTTCCTCCCGGCCCTGCGCGCGGTACCTGGCCATCAGGGCGTCCACGTCCGCCGCCGTCAGCCTCCGGTACGCCGGCTCGCCCGGGGGCCGCCACCACACGGGGTCGGCGCAGCGGAAGCCCTCGCGCCGCAGGGCCACCCGGTGGATCTTGTTGGTGGCGGTGACGGGCATCCGGTCCACGATCCGCAGGAACCGGGGGGCCATCTTCGTGCCGAGGTCCGCCTGCGCGAGCAGGAACCCGGCGAAGGACGAGGGCGTGAAGCGGGCGCCCTCCTTCAGGGCGAGCGCCGCCATCACCTGGTCGCCCGCCACCGGATCCGGCACGGCGTACACCGCGACGGCGGCGGCGTCCCCGTACCGGGCGAGGATGTTCTCGATCATCGCGGCCGCGAGGTTCTCGCTGTCGACGCGCAGCCGGTCGTCGCCGCGTCCGGCGAAGTAGAGGAAGCCGTCGGTGTCGCGGTAGAAGAGGTCACCGGTCCAGTACCAGCCCTCCCCCGGGCCGGGCTCCCCCGGCGGAGTCCCCCGCCGCCGGGCCTCCTCCGCCTCGGGATTGCGCCAGTAGCCCTCGAAGAGACTGGTGCCGCGGTTCACCAACTCCCCTATCGCCCGGTCCCCGTTGAGCAGACGCCCGGTGCCGTCGAACGCGGCGGGAGGGCATTCGCGCCCGGTGTCCGGGTCGATCACCGCGAGGTCGTCCCCGGGAGCCGCGCGGCCGATCGCCCCGGCCGGGGTGCCGGGGGTGCGCTGGACGGCCGCGCCGCCCTCCGAGGAGCCGTACCCCTCGACCAGCCGCGCCCCGAAGCGCTTCTCGAAGGCGGCCGCGTCGACCGCGCCGGCCTCCGTGCCGAACCCCATGCGCAGGGGGTTGTCCTGGTCGTCCGGACGCGCGGGCGTGGCCAGCAGGTACTGCACGGCCCGGCCGACGTAGGTGAAGTACGTGGCTCCGCAGGCCCGTACGTCGGGCAGGAACCCGGAGGCCGAGAAGCGGCGCCGCAACGCGATGCCCGCCCCGGCGGCCAGCGCGGGCGCCCAGTCCGCGATCACCGCGTTGCCGTGGAACATCGGCATGCAGATGTAGTGGGTGTCGTCCGCGCGCACCCCGAAGTGGTCCACGAGCGAGCGCCCGGCCGCGGCGATCCGGCCCTGGGTGCAGATCGCCGCCTTGGGCGCGCCCGTCGAACCGGAGGTGAACAGCAGCAGGAACCGGCTGTCCGGACTCGCCCCGGAGTCGTCCGGTTTCGCGCCCTCGTAGGTCCTCAGCAGCTCGGCGTAGGCGTCGGTGTCGGTCAGCAGGACGCGTACGCCGGGGAGTTCGAGTCCGTCGAGGAGCGGCAGCCGGGCCCGCTCGGTGACCAGGATCCGGCAGTCGGTGTGGACGATGTCGCGGGCCAGTTCGGGGCCGCGCCGGGTCGGGTTGATCCCCGCGACGGCCGCACCGGCGAGGGCGGCCGCGCTCAACCACAGGGGATATTCGGGGGTGTTGTCGAGCAGCACCCCCACGTGCGGCTCCGCGCCCGGCGGCAGCAGGTCGGCGAGCAGCGCCGCACGTGCCGCCGCGCCCGCCGCCATCCGGTGATGGCTGACCACCCGGCCCTCGAACCACAGTCCCGGCCGGTGGTCGCCCCACCGCTCCCGCACGAGCTCCCCGACGGTACGCCTCCTGGAGTCCATGGCGACGTAAGATAATTGACGGTTCGTCAGATGGGGAGCCTCGTGCGTCAACCCCCGAGGAACCCGTCGACGCCGGAGGACATCTCGTGGAAGGTGATCATGAAGCCGACGCAGAAGCTGACGATCACGCCGCAGAACACCAGCATGCCGAGGGTGCCCGCGACCGCCTTCCCCGGGCTCGGCGGCAGCGCCGTGGCCTTCTCGGGGCGCCGGGCAGTGTAGTACGCGGGGACGATGTCCCCCTCGACCACGGTCGCGGGGCCGTTGCGCTCCTCGAAGCGGATCGCGCGGCCGTCGCGGGTGGTGAACTCGTAGACGTGGTGCAGGGTCGTGGTGACGGCGGTGTCGTTGCCGCCCCCGCCGACCGTCGTGTACGACCGCAGACAGCGCGCCTCGGCGGTCAGTCCGCTGCTCCAGGCGTTGCGCAGCTCCAGCCCGCGGCGCACCGTGGCGGCCGCCATCAGGAGCACCCCGACGATGATCAGGCTGGGTATGGCATAGAAGAACACACTCATGACGATCCCCCGGTGGTCCGGCACTGTTCCCCGCACGTCGGCATGGTCATGCCGACGTGCGGGGAACATACCCACCCCGGGGCCACCGGCGCCTCAAGGAAGGCTCAGAACTCGGGCCTCGGAGGTGGGGGCTCCCAGGCCCGAGCTCGGTTCAGGAGGCCGGGCCTCAGAACGTGACGTCCGCGCAGGAGTAGAACGCGTTCGTCGTGTCCGCGACCGTCCACACCCCGAGGATCACGTGGTGCCCGGTCCTGCCGCCGGGCAGCGTGCCGGTGTGCGTGAGCGTGGCCGGGGGGCGCTGTCCGTTGTAGGGGACCGTCAGGAACGGGGTGGTCTCCAGATCCGCGCGGGTCAGGGCGTGGTTCTGGTTCCAGCCGGTCTTGGTGATGAAGTACTCGAAGTCGGTCGTCGCGTGCATCGCGGTGAACTGCCAGCGGAACGTGTAGGTCTGCCCCGCGGTGACCTTCGTCGTCGGCCAGGCCGTGCCCGCCGGAGTCTTCGGCTGGTCGAGCTGGCTGAAGTTGGCGTGCCCGGCGGAGCAGATGCTGCCGTCGGCCGGGCCCGCCGCCGGGAAGCCCTTGAGCCCCTCGACGCTCTGCGGTTCCCACTGGATGTCACCGCAGTTGGCCACGATGCCGCCGCTGGCGGCACACATCTTCTGCCGGCTGAGGGGCTGGTCGGTGTAGCCGTGGGCGCTGGCTCCGCCGGTGGAGAGCACGAAGGTGCCCGCCGTCGCGAGGCCGAGCGCCGCCGCGTACACCTTCGCTTTCCGGCCGGTGCGGGACCGGCCGGCGGGGTGATGGTTCGTCCGTGTGCGCATGCTGCCGCTCCTGGAGGACGTGGGGGATGTTCCCGTGAGGCGCCCGCGCGAGTTCAGGTCTAGACCAAGTGCCAGATTATTGCGGGTAGTTGAACATGTCCATACCAATGCTCGACCCGGCCGGGAGGCGCCGCCCCGCCCGGGGCGTACCGGCCTATGACGACATCTCCCCGCGCCCCGTGCAGAACGCCACCGTCAGGTCCTTCACCAGCGCCTTGCGTTCGTAGTCGTCGAGTTCGACCAGACCGCGCAGGGTCAGCCGGGTCACCGTGTCCTCGACCGAGTCGACGACCGAGCCGAGGACGCTGTCGCGGTGCTGGGCGTCGAGGGCCGCGATCCGGCGGCGCTGCATCACGGCCGCGATCTCCGGCGCGTACTCGATCCGGGTCGGCTGCGCGGAGAAGACCTCCAGACCGACCGGGGCCGTGTCCGCGGCCACCATCCGGGTCAGGGCCTCGCCGACCGCGTCCGTGTTCCGCAGGGTCAGGTCCCTGACCACGGCGGGCGGCAGCTCGGCCGGGAGCTGGGAGAGCACCCGGGAGAGGGCCGCCTCCACGCACTCACGCAGGTACGTCCGGTGGTCGTCGACCGCGAGGGTGGCCCGCGCGGTGTCCTTGACGCGCCACACGACGAGCACGACCACCCGCAGTTCGACCCCGTTGGCGTCGACGACGGACATCGGCTCGCTGCGCCAGTGCCGCAGCCGCACGTCGACCCGGCGGCGCAGCACCAGCGGGTTGACCCACATCAGGCCCGTGCGCCGGACCGTGCCGCGGTAGCGCCCGAACAGACCGAGCACCCAGGCCCGACCGGTCCGGCCGCGGGCGAGCCCGCCGAAGCCGAACAGACCGAGGGCACCTGCCGCCGCGTACGCCGCCCACTGCGCGGGCCCGAGACCCACGCCCGCGCGCCCGTGCAGCTCCAGCGCCGCCAGCACGGAGGGCGGCAACAGCCCCGACCACCAGGTGGTGAGGGCACATCCGGCCACACCACAGGCCCCGGCCAGCACTCCCGCGGCACCGGACAGCACCCGCGCGGGCCGTTCGACCAGCTCCGGATCGGCCTCCGGCACCGGGCGCGGAGGCCTGCCGGGCGCGGGCCGCCACACTCTCGGCTGCTCCCCGGTGCCGCGCCGGCGGCCCACGACGGCGGGCGCAAGCGGCACGGACACCGGATCGGGGTCGTCGCGGAAGAGCAGATGGACCGGGATCTCGGTGGTGGCCTCGTTGTGGATGAGCCGGGTGGACCGGTGACCGCCCCCGCACTCGGCCGCCGGGTCGGGCCGGGGGTCCGCCGGAGGCTCTCCCTCGGACTCCGGGGTGTCTGACGTCGTCGTACTCATAGCTGCCTCCATGCCTCCGCGCCTGGAAGTGTGTTCAAGTGCCGTGGGGAACCCGGCCGCTCCGCCCGGGAGGGGCCGTACGGATCCGGCCGCTCCGACCGGAGAGGCCGTACGGAATCCGGCCGCTCGGATCGGGAGGGGCCGCGGGGAACCCGGCCGCCCGGCTCAGGAGAAGAGCCGCCGCCAGGTCTCCGGTCCCGGGTAGCCGTCCGCCGCCCCGCCGCGCCAGCCCTGGGCGCGCTGGAACGCCTCGACGTTGCGCCGGTCCGCCTCGCCCCAGCGCGGCCCGGGACCCGAGGTGTAGTGCGTGCCGAACCCCTTCTTGACCAGCTGCTTTCCCAGCTGGGTCACATGGGCGTCGTTCGCTCCCGGCCGGAACACCGCGCGCCCCGGATAGCCGGGCACGGTGGTCGAGGAACCCGGCCCCGCGGTCACCGCGGGGATGTTCCTGCCCTTCCCGGCGACCAGGTACGACCAGGTCCTGGGCCCCGGAAGCCCGTCCGCGTCGGCCCCCTTCCAGCCCTGCGCCCGCTGGAACGCCTCGGTGGCCCGCCGGTCCGCGGCCGACCAGCGCGGCCCCGGCCCCTTGGTGTAGAAGCGGCGGCCGCCGCGGTCCACCAGGAGCCGGCCGAGCTGGGTGACGTACGCGTTGTTCGCGCCGGTCCCGAAGTACGCGGCCCCCGGATAGCGGGTCGCGCTGGAGGGCAGCGGACCGCCCGCGCCTTCCGTGATCCCCCGGTAGCGGTAGGGCACGTAGCGGTCCGAGTTGGTCCAGTACGCGTAGGGGGTGGCCTGCTTCCTGGCGTGCGGGGGAGCCTGTTCGTAGGCGACGTACTGGGTGTGCGTGGAGTCCGTCCAGCCGCCGAAGATGACGACGTGCGAGCCCTTCTCCGGGTTGTCGGGGTTGTGGAAGAGCAGGATGTCGCCGGGCTGGAGCCGGTCCCGGCTGATCCGCACGCCGAAGCTGTCGAGGCTCCCGGTCCATTCGTTGCTGGGCAGGTTCCAGGCCATCGAGACGAAGCCGGAGCAGTCCTGCCGGTACCCGTCCCGCCAGTAGTCGTCCATGCTGTACGGCACCTGCGCGTCGATCCAGGTCATGGCCCGGCTGAGGATCGCGGCCCGGGTGGTGGCGGTCGCCCGGACGGCCGCGCCCGGTCTGACGGGCAGCGCCGGCTTCCCCACGGGACCGTGCAGCGGCGACCGGTGACCCTGAGGGGTGTCCTGCTGTCCGCCGGCCGGGGGAATCCCGGGCCGCACGGGTCCGTGCACGGCGGCGGCCGCCGGCACGGCACCGAGCACGGTTCCCGCCGCGGCGGCCAGGGCCAGCACCACGGGGGTGCGCGCCGCTCCCGCGCGCGCGAGGACATGGGCGCGGGCCGCCGGATGCCCGAGGGCTCCGGACGGCCCGAGCCGCGAGGAAAAGGGCAGGACACGCCGCCAGTGAACGCATCCGGGGCAATCGCAGTCACGCGCGGGATCGACTTCCTCGAAGACCGGAGTCTTCATGTGGTGCCCCTCACACTCAAGATTGAAATGTCCGCAATTCTGCACATTCGTCAGTTTCTCAACTGACGTCCGGGGCCGCACGTTGACGGTCCGAATGATGTACGGGGCCGCCCTCCCCCGCTCCCGGGCCGCCGGCCCGGTCGGGAGCACCCCCGCGGGTCGGGTAGAGTTTTCTCTGTCAGCAGGCGCCGCTAGCTCAGTTGGTTAGAGCAGCTGACTCTTAATCAGCGGGTCCGGGGTTCGAGTCCCTGGCGGCGCACCGACCGGAAGGCCTCCTCGTGAGAACGAGGGGGCCTTTCGTCATGTCCGGAAGCGGTTCGCGGGGGCCGGTGCGGCCCGTCCGGACTTGGCGTCAAAAGGTCTAGGAACCGCGGCGCCCGTCCGTTCTAGGGTGGACACAAGTGGCCTCCGTCACGGGCCGGTTGCCCGCTCCGGACCGGACGCGCCACTGCGGCGACGGGCCGCGAACCTCCCGTGCCGGTGCCGGGTCACTCCCGCGACCCGTGCGCCCGCGGTCGAGGACCGGCCCGGTCGGCGGCATCCGGGGGACCCGGCCGTCGACCGGGCCCGGTACCGGACCCACCCGGCCGAATCCCCTCCACCCCGGAACCCACCCGGCCGAATCCCCTCCACCCCGGAACCCACCCTGCCGGATCCACTGCCCCCCGGAACCCACCCCCGAATCCGCTCTACGCCGGCCCCCCTCCCGACGCCCTCGCCGCGCCGGCCCCGCACCGCGCCCCCGCCCCAGGCCCTCACCGCGCCGGCCCCGCCCCACCCCGCGACCCGCCCTACGCCCCCGTCCCGCCGGGCCGGCTCCGCCTCACAGGGCGCGTCCCGTGAGGTACGCCGAGACGACCACGTTCGCCGTGTACGTGCCGCTCGCGTGGTCGAAGGTTCCGCCGCAGGTGATCAGCCGCAGCTCGGCCCGCCCCCGCTCGCGTACGCCGTAGGCCTGCCGGGCGTCGAAATGGTCGCGGGGCAGCACCTGGACGTCGTCCACGGTGAACTCGGCGACCGTCCCGTCGTCCCGGACGACCCGGACGGTGTCGCCGGGCTTGACGGTGCTGAGCCGGTAGAAGACGGCGGGCCGGGTCTCGGTGTCGACGTGGCCGACCATCAGCGCGGTCCCCGCGGCCCCCGGCTCCGCCCCCGCCGCGTACCAGCCGACGACCCCCGGCTGGTCGAACGGCGGCGGATCGATCGCGCCGCGCCCGTCGAGCCCGCGGGCCACGACGGGCGCCTGCACCCCCGTCGCGGGAATGTCGACGCGCTGCGGCCGGGCGGCGCGCAGGGGCCTGAGCGCGGGAGGCAGCCGTACCTCGGGCGGCCGTCCGACGGCCGCGATGTCCCCCGTGGTGGGCGAGGACGCCCCCGGCGGCAGATCCGTCACCTCGCGGCCCCACAGCCACAGTCCGAGCAGCAGCACCAGCCAGGCCACACCGGTCAGCAGCCGGCCGACGCCGGGGGAACGGTCGGGTTCGGCCATGTCAGTCGCGGCCGTCGTCGCCCCGGCGGGCGCCGCGGACCACCACGGCGATCGCGGCGACGCTCGCGAGGACCAGGCCGACCACGGCCTGCTTGATGCCGGGTCCGGCGGCATGGGCGTCGGCCGCGGCGTCGAGGCGGGCGGTCCCGCCGCCGCCCGCGTTCACGGGCGCCACCGGTGAGGCGGGCGGGGCGACGCTCGGGGAGGAGTCCGGTGCGGGGACGGTGAGCGTGCCCGTGACCCGGTCGCGGTGGCCGTCGCAGTCGACCCGGATGCCGTAGCTGCCGGGCCGCAGCGCCGTACGCACCCGGGTGTCGCCGACGAGTCCGCCGCCGCCCGGGCCGGTCAGCCGCGCGTCCGCGACGAAGGCGTCCGAGGCCGCGGTGCCCGTCCGGCCCGCGCAGCCCATCGCCCGCAGCCGGACGTCGCTGCCCCCGGCCGGGGACGCCGGGTTCACGGAGACACCGGCGGGCCCCGCGTCGGCCGCGTACGCGGCGGGCGTGAACGCGGCGGCGACCACCGCCCCGGCGCAGAGAGTGAGTCGCATCGGGCGCATCGTGAAACCTCCAGACAACTGGAGGCTCCCCCGCGCGACGGCGGCCCGCATCTCCAGCGGGCCGCCACTGCTCCGTACGGGTCCGTGCGCGCCCCGGCGGGTTTGAACCCGGCGCGGCGCGCACGGCGCCCGGATCCCGGTCCGGGCTCAGACGCGGTCGACCAGGTCCGCGATGGAGTCGACGATCTTCGACGGCCGGTACGGGTAGCGCTCGATCTCCTCCGGCGTGGTCAGCCCGGTCAGCACGAGGAAGGTCTGCATCCCCGCCTCCAGACCGGCCAGGACGTCGGTGTCCATGCGGTCGCCGATCATCGCGCTGGACTCGGAGTGCGCGCCGATGGCGTTCAGGCCGGTCCGCATCATCAGCGGGTTCGGCTTGCCCGCGAAGTACGGCTGCTTGCCGGTGGCCTTGGTGATCAGCGCGGCGACCGCTCCGGTGGCCGGCAGCGGGCCCTCGGTGGACGGGCCGGTCTCGTCCGGGTTGGTGGCGATGAACCGGGCGCCGCCCTTGATCAGCCGGACCGCCTTGGTCATGGCCTCGAAGGAGTACGTACGGGTCTCGCCGAGGACCACGTAGTCCGGTTCGTGGTCGGTCAGGACGTACCCGATGTCGTGCAGCGCGGTGGTCAGTCCGGCCTCGCCGATGACGTACGCCGTGCCGCCGGGCCGCTGGTCGTCCAGGAACTTGGCGGTGGCGAGGGCGGAGGTCCAGATGTTCTCGACGGGGACGTCCAGGCCCATGCGGCTGAGCCTGGCGTGCAGGTCGCGGGCCGTGTAGATGGAGTTGTTCGTCAGGACCAGGAAGGGCTTCCCGGACTCCCGCAGCTTCTTGATGAAGGCGTCGGCGCCGGGGATGGGCACGCCTTCGTGGATGAGGACACCGTCCATGTCGGTGAGCCACGACTCGATCGGCTTGCGCTCTGACATGTGCTGGGTCTCCTAGCCGTCCTGGCGTACGTACGCACGCGCGAACCGAGGCTGCCGGAACGACGCTGTGCCGACGCGCCCAGCCTAGTCAGGGCGCCGGGGGCCGGACCGGGCCGGGCGGAACCCGGCCGGGCCGCCGGCTCCCGGTGTCAGCGGCGGCGCGGCCGGATCCGCCGGGCCAGGGCGAACAGCCCGGCTCCCAGGGCGACGAGGGCGAGCGCCAGCGCGGCGAGCGCGGGCCGGTTGGGTCCGCCGGGGCCGGTCATGGCCAGCTGGTCGGGGGACGGCGGCTTCGCCGCGTTCCCGGTGGTGGTCCCGCTGTCCGTGCCCGTACGGGCGCCGGTTCCGGGGCCGGTGCCCGGTCCCGCGCTGGCCGCGGGGCTCGCGCCGGTGCCGGTGTCCGCGGTGCCGTCCTGGTTCCGGGCCCTGTCCGGGTCCTGGTTCCGGTCCGGGTCCGCGTCCGTGCCGGGGTCCTGGTCCGCTGCGGCGCCCTCGATCCGGAAGCGGTAGGCGTTCGACTCCCCCACCCATGCGCCGTCGTCGTCGTGCTTCTGCACCACGGCCGCGTTCACGACGACGGAGTTCGGGGCGGCCGCGCCGGAGGCCAGGGCGAGCCGCACCTTCACCGTCACGGTGCGGCCGGGGGCCACGGTGAACCCGGGGAAGCCGTCGTCGAACGGTCCCACGTTCTCGGCCTCGTCGCTCCGCTCGAACCGCACCGGGTGGGCCCGCTCCCCGTCGTAGAACTCCAGCCGGGCCTGCTCCGGCCGCAGGGTCCGCTTCTCGTCCACGAGCACGACGACCGGGTGGATCGCGCCGCAGGGGTGGGCGGTGGTGTTGGTGAGGTCGATGTACCAGGTACCGGGGTCGCCGCCCGCCCGGTAGGTGTCGGGGCCGCCGTGGACCCGGGTCCTGATCGGGAAGTCGTGGGCGTCGGCCGAGACGCAGTCCGGGCCGGCGTCCACCGCCTGCGCCGGGGCCGAGGTGAACGTGACGCACAGCGCCAGAGCGGTCGGGGCGAGGGCGGTCGGAGCGAGCGGATGAGACGTACGCAGTCGCATGAGGAGCCTTTGGCCGATCGGGAGCGGGCGGGGATCGGGAGGACCGAAAGCGTCAGTCGGTGCCGGGCAATGGCCCCGCGACCGTGGCACACCCCACCCCGCCCGTCTGACCGCCAGACGTGGAGCCACCCCCGTTCGGCCCCCGGTTTCCCACCATCCGGCGGCACCTCCACCTCGCACAGCGGGCGAAGTCGTCCGGTCAGCCCTCGCCTCGTCCGAACAGCGGGCGGAGGCGCCCGGTCAGCCCTCGCCTCGTCCGAACAGCGGGGCCAGCAGGAGCTGGGCCGCGCCCTCGGCCACCCCCCGTGCTCCGCCGGGGGCCGGCAGGACCGGTACCGACGCGCCGCCCCCCTCGCGCCGGGCCCGTTCCTCCAGGACCGCCCCGACGCCCCGCAGGAAGACCTCCTCGTGGGCCGCGACCGTACGCCCGCCCAGCAGGACGAGGTCGATGTCGAGCAGCCCCACCAGGTTCGCCGCCCCGGCGCCGAGCACCCGGGCCGCCTCGGCCACGCTTCCCCGGCCCACCGCGTCCAGGCACAGCACCTCGATGCAGCCGCGGTTGCCGCACTCGCACAGCGGCCCGTCCAGCTGGATGACCTGGTGCCCGAACTCCCCGGCCCCGGTACGGGCCCCGCGGTGCACGGCCCCGCCGATCACGAGGCCCGCGCCCAGTCCCGTACCGAGGTGCAGATACGCGAACGAGCCGCCCGCGCCGCCGGAACCCGGCCCGGCGCCGGGCCCCACAGCGACCCCGAGCGCCGCCGCGTTGGTGTCCTTGTCCACGACGACCGGCAGCCCGAGCCGCCCGGCCAGCGCGTCCCGCAGCCCGAACCCGTCCCACTCGGGAAAGCCCGTCACCCGGTGCAGCACCCCCAGGGTGTGGTCGAGCGGCCCCGGCAGCGCCACCCCCACGCCCAGCGGCGACACCCCGCCGAGCAGGGCCGCGACCTCCCCGGCCGCCCCCTCGACCACCGCGTCGGCCCCGGCCCCCAGGTCCAGCGGGGCCCGCCGCTCGGCCACCACGGCCCCGGTGAGGTCGCAGAGCACCGCGGTCAGCTCGTCCCGGTCGAGGTGCAGCCCGACCGCGTGCCCCGCGTCGGGCACGAGCCGCAGCACCGTACGGGGTTTGCCGCCCGTGGACGCGAGCCGCCCCGCCTCGGTGGCGAGTCCGTCCGCCCGCAGCCGTGCGGTGATCTTGCTGACGGCCTGCGGGGTCAGACCGGTCCGCTCGGCGAGTTCCAGGCGGCTGATCCCGGAGGCCCCCGCCGTACGCAGCAGATCGAGCACCAGAGCGGCGTTGTGACTGCGCAGGGCCGGCAGATTCACCCCGGTCCCACCGGGACCCACCGCGGACCCCACACCGGCCCCCGCACCGGATCCCCCTCCGAAACCCGCCCGGGAACCCGCCCCGGCGTCACCGCGCCGCCCGGGAACTCCGACGCCCCCGGTCCCGCCCCGGCCCCCGCGACCGTCCGAGTCTCCACCCGCGCCATCGCGCCGGTCCGCGCATTCACCCGAGCCCCGGGGTACACCCGAACTCCGGGGTACACCTGGATTCCCGGGGATCTCCTGGATCTCCTGCATCCCGGCCCCACCCGCACTGGTCCTGTTCACGCCCCCATTGTCCCCCGCGCTTGCACTTTGGCAACAGCGTTGCGAAAGTAGGACGCATGACAGGCATGACTGCTACTGGTACGCCCCTTCGCGTGGGTCTCGTCGGCTACGGCCTCGCGGGCTCCGTCTTCCACGCCCCGCTGATCGCCACGACCGAGGGCCTCGCCCTCGACACGGTCGTCACCTCGAACCCGGAGCGCGAGGCGCAGGCCCGCGCCGAGTTCGGCGACGGACTCCGGTTCGCCGCCACGCCCGAGGACCTGCTGGCCCGCGCCGACGAGCTCGACCTGATCGTCATCGCGTCCCCGAACAAGACCCACGTCCCGATCGCCACCGCCGCCCTGAAGGCCGGCCTCCCCGTGGTCGTGGACAAGCCGATCGCCGGCACCGCCGCGGAGGCCCGCGAGCTCGCCGCCCTGGCCGACGAGCGCGGTCTGCTGCTCTCCGTCTTCCAGAACCGCCGCTGGGACAACGACTTCCTGACCCTGCGCAAGCTGTTCGCCGACGGCGAGCTGGGCGACATCTGGCGCTTCGAGTCCCGCTTCGAGCGCTGGCGCCCGCAGCCGAAGGGCGGCTGGCGCGAGTCCGGCGACCCGGCGGAGATCGGCGGTCTGCTCTACGACCTCGGCAGCCACCTCGTCGACCAGGCGCTCGTCCTCTTCGGCCCCGCCGCCTCGGTGTACGCGGAGTCGGACGTCCGCCGTCCGGGCGCGCTGACCGACGACGACACGTTCATCGCGATCACGCACCGGAACGGGGTCCGCTCCCACCTGTACGTCTCCGCGACGACCGCCCAGCTCGGCCCGCGTTTCCGCGTCCTCGGCTCGCAGGCGGGCTACGTCAAGTACGGCCTCGACCCTCAGGAGGCCGACCTGCGGGACGGCAAGCGCCCCGGCACGGGCTCCGCGTGGGGCGTCGAGCCCGAGGCCCTGTGGGGCCGCGTCGGCTCCGGCGAGTCCCCGCTGACCGGTGGCGGCCGTCCCGAGCCGACGGTCCCGGGCGCGTACCCCGCGTACTACGCGGCCGTCGCCGCCGCGATCCGTGACGGCGGCCCGAACCCGGTCACCGCCCACGAGGCCGCCGCGGCCCTCGACGTCCTGGAGGCCGCCCGCCGCTCCGCCCGCGAGTCCGTGGTGGTGTCCCTGTGAGCGCGCCCGCCGCACCGGAGATCGCCGAGCTGGAGGAGCAGGAGCGCCGGCTGACGCTTCCGCGGTTCACCCACGAAGACGCCTGGGCCCTCGGCACCCTCCTCGTCGAACTCGCCCGCGAGCGCGGGGCGCCGGTGGCCGTCGACATCCGCCGGGGCGGACAGCAGCTGTTCCACGCGGCGCTGCCTGGTTCCACCCCGGACAACGACGCCTGGATCGACCGCAAGCGCCGCGTCGTCGAGCGGTACGGCTGCTCGTCGCTGCTGGTCGGCTCGCGCTTCCGCGCCAAGGGCACGACGTTCGAGGACTCCTCGCGCCTGGACCCCGACACGTACGCGGCCCACGGCGGCGCGTTCCCGATCACCGTGACCGGTGCGGGCGTCATCGGCACCGTGGTCGTCTCGGGCCTCCCCCAGGTGGAGGACCACAAGATGGTCGTCGAAGCCCTGGAGAAGTTCCTGACCACCTAGCACCGCAGTTCCCCGCGCCCCCACGAGGGGCGCGGGGAAACGAACCACGGCAGGGGGCGGCCCCGCCAGGGGCGCGGGGAACGGCGCGACCAGCCACAACGCACCCGCAGAGACCGCCACACACCAGAGCCCCGCCAGGGGCGCGAGGAACGGCGCGACCAGCCACACCGCACCCGCACCCGAGACCGCACCCTCACCACAGCGACCTCACCTACAGACCAAGCGGAGCGCTCACGCTCCGGCAAGCACCTGCCGCTGCCGCCCCAGCCCCTCGATCTCCAGCTCCACGACGTCCCCCGCCCGCAGGAACGGCTTCGGCTCGGGCTGCCCGAGCGCCACCCCGGCGGGCGTCCCGGTGTTGATCACATCGCCGGGATAGAGCGTCATGAAGCGGCTGACGTACCGGACGACCTCGGCGACCGGAAAGATCTGCTCCGCCGTCGTCCCGTCCTGCTTGAGCTCACCGTTCACCCACAGCCGCAGCGACAGCGCCTGCGGGTCCGGGACCTCGTCCGCCGTCACCAGCCACGGACCCAGCGGGTTGAACGTCTCGCAGTTCTTGCCCTTGTCCCAGGTGCCGCCGCGCTCGATCTGGAACTCGCGCTCGGAGACGTCGTGCGCCACGGCGTACCCGGCGACATGCGCGAGCGCCTCCTCGGCGGACTCCAGATAGCGGGCGGTCCGGCCGATGACGACGGCCAGCTCGACCTCCCAGTCGGTCTTCACCGACCCGCGCGGCACGAGCACCGTGTCGTCGGGCCCGACGACGGTGTCCGCGGCCTTGAAGAAGATCACCGGTTCGGCGGGCGGCTCGGCCCCGGTCTCCTTGGCGTGGTCGTGGTAGTTCAGCCCGATGCACACGACCTTGCCGATCCGGGCCACCGGCGGTCCGACGCGCAGTCCGTCCGCGTCCAGCACGGGCAGCTCACCGCCCGCCGCGGCGGACCGGATCCGGCCGAGCGCCGCCTCGTCGGCGAGCAGCGTCCCGTCGATGTCGGTCACGAGCCCCGACAGGTCCCGCAGGGTTCCCCCGGTGTCGAGCAGCGCGGGCCGCTCCGATCCGGCCGTACCGACGCGCAGCAGCTTCATGGTCACCATCTCCCTCGGTGGCGGGCCGTCGACCGACGGGTGCGGCCGTCGGAGGACCGTGCGATCCTCCAAGCTCGCCGTCCAGTCCGCAAGACCCCGTTCACGGACCGGACCGCGTTCACGGACCGGACCGCGTTCACGGGCCGGACCGTGTGCACGCACCGGACCGTGTGCACGCACCGGACCGGCGGCCCGGCCCGGGAGGGTCGCCTCAGGCGAGAGCCGCGGCCGCCGGCACCGCCCCGGGCATGTCCCGGTAGAGCACCGCCCGCTCCACCGCGCTCCAGGTCGCGCTGGTCACCACGTACAGCGCGGCGGCCAGCGGCACCACGGCCACGGTGAACAGCGTGAAGAAGGACATGAACGGCATGATCTTGGCGACCGAGGCGAGCGCGGCCGCCTGCTCGCTCTGCCCCTCCGCCGCCACGGGCGCGACGGTGGTCGTGCGCTTGGTACGGACGTAGTTGAAACAGGCCACGGCCGTCACGACGGCGAAGAGGCCGAGATAGACGAGACTGGCGGGGCCGAACAGCCCGCCGCCGCCGAGCGCGTCCGCCCACCGGCCGCCGAGCGGCGCGCCGAACAGCTTGTGCCCGAGCAGCGTGTTGGCCTCGCCGCCGATCGCCGAGCTGGAGAACAGGTGGTAGAGCAGGAAGAAGGCCGGCATCTGGAAGAGGCTGGGCAGGCAGCCCGAGAGCGGCGACACCTTCTCCTCGGCGTGCAGCTCCATCAGGGCCTTCTGGAAGGACTCGCGGTCCTTGCCGTGCTTCTTCTTCAGCTCGGTGATCCGCGGCTGGAGGGCGGCCCGCGCCCGCTGTCCGCGCGCCGCGGCCCGCGACAGGGGGTGCACGAGCAGTCGTACGAGCGCGGTGAACAGGACGATCGCCGCGGCGGTGGCCGAGGCGTGGAAGAGCGGCTGGAGCAGGTCGGCGAGGTGTTCGACCAGGTGCGCGAAAACGGACATGAACGTGGACATGCGTGAGCCCTCCGGGGGTCTCGTCGTGCCGGGAGTACGGACTGCGGCATGACGACCCGCGCGGGTCACCCGTGACGAAGGACCACTCGGGTGCGCCACCGGACATCTCGGGGTGCGTCACCAGGAGTGGAGAGCCACCCGGGGCGGACGGTCGGTCGCCGGGGTGGAACGGAAAGGGGTGCCTACGCGGTCGCCTGGAGGGCGTGTCCGGGCGCTCGGGGACGCGGCCGTCCACTGGCGTCGGGATCGCGTTGCGGCAGGAAGGCCGTACGGCGGTCGCGGTCCCGGATGGTCGTACGGACCCGGGTGGGCGGCACGGCCGGCGCGCAGCGCGCCACGATCAGGGAGCAGGCGACGAACGCGGAACCGGCCGCGGCGGTCGCTGCCACCGCGACGGTGGCGGTGAGGCTGCCCGTGTCGAGCAGCGCGACCTCCAGGAGCAGGAGCAGCAGTACGGCGGCGGGGCGGGCGTCGGCCCAGCTCCGGGTCATCGGCCGCTCCTCCTCTCGTACGTGCCGCGCGCTCTCGTACGAGGTACGCGTCTTCCTGCGTTCGTTATACAGGATGATTCTGCGCCGACCGCCCGGAATCGGACGCGGTGTGCGCCACACCGTCCGGGCCTCGGTCCGTGTCGATCGGCTCCAGGAGCCGCCTCGGTGCCAGCAGGGCCCGGCTGACCGGATCGGCCGGGTCCCGGTCGAGTCCGGGGCCCGGCGTCATCTCGACGTCCGGGACCGGCACGATCACGCCACAGGCGGGGCATTCGCCGTACGGGCCCAGTTCCGTGCCGCAGTCGGCATGGCGGAAGTAGCGCAGGCGGCTCTCGGTGAAGTGCTCGCGGCCCCACAGGCCGAGCGAGCGCAGGGTGGGCCACAGGGCGATACCGCGGTCGGTCAGGACGTACTCGTCGCGCGGCGGCGACTCCTGGTAGCGGCGCTTGTCGAGGATGCCCTCGGCGGTGAGGGCCTGGAGGCGGGCCGCGAGCACGGCACGGGGGATGCCGAGGTGCACGAGGAAGTCGTTGTAGCGCCGTACGCCGTAGAGCGCGTCGCGGATGACGAGCAGCGTCCAGCGTTCGCCGACGATCTCCAGCGCGCGGGCGATCGAGCACTCCTGCGTCGCGTAGTCCTTGCCCAGTGCCATGACCCCACTGTAGCCACTTTCCGACAGGTTGGTTCATTGACCGAACCTAGGTGTTACGGTGAAGACCTCAGAAGGTTCAATGACCGAACCGACCAGGGAAGCGAAGGCACGCCATGACCCCGCTCGACCGGCCCGACACCAGGACACGGCCCGCGAACCCGGCCTCGGCGCCCCCGGCCCCCGGGCCGCACGGCGCTCCGCGGGCCACCCCGACCCTCGCCCTCACCAGCGCCGCCACCGCCGTGGCCCTGATGACGTACACGGCCCCGATGGTCACGCTCCCCGACACCGCGGCCGCACTGCACACCTCGGTCTCCGCCCAGGCCTGGCTCTTCAACGGCACCCCGCTGGGCCTGGCCGCGCTGCTCCTGGTCGCCGGCAGCCTCGCCGACGACTACGGCCGCCGCCGGATCTTCCTGGCCGGCACCGTCGCCCTCGGCCTCACCACCGCGCTCGGCGCGCTCGCGGGCTCCACCTGGCTGTTCACCCTGGCCCGCGTCGCCCAGGGCGCGGCGAGCGCCGCGATCCTCGCGAGCAGCCTGGGACTGATCGTGCACGCCTTCCCGACCCCGCGCGGACGGCTGCGCGCGACGGGGGTGTGGGGCGCCTTCGTCAGCGGCGGGATCGCCGCCGGCCCGCTCCTCGCGGGGGCGATCGCCGGCTGGAACTGGCGGATGGCGTACGCCGTCCTCGGCGCCGCCGCCCTGATCGTCGCCCTCCTGGGAACCCGCGCCCTGACCGAGTCCCGCGCGCCGCGCGGCGGCCGGCCCGACCTCGCGGGGGCACTGACCTTCGGCCTCGCCCTGGTGTCCCTGGTGGCCGCGCTGACGCTCGGCCGCGACGGCTGGCTGCGGGCCCCGGTGGGACTGCTGCTGGCCGCGTTCCTCGTCCTGATGGCCGTGTTCGTCGCCGTCGAACGCCGCAGCGCGACGCCCATGATCGATCTGGGGCTGCTCAGGCACCGCCGCTTCCTCGCCTCGTCGGCGGGCGGGCTCTTCACGGGCCTCGCGGTGATCGGCCTGTTCAGCTTCCTGCCGGCACTGCTCCAGCGGACGCTCGGGATGTCCGCCATGGACACGGCGTGGCTGTTCCTGCTGTGGTCCGGGCTCGCCTTCACGGTCGCCCTCCAGGCCCGCCGTCTCGTCGGCCGGGTCTCCCACCGCCATCAGCTGGCCCTCGGCTTCGCGCTGCACGCGGCCGGCGTCCTGACGATGCTCGGCGCGATCGGCTCCGGCTCCTGGCTCCGCCTGCTGCCGGGCTTCGTGCTCTCCGGGGTGGGCAGCGGCCTGCTGAACGCCGCGCTGCCGCTGCTGGCCGTGGAGTCCGTGCCCGCGACCCGCGCGGCGATGGGCTCGGGCGCCCAGCAGACCTTCCGCTACATCGGCTCGTGCGCCGGGGTCGCCCTCACGATCGCCCTGGTCACCACCACCGGCGGACCGGCGCACGGCGCGAACGTGGCGATCGTCGTGTCGGCGGTCCTGGCCGCGGTGGCCGCGGCGAGCGTCCTGGCGCTGCGGGACCGGGCCTGAGCGGGGCCGCACCTTCAGCGGGGCCGCGCCTTCAGCGGGGCCGCACGGAGGTGAGCTTCCCCCACACCGCCATGCGGTACCGGGAGGTGTACTCGGGGGTGCACGTGGTGAGCGTGATGTAGTACCCGGGCACGCTGTACCCGTACGACGGCCGGACGATGCTGCGCGGCACCGGGCGGATCACCCCGACGTCCCGTGAGGAGGTCTGCGGGAGCGTCCGGTCGACGGTGTACGTGTACACGGCGGCCTTCGTCTCGACGGTGATCGTGTCACCGCGCCGGAGCCTCGGCAGGTACCGGAACGGCTCGCCGTGGGTGTTGCGGTGCCCGGCGAGCGCGAAGTTCCCCGCCTGGCCCGGCTGCTGGGTCCCCTTGTAGTGGCCGACATACCCCTTGTTGAGGACGTCCGCCTTGCTGACACCTTCCGCGACCGGCACCCGCAGGGAGAGCCGCGGAACGACGAGGACGGCGTAGGCCTGGGACCAGCGGGGCCGCTCCGGACCACTGCCGCCCCCGGATCCGGACCCGTCCTTCCGCCCGGCCGCCCGCGTCCCGTCGGCCTTGCCGGCACCGCTCCCCCCGCCGTCCGCGCCGGGACCGGCACTCGCGCCGGGGCCGGCGCTCCCCTGGTCCCGCGCCCCCCACTCCCGCTCCAGCGCCTGCACCTTGCGCTCGGCACCGTGCCGCGCCTCGCGGTTGGTCCACCACAGCTGGTGCACGACCAGCAGGAGCAGCACCACGCCGACGGTGACGAGCACCTCGGCTCCGCTCCAGAGGGCTCGCCGGTACGCGGCACGCCGTCGCCGCGTGCCGTGGTGCACGACCCCCGGAGTCCGCATCCGTACGCCTCCCTCGCCGGGCGCACGATAGGCGTCGACCCGCCAACTCTCCAGCCCCGCGCGGCTCCTGCCCTCCCCGGCACTTTCTCCACAGGTTCGGGAAAGGGCTGACACAACCCTCGACAACCCCGGACGCCACACCCGATGCTTCCTGTTGGCATCACCGGGACAGGCAAGCGCCGGCGCGGTCCGGGCCGGCGACCGAGTTCGAAGTCGAGTCGACACAGAAGGCCAACTCCTCTTTCTCAGCTGGGAGTTGGTCCGAGACGGACGGAGAGGCCGGCCATGATCCGACGCAGAACCCTTCTCACCGCCGCGGGCGGTACGGTCCTCGGCGGCGCCCTGGCGACGGGCACGGCCCGCGCGGACGCGACGATCGCCGTCAACCCGGCCACGAAGTACGGGACATGGGAGGGCTGGGGCACCTCACTCGCGTGGTGGGCCAACGTCTTCGGCGCCCGCGACGACTTCGCCGACCTCTTCTTCACCACCAGGTCGACGACGTACAACGGCGTTTCCCGCCCGGGCCTCGGCCTGAACATCGCCCGCTACAACCTCGGCGCCTGCTCCTGGAACAGCGTGGGCGGCGAGACCATGACCGCCTCCGCCGGCATCCCGTCCTTCAAGCAGATCGAGGGGTACTGGCAGGACTGGAACAACGAGGACCCGACGTCGTCGGCCTGGAAGTGGACGGCGGACGCCACCCAGCGGGCCGCCCTGACCAGGGCGACGGCACGCGGCGCGACGACCGAGCTGTTCGCCAACTCGCCCATGTGGTGGATGTGTCTGAACCACAACCCCTCGGGCGCGTCCGGCGGCGGCAACAACCTCCAGTCCTGGAACTACCGCCAGCACGCCTCCCACCTCGCGGCGGTCGCCCTCTACGCGAAGACGAACTGGGGAGTGGACTTCGCCACCGTGGAGGCGTTCAACGAGCCCTCCTCCGCCTGGTGGACGTCCACCGGCACCCAGGAGGGCTGCCACATGGACGCGACCGTCCAGTCGGCCGTACTCCCCTACCTGCGCAGCGAGTTGGACAAGCGGGGCCTGACGGGCACGAGGATCTCCGCGTCGGACGAGACGAGCTACGACCTGGCCCGTACGACATGGGGTTCGTTCGGCTCGACCACCAGGGCCCTGGTCGACCGGGTGAACGTGCACGGCTACCAGGGGTCGGGCGGCCGCCGGGACCTCCTCTACACGGACGCCGTGACGACCTCGGGCAAGGCCCTGTGGAACTCCGAGTACGGCGACGGGGACGGCACCGGTCTGACCCTCGCGAGCAACCTCCTCCTCGACTTCCGCTGGCTGCACCCGACCGCCTGGGTCTACTGGCAGGTCATGGACCCCACGGCGGGCTGGGGCATGATCAAGTACGACGCGGGCACCCTGACCGCCGGAGCGGTGGAGACGAAGCTCTATGTGATGGCCCAGTTCAGCCGCCACATCCGCCCGGGGATGACGATCGTGGACACGGGCGTGGACTACGCGGTGGCGGCGTACGACGCGACGGCGAAACGGCTGGTGATCGTCGCGGCGAACAAGGGCACCTCCGCCCAGACCCTGACCTTCGACCTCTCCCGCTTCACCACGGTCACCGGCGGCACCGGCGGCCTGGTCCCCCGCTGGAACACCCTGACCTCCGGCACCGGCGACCTCTACACCTCCCACACGGACACCTATCTGACCGGCAGGACCGTGGCGGTGCCGTTCGCGGCGGGGGCGGTGCAGACCGTGCAGGTGGACGGGGTGGTGGCGTGAACCGGGCCTGAGGTGACGCGGCGAGGGCCGCGTCACCCGGCGGCCGGGACCGCCCGGCGTTCCCGAACACGCCCCCGGGGACTCCCGTGTCTCTGGCCAGCAGGTCTCTCTCCTTGACGGCCCGGCGGCAGTACGGTGTCCCCCATGCGCCCCGACACGCCTGCCGAGAACGTCGACCACACCGCCGAAGCGGCTCGCCTGGAGCGGACCGCCGGCCTGTACCCGGAGGACGCCGAGCACCTGCTCCTGCAGGCAGCGGCCCACCTAGAACTGGACGGCGACCGCCCCGGCGCCACCACCCTCTACGACCGCCTCCTCGCCTCGGACACTCCCCTGGAGAAGCCGTACCTGGTCCGCGCCCTGAAGGCGTCGAACCTGTGGGAGTACGACCACGAGGCCGAAGCCCGCGCGATCATCGACGGAGTCAGGGCCGCGGCCCCGCGCGACCCGGCCCCCTGGGTCATCGTGGCGGAGGCCCTGGAGTCGCACGACGAGCTGGAGGCGGCGCAGGACACCTTCACCGAGGGAACGACCCTGCTCCTGACCGACGTGGCGGAACCCCCGTACTCCACGCTCCCCCTCCTCTTCGGCCGTCACCGGGTGCGCCGCATGCTGGGCGCGGCGCACGACGAGTGGGACGCGCTGGCCGACACCCTGCACTCGTCCCCGATCTCCCTGGACGAGCTCCACGACCCGAAGCGGGTCTGGTCGCTCGGCTCGGACAACCCGGCGGAACTCCAGGCCGAGATCATCCGCCTCCAGGCCGAACTGGGCGCCTACCGCGAGGCCCTCTCGCGCCCGTTCCCGGTGGCGGTCCTGCACTGGTCGGCCCCCGAACTCACCGAACTGACCACGGCGTACCCGGACCTCACCACCGAGTACCCGTCCCACGACGAGCACCTCGCGACGATAGAGGCCTCCCTGCGCGAACTGGCCGGCTCCGGCACCCCGAACCTCGGCATCGTCACCGCCACGGTCCCCTCCTACGAGGCCTTCGCCGCCTCGGAGGCCACGTCCCCCACGGACACGACCCTGCTCCCCCAGTACGCGACCACCCTCGCAGCCCGAGGCCTGGCCGTGGCCTGGCCGCCGCAGCGGGGGGCTGGGTGCTGGTGCGGGTCGGGCTCCTCCTACGGGGAGTGCCACGGGAACCACGACGCCTGAGGCCGGCGACGTCCCGCCCCTGAACGTGCGGCCCCTGGAACACGTCCAGGGGCCGCACGGGCTTTTATGTCGGCCCCTCTACTCCTTCACAACTCGTTCACGCTAACGTCACACCCGATCTGTCGAACGGCACGCCCGCACGCTCCGGGTGCGTCTCTGCTCGCGAGGACCCCGCATGCCGCCCTACCAGCCCTCGTCCGACTGGCAGTTCGACGTACCCACGAACGGAAGCAAGCGGCTTCCCCCGGCGGCCAGATCGTTCGAATCGCTCGCGCACCAGGGCTACGGCTTCGAAGCGGGCCTGGACACCGCGCTCACCGTCATCGCCCGAGCCGACCTTCACTCCTGAGGCGCGACACCATTGGAAGACATGAGGCCCTCCTCTCCCGGCGTCTCCGCCCGCATGTCCCGTCAGGCCAGCAAGGACACGAAGGCCGAGTTGGTCGTGCGCCGGCTGCTTCATGCGGCCGGCCTGCGCTATCGCGTGGAGTACCCCGTGCCCGGAATGGCGCGGCGGCGTATCGACGTGGCGTTCACCCGGGCCAAGGTGGCCGTCCTCATCGACGGGTGCTTCTGGCACGGATGCCCGCAACACGCGACGCAACCGAAGGCCAACGCCGAGTGGTGGCGCACGAAGCTCGACCGCAACATGGCTCGCGACCGGGAGACGACGGAACACCTGACCGCACTGGGGTGGACGGTTCTGCGCTTCTGGGAGCACGAGGCGCCCGAGGACGTCGTCGTACGGGTCACGGCGGCCGTGGAACACGGCCTGGCGGAACACCTGAGGAGAGGGAAGCAGTGGGGGATCTGACCTTTGTCGACGTGTGCTCGGGAGCCGGCGGGCTCGCCCTCGGACTGGAGAGCGCGGGTTTCTCCCCGGTCCTCCTGCTCGACGACAAGCCCCAGGCGTGCGAGACGCTTCTCGCCAACCGGCCGGGCTGGAAGGTCGTCTGCGAGGACCTGATCGACTTCCTCCCGGAAGAGCACCCGGAGACGCTGGATGTCGATCTCCTGTCGGCGGGCCTGCCCCGCGTGAAGTCCTCGGCCGCGGTGGGACGACCGAACAGTGAGCCGGAACTGCGCCGGCTCACGGCCACGATCTACCTGTTGCACGCCGTACGCCCGCGCGCTCTGCTGTTGGAGAATCTCCCGGCGCTCGTCGACTCGCCCGCCTATGCGCAGGTGCGCCGGTTCATCGCGGAGGAACTGACTCACCTCGGCTACCGATGGCGCTGGTTCGTACTGAACGCGGCTGACTTCGGCGTACCGCAGGATCGGGAGCAAGGGGTGCTGGTGGCGCTCAAGGAGCCCTGGTTCGACGCCTTCGTCCAGCCGGAGCCGACGGTGCGCGTGCACGTCTCTGTCGGTCAGGCGCTACGTGGCTCGATGGCAGCGCGAGGCTGGCGGGACGCCGACGCCTGGGCGGACCAGGCGAGCGCGGTGGCTCCGACCCTCGTCGGCGGCTCCGACAATCGGGGTGGCGCCGATGTCGGCCCGACCGGGACCAAGCGTGCCTGGGCACGGATGGGGATCAACGGGAACGCCTTCGCCGACGAGGTGCCCGGACCCGACTACGCCTGGCCGCGCTCGGACGACGTGACGCGTATGCCGAAAATCACGGTGGACCAAGCCGCCATCGTCCAGGCGTTCCCCCCTGAGTGGCGGGTCACCGGCCAGAAGACCGCGCGCTACCGGCAGATCGGACATGCCACCCCTCCGCCGGTGGGCAGGGCCCTCGGTGAGTCGATCGCGACCGCGCTGCGTTCCGCGGACCGGGCGTAGCCGATGGGCAGTGGCACACCGGACGGCCGGCTAAACTTCTCGCACATGAGCCCCGTCACGCACACGCCCTCCTCACCTGCGGTTTTTCGCATCGTGGACCTGTTCGCGGGCCCCGGAGGCCTGGATGTGGCAGCCGAGGCCCTCGGATATCAGGTCACCGGCATCGAATGGGACGACAACGCCTGCGCGACCCGTGCGGCAGCGGGCATGGACACCTTCACCGGTGACGTCAGGGACTACCGGGCCGCCGACTTCCCGCACGCCCAGGTGCTGACGGGCGGGCCGCCCTGCCAGACGTTCACGGTCGCCGGGCACGGCGCCGGTCGCAGAGCCTTGGACGACGTGCTGGCCTACATCGCGCGACTGCACGACGTCGTGCGCTCGAACGAGACGCCCTGGTCGGAGGTCGAACGTACCTGGAACGAGATCTCCGAAGAACTACGGATCAGGGCTGCCGAGGCCGACAAGATCAAAGCCTTGAAGCGAGCGGACGAGGCACTCCGCTCGGTCACTCGCCGGGCGGTCAGGAAGAGCCTCACCGGACACGGCTGCTCGACCGAGGAGATCGAACTCGCGCTGAAGACGACGGAGGCGCCGCGGGGGCTCGCTCGTCGCGACGCCGACGTCAAGAACTCCTTCGAAGGCCTGGTCGCGCTCGAGAAGTCCCTGGACGCTCACCGGGCGCGGTTGGAGGAACTGGGTGACGAACGGACCGGGCTCGTCCTGCAACCGTTGTGGTGGGTGATCGAACGCCGCCGACGCACGGGGCTCGAGCCCTACGAGGCCGTCGTGCTGGAACAGGTGCCGGCCGTGATGCGTGTGTGGGAGGAGTACGAGAAGGTGCTGGGCACCCTCGGCTACCGCACGAGGACGCAACTGATGCACACGGAGGCGTTCGGCGTCCCGCAGACCCGCAGGCGTGCCGTGCTCATGGCCAGGCTCGGGAATGTCGAGATCCCGGAACTGGAGGAGACCCACCACCGCTACCGGCCGGGCGGTGTTCCCGCCGCCTCCCGTGACGCGAATCGAGCGGACACCCCCCTCTGGGGCGGCGACGAGAAGAAGACCGAAAGGAAGAGGCCGAAGGACTCCTGGGTGTCCATGGAGGCCGCCCTGAAGAAGGCCCGAGACATCGCTCTGGAACTGGACCTGGCGGACGTCGACCTGCCGGACCGCCCCGCCTTCACCGTCGTCTCGAACTACGGGACGGGCGGCGACCCGGCCGCACGAGGACGCCGCGACCACGACGCCCCCTCCTCGACGGTGACCGGAAAGGTGTCCCGCAACCGGCTCGTCCACAAGGGCACGAACAAGGATCTCCCTCGTTTCGAGCATGCCGAGGCCGGCGTGCTCCAGACGTTTCCCGTCGCCTACCCCTGGCGGGGCCTTGATCGCTCCCAGCAGATCGGCAACGCGGTGCCACCCCGGCTCGCTCTGCACGTCCTCAGGCACGTGCTCGAACCCGAGCTGAGCGAGGAGCAGGCGGACGCCAGGCTGGAACAGGCCTTGGCCGAGCTCGAGAACTGGCGTCCGCCCCGCAAGGCCGTGAAGGTCCGCGGGCGGGAGGATCTGAAGGGCCACCCTCTCAACGGCGGGTGACCCTTCGGGCTCATCCCTGCGACGTGCGTCCTCGGACCGGTGCCGTCTCGAAGAGTTCGGCGAAACACTTGGTCAGTGTCTCGACGGACTCCGCGGGAACGGGCTCCTCCTCCGGCCCGGTCGGCAACGCATGGCGGGGCACCGGAGGCGCGGTCTCGGCCTCCTCGATCCAGCGACGCAGATCTTCGGGGTCCCGCCACTCGTCCGGGGCCATCGCGTCGTACACCAAGGTGGCACCGGCTGTGTTGATCGCGGCCATGAGGCCGGTGAACTCGCGGCCGGTGGTGGCGATGCCGCTCTGAAGAACTCGGACCAACGCCTGGGCCGTCGGGCGGTGGTCGACCAGATCCGACCGCATCACGCTGTGGATCAGATCCTGATTGGAGCAGGCGGCCACCACCGGGGCGTAGTCCCCGCCGTCGCGGAACAGTTCGGCCGCCCACCACAGACGTGAGAAGCACTGCCGGTCGGGGGCGCCCTTGAAGCGGGCCGCCGCCACGCGCGAGTCCTGGCTCCCGGCCGAAGGCGCGGAGGCATGTCGCCACACCACGTAGTCCGGGGCGACGGCGAGCGCGAGGTGGTTCCAGATCCGCCGGTCGGCGGCCTCCCGTCGGGTCAGACGGAGAGCGGCGTGCAGACGAGGGGCCAGCCAGGCGTCGGCCTCGGTCCGGTTATTCCTGAACTGGTGCAACGCGTCGTCGATCAGTTCCCGAAGCGGTTCCACCCGCCAGCGGGGGTCCTCCTCCGGCAGGGGCTCGACGACCTTCGCCAGGTCCACGCCCTCGTGCCCCTGGATCCCTCGGAGCAGATCCTCGGTGAGGAAGGGATCGGCGGCCGTCGCAGGGAGCAGACCGAGTCGTGCGGGAAGGTGGTGCGGCTGCTCGATCACGACCGGTCCTCTCGATTGCTCTGCTGGAGCGCGCGCAGGACATTGGCCAGCGACTGGCGCGCACCCGCACGACGTACGGCGGCGAAGTGGACACGGGTCTGGAGTTCCGCCCATCCCGCGTCGCCGGTCCGCCGCCTGTGGACCTGACGCAGTGCGTCCTCGGCGCGGATGCCCGGCACCACGTCGGGCAACATCTCCCGCAGCACCTCCCCCCTCCAGTCGGAGGGGAAGACGGGGGAACCGTCGGGCTCGACCTCCAGATCACCGACCGCGCTGTGGAACACGGCCGTCCACACGTCGGTGGCCATCTGCGACAGCAACAACTCGTGGACCTTGTTCTCCATCCCACCGGTCTCACCGCCGAGCAGGTCCGAGAATCCTTCGACATCGGTGTTGACCATCACCACCGGGAGCCGGCCCGAGGCGTCGACGACCCAGGGAGCGTCGGCGTAGGGCCGCAACCACTCCCGCGTGCTCTTGGTGAAGCTCGTCTGCTTCACGTCGAGGCGCAGTCCGCCGAGCGGTTCCTCAGCGGCCGTGTCGATCGTCCAGTCGGTGTCGGTCTCCGTGATCGCCCGGCCCTTCACGCCGTCCACGGTGGCGACCGCGTGAACAGCCAGGTCGGCACGACCGACGTGGTCGTCACGGCGCACCTCGATCGCGCCGGACCATTCCTTGCTGTCCGGGGCGTCCTGACGGAGTTCGACCGTGGTGCGAACGTTGGTGTCGCCGTCGGTGAGCACCGCGAGGACCCGAAGGTCCTTCCACGGGGCGTCGGGGTCGGTCGCGCCCGGAGGCAGGGTTGCGGACAGGCCGATCCTGGCGGACAGCCAGTCCTCGTGCTGTGCCACGCCCAGGGCGACGGTCCTCTGGGGTGTCGAGAACGCCGAGGTGTCCAAGTGGTCACGGGTGCGGTCGAGCAGCCTGAGCGATACGGACGTCACTCTCAGGACGACCGGGCGGTTGAGTCGCTTGTACGGATAGAACTTCATGTCTCACTCCCCCGACCCGGTACGCAGCTCGAGCGCGAGTCGCGTGAGTTCGGTGCGGACCGGATGGCTGGTGGGATCGGTGGCCCCACGGAACACCGCCTTACGGGCACCCGGCTCGAAGTGCAGGACTCCGCCCACCACCTCGCAGCCCTCGACGGCGACGAGTTCGGCCCAGTCGAGTCTGGGCCTTCCGCCCGAGCGCACTTCGAGGAGGACCACAGGGGTCATGGCGGGCAGTTCGTCGGCGCGTGGAAGCTTCACCTCCGCCGTGATCCGCCACTCCTTGCTCTCGCCGATCTCGGCGTCCAGCTCGACCAGTTCCGGCACGGTCGGTCCGGAACTCCGCCTGGACGCGGCGGCCGTGCGCTGGACGGTGAGTTTCTTGCGCAGCTTGGCACTCTCCTGTGAGGTGGCACTCTTCGGCCGGACGACCACGTCCCTCACAGCGGTGTTGACCTCGGTGGTCAGCCTGGAGATGCGATGGTGCGCGGTGTGCGACCACCGGAGGGTGAGTTCCTCGCTCTGTCCCCAGCGATCGTGCTCGGGCGGTTCGGCAGCGCGAAGGAACTCCTCGGCCTCCTCGGCGAAGGGCGCCGACTCGCCGGCCGCCTGGCCCACCAGGAGCACCGCCTGGAAGGAACTGACCCCCAGCGGGAGCCCGCCGACCGTGGACTTCTTGATGGTCATGCGGTTGCCACGCAGGGAGTGGACCTGGTTCGGCGTGCCGTCCTTGTCCTCCGCCTCGGTGACCAGGAGCATCCCCGAGTGGATGCCGAGCGTCCCTCGCAGTCCTCCGGACAGGGGCAGCTTGAGCGGGACCGTGCGGAGTGCCACCTGACCGGACTCGGTGAGTCGATCGACGGTCGTTCCTTCGTAGAAGGCGCGAAGCGCCCGGGTGCGCGAGGGCTGTGCGTCGGTGGGGTCGACCTTCTGCTCGTCGATGACAACCTCACCGTTGCGCATCGTGCGCACCGAGGTCTCCAACAGCGGCAGCCTGCTCCCACCGCCGGTCATCGCCGCCCAGAAGTCCCGGCCCAACGCCTCGACGAGCCGTCGGTGCATGGCCCGGACGTCGCGGGTCCCGTCGTCGTCGCTCCCGCTCTCGAAGTCCTCGTCGGTCGGATCGGAACCGCCCTGTTCGAGACTCGCCACGTCATGGGCGCCCACGATGAGAAAGGACGTGCCCGGCTCGTCGCCGTCCCGAGTCAGGTGCAGACGTTCGACCGTCTCCTCGTCCGCCCACCAGGAACGGACGACCTCGGCACCGGTCGTCTCGGGGTCGGGACGCCCCAACCAGGCCGGACCCGCGTACGAGTTGCCGTCGACCGACCGCCAGGGGAGCTCCAGACGCCCGATGACGCGGCGCTCGGTGCGACCCTCGTGCGGGACGGACAGTGTGGAGTTGATCAGCACCATGCCCAACGCGCTGGTGGCCCACAGGGTCGCCTTGCCGAGGCCGTAGGAACCACCCGCACCGCGCCCCGACTTGAGACTCTCCAACTGCCGTCGGACGACGGCCGCGAACTTGCCGTCGTCGTAGTCGTCACCGGTGAGGCCCGAGGCGTTGTAGTCGTCGACACGGAGCAGGACCAGGCGGCCCTTCTCGAACATGTCGCGCACACCGGCGTCCACGACGCGTCCGACCTTCTGATCGGCGGCGGATTCGGAGACCGCCGAGTAGTGGGGCTGAAGTTCGTCCCAGAGGACGGCGGCGCGGAATGCGTCCAGCGCTTCACCCGTGAGCTCGTGAATGGTGTAACGCACGCGGACCGGGCGGCCGTTGTCCACGATCCGTTCGTCGAGACTGTTCTGGCAGGTCTCCCTCGCCAGCACCTGGACGTCCGCGTCGAAGGCGAAGGCCGCCGCGTTGCCACCGTCACGTCCTCCGTCCTGATAGCCGGGTCGGTGGTACCACGTGACGGGGAGGCCGGCCTGTGTGTCGGTGGTCCTGGTGTGCACCGTGCCCAGGTCCGTGCCCAGCGCCTTGGCGATCTCGGCCATGACCGTCGGGCGCGGTACCGAGCGCTTCGTGATCCACGCGGAGACCGCGGCCCTGGTCAGCCCCAGTTCGTCGGCCAGCTCCGCCTGCGTCCTGCCCGCGAGCTTGAGCTGACGGGACAGCCAGGGCCCGAACTCTTCACCGGCCTCCATGTGGCCTCCCAGTCTTCGCTGTTGACGTTGTGCCCACGATCACGGAACAGGCTAATTTGACACCTCGCCGCTCGTCAACCGACGTTTGACACAAGCTCACCCGCGGCTGACCGACCTCTCCGAGCCTGATTCACCCCGTATGACCGGTAAAAGAATTTCGTGAGGCTTGCCCCTGCGGCGGACGTGACTGCGGGGCACCTCGGGGTGAATCACCTGCGCGAACTCACCGGATTCCTCAACTCCGCTACGTCAAAGCAGATTTGGGGGTGACACGAACGAGTGACACCTCTAGGATCGGTCGCCAGCGGCACTGTCCGTCTCACTCGAGAAACCTCGTGTGACACGGGTGAGTTGTACCCAAATCCATTCTCACCACCCCGAACCGCCCGATCGTCCGGGGTCGTCGACAAGAGCCGGAGGACACGAGGTTCCATGGCACACCCCCCTGACGAGCCGGATTCGACGCACCACTTAGCCCCTCATTCGATGCGTGAAATCAATTCCGTGATCCTACGACTCTGCTCGGCCACCTCCGAAACGGAACAGAAGCAGATTCTCGACTCCTTCGGCATGACCGCGGAGCAATTCCGTGAACTCTTCGGACCCATAGCGGGATTCGCCGGTCCCGACGTCGAATGACCCCGTCGAGTCCAGCACTCCTCTCTCCCACGCACTTCACATCGTCGCAGGTCGAACCAGCTCTCAACGCCTCATGCAGGTCCCCACCCCGCCTTCCGCGTCACGCCGAACATTTCCAGGAGCCGTGAAAGAGATGTCCGCCTCCCCGCCTTCAGTCGTTCCCACTGTCGTCGAACAGTCCTCTCGCGTTCTGCAGACCTACGAGGTGGATCCCGGCCTGGTCCCGGAACACGCCAACGGGGAACGCCGCATCACACAGGGCGGATACGGCGATCGTCAACTCTTCGAACTGGTACAGAACGCGGCCGACGAAATCGCCTCCCGTCCCGGAGGAGTCGTACAGGTCGTTCTCACGGCCACGCATCTGTACTGCGCGAACGAGGGAGACCCGGTGACGCCTGAAGGCGCCGAGACGATTCTCCGAATGAGCATGTCGCGCAAGCGCGGTGGCCAGATCGGGCGTTTCGGCGTGGGCGTGAAATCCGTTCTGGTCGTCACGGACGCTCCACAGTTCTTCAGCACCTCGGGGTCCTTCGGTTTCGACCGCGAGTGGGCCCTGGAAAAGATCCGTGCGGTTCCCGGCGTACGGGAGCGGCTCGGTGAAGGCTTCGAGGCACCGGTGCTGCGCATGGCCCGCCCTCTCGACATGGACGCCGAACGCGCGCAGGATCCCGTGCTCGACGAGTTGTCTGGCTGGGCCACGACCGTCGTACGACTGCCGCTGCTGCACGGTGCCGCCAACAGGTTGGCGCTGGACATGCACGGCGGTCGCACGACCGCCGGATCGTCGCGCGAGGAGTTCCCTCTCGGATTCCAACTGCTTTCCCCTCACGTGGCGAAGGTGGTCCTCGAGGACCGCCGGCCGCTTCCGGCCGTCCGACGTGTGTTGACCACCGACACATCGGGAAACCTGCACACCGTCGTGGAGGAGCGGACCGGCAAGCCGACGATCAAGGCGGACTGGCGGGTGTTCTCCACCACCCACGAACCCGGCCCCGCAGCCCGCGCCGACGCCGGTGAACTGCACGATCGTCTCGCTCTGGACCTCGCCTGGGCGGTGCCCTCGCTGGAGAAGGACCCGAAGACCGGGCTCCACGTCAGCCCGCAGGCGCGGGGGCGGGGACGCTTCTGGTCCTTCTTCCCCACCAAGTACGAGATGTCCCTGAGCGGCATCCTCAACGGCGCCTGGAAGACCAACGAGGACCGGCAGAACCTGCTCGACTCGTCCGCGTTCAACGAAGAGATGATCAAGGTCTCGGCGTCGCTGGTGGTCGACTCCCTTGCCGGCATGGCACCCGCCGAGGATCCTGCCGCCTACCTTCCGCTGCTCCCCGGCCGTGTGAAGGAAGCCGTCAGCTGGGCCGACGAGTTCCTGACCCGGGAGATCTGGGCGCGGACGGCCGTCCGACCCTCGCTGCCCGATCAGGACGGAGTGCTGCGGCGTCCGATGGAACTGCGCGTTCCGCCGCGACTCGACAAGGATCGGCACGCCGGCTGGACGCGGATGTGGCACGAGTCCCCCGGCCGCCCGTCGAACTGGCTGCACCCGAACGCCGAGGCGGACACCCTGCGTTCGGGCAAGGTCGAGCACATCCTCGGTGCTGCGGCGCACAGGCGGGCCGACGTGCGCGAGTGGCTCGAGGCATTGGTCGAGGGGGGCGGCGCCGAGGCGTCCGCCACGGCGATCCGACTGGTCGCCGAGATGGTCGAGACCGGATCGGCCCACGCCGAGGAGGCCCGCAGGGCCAAGATCGTGCTCACCGAGGAGCACGGTCTCGTCCCGCCCGTGCCCGGCCAGGTGTTCCGGCGGGCGGACGAGGACGGACTGCGGGAGTCGCTGGTGTACGTGGTCGGCGAGATCGCGCGGGACCCGGGGCTCGCCTCCGCGCTCAGTCTCCTCGGCATACACGAGGCCGACGTCGAGGGGCGATTCGTCAGCGTGCTCGACCGCGGCTTCGACGGCTACGGGAACGCCGAATGGGAGCGTTTCTGGGACCTGTTCCGCCAGGCCGGGGGACGTCGGCTGACCCCCACGGTGCTCCACCACGTGCCGACCGCCCGCGAGACCCTGCGCGTGCGTACCGCGGACGGCAGGTTCCGCCCCGTACGCGACGCGATGCTGCCCGGCACCGTCGTCGACCCGGCACGCGATCCGGCCATCGCCGTCGACATGAGGTTCCACTCCGACGACCTCGCCTTCTTCCGCGAGATCGGGCTGCGGGAACGCCCGTCGACCGCCGTGCGTCCGGAGGGCGAGGCCTGGTTCGAGGAGTACCGGGAAGCCGTTCACACCTCCTACCTGCGAAGCCTGGACAAGCAGGCACCTCGCCCGGCCATCGGACGCATGAAGGTGGAAGGATCCGCGATCGGCGGCCCGCTGCATCTCTTCCGGTCGCTGTCGGAGGAGTCCCGTGCGGCCTTCCTGAAAGCGCTGCCGGACGACGCCGTCGTGGACAACTGGACGCGACAGATCGGCGCGCAGTCGAACACCCGACAGGCCGTGATGTCGCCCATCCGCTGGATGCTCAGGAAGTTCGGGACCGTCGCCACATCTCAGGGCGTCAAGCCCCTGAGCGAAGCGGTCGGCCCCCAACTCGCCGCGTACCGCGATGTGCTGCCCGTCGCCGACCTCTCCCCGGAGAAGGCTCGCAAGCTGCGCCTGCCGACGACCGTCGACGACGTACCCGGCGAGCGCTGGCAGACCCTCCTGTCCGAGGTGGCCCGGAGCGAGGACGACGCGTTCGTCGGCAACACCTACGTGATGCTCACCCGCTTCGGCGCGGAGTTCCCCGAGGACACACTGACTCGCTGCCGGATCGGGGACGACTGGGACACCCGCCCCGACGACGAGATCACCGTCGCCGTCGGCGCGGCCGAGTACCGGGCACTGCGCACGGAACAGGTTCCCGCCCTGTTGGTGGTGACCGCCGAGGACGCCGAACTGATGGTCGACAAGTGGGGCATGAAGCGCTTCGCCGACAGCATCACGCGTGAGACCCGCGAGGTCCCGGACGGCGACCCCGTCCCGCTCGTGGAGCTGTACCCGGCCCTGCGTCAGCGCCTGAACAGCGGCAACCGGAACACCTCGGTGCAGCGGTGCTCCGAGCTGGAGGAAGTGACGCGCACCCCCAACGGTGCGAAACCACGCCCGCTGGACGCTGTCCGCCAGGGCGACACGATCCGCGTCCGCGTCCCCCTGGCACCCGAACCGATGCTGCGCCTGATCGACCGCGAGCTGGAGCTCGGGCTCGGCGCGGCCGGCTGCCGGGCGGTGCTGGAGCAGCAGGAGCGCATGGCGCGCGACAGTGCCACGAGGGCGGCGCTCAAGGCCGTGCGCGAGGCCGAGGACGTGGTCACCAAGATCGAGCTGCTGATCGGCGCCGAGGCGCTGCGCTCCGGACTGCCCGAGGGGCTGATGGAGGCCGAACTGCTGGAGACCGAAGGTGCCGAACCGTCCGGGCACAGGATCGCGCAGATGGCCTTCAACGCGCACGGGGACGGAGTCCTTCAGCAGCACGCACGGGATGTCCAGGCGAGGTACCCCAACGCACCGGTCGCCTACGGCGGTTCCTCGGCCGCGGTCACGTTCGTGTCGGACCTGAAGCTCCCTGCGGCCTTCGCGGGCGCCAGGACTCCCTCGCCGCCCGCCTTCGAGACGGTGGACGGACCACGGGACTTCCCGCGGCTCCACGCCTATCAGGAGGATCTGGTCCGCAACATCATGACCATGCTGGACCGGCTCGCGCCTCAACGCGCGATGCTGTCGTTGCCCACCGGCGCCGGCAAGACCCGCGTCACCGCGGAGGCCGTGATCCGCTGGGTCAAGCAGGCCGGTGACCTGGAGGGCCCGCTGCTGTGGATCGCGCAGACCGAGGAGCTGTGCGAACAGGCCGTACAGAGCTGGAAGTTCGTATGGAGCAAGGTCGGCGCCGAACAGCCGCTCACCATCAGCCGGCTGTGGGGCAGCAACGAGGTCGGTGACGTCGTGGACCACCCGCACCTGGTCGTCGCGACGGACGCCAAGCTGGAGCGTTGCCTGGACACCGACGCGTACACATGGCTGCGACAGGCCTCACTGGTGATCGTGGACGAGGCGCACACGGCCGTTTCCAAGCGATACACGCAGATCCTCGGGCAACTGGGGCTCACTCAGTACGAGACCGGTCGGCATCTGCTGGGCCTGACCGCCACCCCCTTCCGCAACACCAACGAGGAGGAGACCCGTCGCCTGGTCGGCCGCTTCGGCAACCGTCGCCTCGACGAGGGGGTGTTCCCCTCGGGCGACCCGTACGCCGACCTCCAGGAGTGGGGGATGCTCGCGCAGGTCGAGCACCGCACTCTGGAGGGCGGTCTGATCGAGCTGACCCGGGAGGAGAAGGCACAGGCCGACCGGATGGCGACACTCGCCCGTGCCGCAGAACAGCGTCTCGCCGACGACCACGCCCGCAGTCGCCGCATCGTCGACGCGGTCGCCGGCCTGGAGGCCTGGCCGACCCTGCTGTTCGCCACCTCCGTGGACCATGCCAAGTATCTGGCGGCCATGCTGAACGACCGCGGGATCTCGTCCGCCGCGGTGGACTCCACCACCAGCTCCCAGGATCGGCGCCGACGGATCGAGGACTTCCGGGCCGGCCGGATCCGGGTGCTCACCAACTACGGCGTCCTGACCCAGGGATTCGACGCGCCCGCGACCCGCGTGGTGGTGGTCGCCCGACCCGTGTACAGCACCAACGTCTACCAGCAGATGATCGGTCGCGGGCTGCGTGGTCCCAAGAACGGCGGCAAGGACACCTGCCTGATCCTCAACGTCGCCGACAACATCTCCAACTTCGACACCCAGCTCGCGTTCACCCAGTTCGAGCACCTCTGGAGCAGAAAGTGACCGACGCCTACCTCGACAGCCCCCCGCTCACCGACGAGCAGCGAGCCGTGGTCGCGCAGCCCTGGGACGCGCGTGTCCTGGTCACAGCCGGGGCCGGCGCGGGGAAGACACACACCCTGGTGCGCCGACTCGACGCGTTGTGCGGCGACGAGGACCCTGACCAGGCGTTGGAGGCCGCCGAGATCCTCGTGCTCACCTTCTCCCGGGCCGCCGCGCGGGAGTTGCGGGAGCGGATCTCCCGGCACGGGGAACGGGCACGTCGGGTGCGGGCCCGGACCTTCGACTCGTGGGCCTACGAAGTGCTCCTCCAGGCGCATCCGGACGGCGAGTGGGGATCCGTCGGCTTCGACGAGCGGATAGCCGCCGCGACCCGTGCGGTCGAGAAGGGTGCGCTGGAGATCGGCGACACCGTGCCCCCGGCCCATGTGGTCATCGACGAGGTGCAGGATCTGCTGGGCGGCCGCCGCGAACTGGTGGAGGCTCTCCTCGACCGGTACCAGGACCGTTGCGGCTTCACCGTCGTCGGTGACGCCGCCCAGTCCGTGTACGGCTTCCAGATCGCGGACCTGGACGAACGCGCCGACGAGACGGGTCGGTTCTTCGACTGGCTGCGCTGTTCCTACCCCGACGATCTGGTGGAGTTGCGTCTCACCCGCAACTTCCGGGCGATCACGGCCGAGGCCCGCGTCGCCCTGGCGCACGGTCCTCGGCTCCAGCGGATCGCCGACCCGGACGCCGCGGGAGCGCTCTACGACGAGCTGCGCGACCTTCTGCTGGACCCGGCCAACGGCACGGGCGACCTCGGCGACGAGTTCACCCTGGACGGCCTGCGCGACCTCTCCGACACGTGCGCCGTCCTCACCCGTGACAACCGGCAGGCTCTGGTGGTGTCCGGTCTGCTGCACGCGCACGGCGTCGAGCACAGGCTCCGCCGCCCGCTCGAGGATCGGCCCGTGCCGTACTGGGTCGCGGAGCTGTTGCGTCGCACGGAGGCGACCGGTCTCGCCGAGGACCGGTTCCGTGCGCTCCTCACGGAGATTCCGCTCCCCTTCGAACCGAACACCGACGCACTGTGGACGGTGCTGCGTCGCATCGCGCGCGGAGCCGGTCGCGGTGTCCTCGACCTGGACCGACTGCGCCGTGCGGTCGCCGACGGCAGGTTCCCCGACGAGGCCGCCGATCCGGACGCCGCCCGGATCGTCGTGTCCACGGTGCACCGGGCCAAGGGGCTCGAGTTCGACCGGGTGATCGTGCTGTCTCCCCCGACGGTCGCCGAACTGCACAAGCGCCACAAGGACGACCTCGACCTCCCTTCCGAGGCCCGGGCGCTGTATGTGGCGATGACGCGCGCCCGCCACGACCTGTACCACGCGCCCGCTCCCGAGCTGCCGCACTTCAGGAGCACGGGACACCAGAAAGGCGGGCGCCGCTTCGTCGGGTCGTGGCGGTCGTACGACAGGTTCGGGATCGTGACCGAAGCCGGTGACGTGTGTCGCGACGATCCACCGGGTCACGAGACGGACGCCCTCGCCACGCAGACGTACCTGCTGGAACGGGTCCGCCCCGGCCAGAAGGTGGTGCTGCGCAGGCGCCACGACGTGCCGCTGGGCGAGACACAGAGCCCGCCGTACGTCCTGCTGCACGAGGGACGGGAGATCGGCGAGACCTCCCGGGCGTTCCGGGAGGACCTCTTCCGGGTGCAGAAGGTGAGCCGCACCTGGGATCCCTGGTGGCCCGACGAGATCCACGACCTGTGGATCGACACCTTGGAGACCGTGACGGGAAGCACCGCCGCCGGCGCCAACGCCGGACTCGGTGACCGGGGCCTGTGGATCGCCCCGCGGATCACCGGCATCGGCCGGTACCGGAGAGCCGACGACAACGAGGAGAAGAGCGCATGACGCAGGGATCAGGTCGGCACTCCGAGCACTATCGGGTCCGCGACGAGGAACTTCTGGCGGGGCTTCGCCGTGAACTCCTCGGCCCCACCGAGAGCTCCGAGTCGCACGACCGGAACGAGGTGCTCACCCAGGACGCACCGATCGACCGCTATCTCACCGGTGTGCTGTACCCGCGCGCCTCGAAGGAGCGCGAGGCCGAGCTCTCCGCCGAACAGAACGGCCAGGACACCACCTCCGTTCCCGCCCGCGACGACGCCGAGGAGGCCGGTGCCGCACAGGACGTCGGCGCCGCGGGGGACAGGCGGCCCTCCTCCATGGGCCTGACCTTCGCTGTCGACCCGACGATCAGCGGGACGATCGTCGTCTCGTCCCGCGCGGCCGTGTACGAACCCACCGATGCCGAGGGCAACGCGATTCCCGCCCGCCGGGCCGAGGCCCGTACCACCGCCGAACAGCGCGAACGGTGGCGGCGCACCGAACTGGAGCTTCCGGCGCAGCACATCGACGTGACCGCGCCCGCACCGGGCGAGACGCGCGTACTCGTCCGCGAGAAGGTCGACCTGCACGTGATCGTCCGAGGCCTCGACCCGAGGACCGACACGGTCACGGTCACCGTCACGCTGATCAACAAGCAGAAGATCGGTGAACGGGACCTCCAGGACGCCTTCTCCCTGTTCCAGTGCGGGTTGACGGTCCGAGCCGTCGACGGCTCGGACGCGTTCGTCGAACGGTCCGCCCCGAACTCGGCCCAGGACCCGGAGGTCGCCACCAGTCGGCTGCTGCATCGGCACGCCCCGACCTTCGCCGTCGGACACGGATGCTCCGCCGAATGGGACTGGACCCCGCCGCAGATCGGGATCACCGACACCTCGCCAGCCGCTGCTGTCGCCGAGGTGCGGAGCCAGTTCGTACCGACGGTCGAGGTCCTGCTCACCGACTCGAACCCCGAGATCGACAGCTCGGCGCTGTCCATGCTCGGATTGGCCGAGAACGGCGATATCAGGGTGCTGGACGCACTGGAGGACCTCGCCGCCGGCTACGAACAGTGGATCGACCGCAAGGCCGACGAGGCGAAGGCTCTGGCGAGCACCCACCACGAGAAGCCGGCGCAGGACCAGGTCGAAGCCTGCCGCGAGGCGCTCGACCGGATCCGCGAGGGCATCGAGCTGCTGCGGACCAAGCCCGAACTGATGAAGGCGTTCCGGCTCGCCAACCGGGCCATGGCGGACCAGCGCGCCCGCAGCGCCTGGGTGAAGGGCGGGCGCGTCGGTGCCCCCGACCCGGCCGCCGGTCGCTGGCGGCCCTTCCAGATCGCGTTCGTGCTGCTCTGCCTGGCCGGCATCGACGACCCCGACCACCGCGACCGCGACATCTCCGACCTGCTCTGGTTCCCCACCGGAGGCGGCAAGACGGAGGCCTACCTGGGGTTGATCGCCCTCACGTCGTTCCTGCGTCGTATCCGCAAGGGGGCGGACGGCGGCGGCGTCACCGTCCTCATGCGCTACACGCTGCGGCTCCTCACGCTCCAGCAGTTCGAGCGGGCGGCGATCCTGCTCTGCGCGATGGAGGACATGCGGCGCCGCACGGACGAGCTGGGACGTGAGGAGTTCTCCATCGGCATGTGGGTGGGCCGTTCCGCCACGCCCAACACGCTGGCCGAGGCCGGGCACAAGCTGGCCGAGCTCCGAGCCAATCTCGACAAGCGCCTCGCCACCGAGAATCCCGTCCAACTGCACGCCTGCCCCTGGTGCGGTACTCGCCTCGACGCCCGCCACTACGAGGTCGACGAGGACGCCGTGCGGATGCGCGTGCGCTGTCCCGGCACGAACTGTGCGTTCGCCGACGGCCTGCCCGTGCACCTGATCGACGAGGCGGTGTACGACGCCCGACCGACCCTGGTGATCGCCACCGTCGACAAGTTCGCCTCGATGCCGTGGCGTCCGGCGACCTCGGCCCTCTTCAACCTCGACGACCCCGACGGCGGAACCCCTCCCCCGGAGCTGATCGTCCAGGACGAATTGCACCTGATCTCAGGCCCGCTGGGGACCCTCACCGGCCTGTACGAAACAGCCGTGGACGCGCTCGCCGGCAAGCCCAAGGTGATCGCCTCCACCGCGACCATCCGTCGCGCCGCCGACCAGGGTCGCCACCTCTTCGCCCGTGGCGTGAGGCAGTTCCCGCCCGCCGGCCTGGACGCCCGTGACTCGTGGTTCGCGGTCGAGACACCGCGCGAGGAGAAGGCGAGCCGACGCTACGTCGGACTTCTCGCGCCCGGCACCAGTCAGTCCACCTTGCTGATCCGTACGTACGCCACCCTTCTGCACAGGGCCAAGCACGCCGAGACGGTGGCCGAGGTACGCGACGCGTACTGGAGTCTGGTCGGATACTTCAACAGCCTCCGGCTGCTCTCCGCGGCCGAACTCCAGGTCCATGACGACGTGGTGGCCTATCTGGAGCTGCTGGCCGAACGCGAGGAGGTGGCGGTCCGCTCGGTCGCCAACTACTCGGAGCTGACCAGCCGCGTCGACGCCAGCGAGATCCCCACCCGCCTCAAGGGCATTGAGAAGAAGCTCCCCGACGAGGACACGGTGGACGTCCTGCTGGCCACCAACATGATCGCGGTCGGAGTGGACGTGGATCGCCTCGGCCTGATGGCCGTGATGGGACAGCCGCAGACGACCGCCGAGTACATCCAGGCCACCAGCCGGGTCGGTCGCGCGCACCCCGGGCTGGTGGCGGTCATGCTCAACTCGTCCCGTTCACGGGACCGATCGCACTACGAGGGCTTCCAGCACTTCCACTCGGCTCTCTACCGCGAGGTCGAATCGACCTCCGTGACACCGTTCTCCGCCCGCGCTCGCGAGCGGGGCCTGCACGCGGTGATCGTCGCTCTCGCCCGCATCCTGATCCCGGCGGCGCGCCCCAACGAAGGCGCCGGCCGGATCGATTCGTACGAACACGTCGTCCGCGGCCGTATCAGGTCCGTGCTCCTCGACCGTGTGGCCGCGGTCACCCCGGAGGAGGCCGGCGCCACGGCCCAGGCCTTCGACGAGTTCGTCGACTGGTGGTGCGAGGAGGCCGACATCCACAGCGGCCTGCTCTTCGAACCTCGCAGGGGCAGTCGTGCCCCCGCGCTCCTCAAGACGTACGACGACGAGTCAGCGACTGCCCAGGGGATCTCCACGTTGTGGAGCCTGCGCGACGTCGATGCCGAGTCCGCCCTGTTCATGGAGGGAACCCGATGACCCCGCCCCCCGCCCGTCGCCGCCGGAACGCCGCGAACGGCAACGCGCCGGCCCACAACCTCCCGCGGCGCGGTACGGTCCGCCGTGCTCAGGCGATCACCACGTACGGCGTGGGATCGCTCATCGCCGTCGACCAGGAGTCCTTCGTCGTCTCCGGTCTGGACGGGGCGGACGAGAGCTGGAGCCTCGACGAGTCCCCGCGCATCCACGAACGGCGCCTGGCCCGTCTGCTCGACGTCGACTACTTCCGGCTGCCGCCCGCCTCCGACGACGGCAGCAAGGACGGCCTGCGCGTCCGGCGCTTCCCGTTGATGCACTCCTGCCCCGAGTGCAACGAACTCCAGCGACACCGAGACTTCAACCCCCCGGCCGGTCGCAGTGTCTGCGGCACGTGCGAGGTCGACCTCGTCCCCTCGCGTTTCGTGGTCGCCTGCGAGGCCGGACACCTCGGAGAGTTCCCTTACTGGCAGTGGGTGCACCGCTCTCCCGACCGGGGTGCCTCGGCAGCCGGCCAGTGCGGCGGGAAACTCATGCTGCGCACGTCCGGGCGTACCTCCTCGCTCCGCTCGATCATCGTCTCCTGCACCTGCGGGCAGGCACCCGAGGTGTCGATGGAGGGCTCGTTCCGCAGGAACGCGCTGAAGGACCTGGGGCTCACGTGCAGGGGAACCCGCCCGTGGCTGGGCACCTCGGCTCCCGCGTCGGACTGCGGACTCCCGCTGCGCACGTTGCAGCGTGGTTCCTCGTCCGTGTGGCAGCCCGTGCTGAAGTCGGCCCTCTCGATCCCGCCGTGGAGCGACGGCCGTGGAGATCCGCTCGCCGAACACTGGGACGCGCTCCGCCAGTACGACAGTCGGGAGCACGTCGAGTTCCACCTCAGGGTCGTCTTCAAGGGCGAAGCGTGCCCCGTCCCATTGGACGAGGTGATGGCGCTGCTCGACGCGGAGCGCGAGGAGGACCCCGACGGCGATGCGGAGCCGACCTTCGACCACCGCTACCGCGCGCTGCGCGAAAAGGAGTACGAGCGTCTCCGCTCGGGCAACCGCGAGAGCGAGCAGTCCCGCGACGAGCAGTTCGTCTGCGAGGCCCCCCTGGGTGACCAGAGCGTTCTGGGTCCGCTCGGCATCAGCGGCCCGATGCTGGTCAAGAAGCTGCGCGAGGTGCGCGCCCTGAAGGCGTTCACCCGGCTCGTCGACGCCGAGTCGACGACCGGGGCGAAGGAGATGCCGCTCTCCGATTCCCCGCTGCGCTGGCTCCCCGCGATGGAGGTGCACGGTGAGGGAGTCTTCCTCCGCCTGGACGAGGACCGGCTCGACGGTTGGGAGAAGACGACTGCCGTGGCCGCACGGATCGAACGGATGCGCACGGCGCATCAGCGGGCACTGGAACAGCGCGCAGACGATCCCACTCGGGTCGCCCCCTCTCCGGCCACCCCTCGCATGGTGCTGTTGCACACCTTGGCCCACATCCTCATCAACGAGTGGAGCCTCGAGGCGGGCTACCCGGCCGCGTCCTTGCGGGAGCGCCTGTACGCCGCCGACGACATGGCCGGGATACTCGTCTACACGGCCACGAGCGACTCGGCGGGCAGTCTCGGGGGTCTCGTCGCACAGGGTGAGCCGCAGCTCCTCGAAGGAACCCTGCGTTCAGCCGTCCGTCGCGCCGAGTGGTGTTCCTCGGATCCCCTCTGCATGGAGACGGTGGTGTCCGGCGCCGGTGGGACGAACCTCGCCGCCTGTCACGCCTGCGTGATGCTCCCCGAGACGAGCTGTGAGCACAACAACATCCTGTTGGACCGCGCGCTGCTCGTAGGGACCCCGGAAGACCCTGAGCTGGGCTTCTTCGCCGACATGGTGGCCCGCTGACGCCGAGGGAGAAGGTCGGGCTGCTTCGAGCACACCGTCAGGGGCTCGAAGCAGCCGCGGCCTCCGCTGCACGACGTCAGGACGCGTCCGACAGCAGATCGTCGGCCAGGGGATATCCCATGGTCCTCGCGGCCGCGACGACCTCGGGGACGGAGGCTTCGGGGTTGAGTGCGGCGACCAGCGTGCGCTCGAGCGGGCGCAGCTCGTACACCTGACGAAGTGCCTCGATGTCCACCGGCACCTCGTAGTAGTCCTCGGCGAAGCTCCTGAACGCCTCCGGGGTCGGGTCCAGGAGGAGTTCGAAGAGCCAGCTCGAACCGTCGGGATCCTCGTGGGGCGCGGGGAAGGTGATCCGGCCGGCTTGCCAGGACGGAGCGTTCGTCTCGCGCCACAGGCACACCGTCACCACAGGGCATCCGTTCTCGTCCATGAACGCGGGCTCGGCCACGTGACGCCGGAAGACCTCGGGCACCGAGTCCAGCACACCCGGCCAGGGCTGTGGCACGTCCTCGTGGCGGTACGGGCTCAGAGGGGACTCGTGGTCGAAGCCCCGGATGTACGCGCCTTCCGGGGCGAAGACGATGTCGTACTCGTCGCCCGAGCCATTGCGCATCGAGGCCGCCTGCTCGGTCTCCGACCACCGGGCGCTGTACGAGTGGACGCACTCGCCGTCGGGATTCAGGATCACCTCGGCCATGGCCATCGACCGGCAGAGGTTCTTCAGGGTGTCGATGTCGGGCAGGGCACCGGCGATGTCTGGGGCTGTCATGCCACCCATCCAATCGGGTGGCACCGACAGTCGGCCCCGGGTGCCGGGGCCCGAGCACGCCCCGGCTGCGGCAGGGCGCTAGCCTCGGGGAACGGACTAGGAGGCAGTCATGGCGAAGGTACCGGCCGCGGTGGTGGCCGCCGGGGGGCTTGTCGGTGGGTACGGTGTCGCCCGGTGGACGCGGAAGCGGCAGCTCGGCGGGGTCGTCCTCGCCGTCGCCGGCGTCGCCGCCGCCCGGCAGTGGAAGCAGGAGGCCGGCGGGGTCGCCGCCGGAGCGCTGACCGCCGGGTACGTCGCCGCGTTCGCCGGGTCGCATCCCCTGGCCAAGAAGGTCGGCGCCTGGCCCGCCGTCTTCGGTGTCGCCGGCGCCATGGCCCTCGCCTCCTGGGCCGTCGCAGACCGTCGCGGCTGAGGCCCCGTACAGGGCGCGCATCGGATCGGATCCGTCTGCGCCGCTGAGCCTCAGGAAGCCGGGTCCTCCGTGCCGCGGAATGCCCGGCGGTACGCGTACGGGCTCGTCCCCACCACCCGTCTGAAGCGGTCCCGGAACGCCGTCGGGGAGCCGAAGCCCGCCTGGGCGGCGATGCGTTCCACCGGGTACGTGGTCGTCTCCAGGAGGTACTGGGCGCGGCGGACCCGGGCCCGGTGCAGCCACTGGAGCGGGGTCGTGCCGGTCTGTTCGCGGAAGCGGCGGTTGAGGGTACGGATGCTCGTGCCCGCGTGGACCGCGATGTCCTCCAGGGTCAGCTCGCGCTCCGCGTTCTCCTCCAGCCACGCCAGAAGCGGCTCCATGGTCGCGCCCGCCGGGGCAGGCGGCCGGCCGTGGACGATGAACTGGGCCTGTCCGCCCTCCCGTTCGAGCGGCATCACGGACAGCCGGGCCGCGTGCGCCGCGACCGCCGAACCATGGTCCTTGCGGATCATGTGCAGGCACATGTCCAGCGCCGCCGCCGCGCCCGCCGAGGTCAGCAGCCGGCCGTTGTCGACGTAGAGCACGTTCGGGTCGACGGTCACCGCGGGGTGCCTGGCCGCGAGTTCCCCGGCCGCGGCCCAGTGCGTGGTCGCCCGCAGCCCGTCCAGCAGGCCGGTCGCGGCCAGGACGAACGCGCCGACGCAGACCGACGCGATCCTGGTGCCGTTCGCGGCCGCCGCGCGCAGCGCCTCCGCGACGCCCGGCGGGAGGGGAGCGGACGGGTCGGCCACGCCCGGCACGATGATCGTGTCCGCCTCCGCCAGGGCCTCAAGGCCGTACGGGGCGCGCAGGGTGAACGCGCCCGCGCTCACCTCCGCGTCCGCCGTCACCGAGCACACGCGCGTCCGGTACGCCGGGCTGCCGTCGGGCAGCCGGGCCCAGCCGAAGGTGTCGATCGGGGCGGCGAGATCGAACGGGATGACCTGGTCGAGGGCCAGTACGGCCACGGTGTGCATGACCGGAGTCTAGGTGTACGACGGGATCTCGCCATGTGGGTACACCTGCTGGATCCATGGTCTGTCCGCTTCGAGCAGACCTCCAGGGCCTGGCCAGAATCCGTTGGGTCCTGGCAGAAGTGCCACTTCTCCATGATCCGCCCGAGCATCTACCGTCACCCCGTGACCAAGTTCCTCCTCGCCGTCCACGTCATCGCCGCGATCGTCGCCATCGGGCCCGTCACCGTCGCCGCGAGCATGTTCCCGCCGGCCGCGCGCAAGGCGCTCGAAGCGCCGGACGACCCGGGTGCCCTCGCCACCGTCCGGCTGCTGCACCGGATCTGCCAGGTGTACGCGGTGGCGGGTGTCGTCGTGCCCGTGTTCGGGTTCGCCACGGCGAGCGACATGGGGGTCCTCGGCGACACCTGGCTGATCGTCTCGATCGCGCTGACCGCGCTCGCGGCCGTCGTCCTCGGCCTGCTCGTCCTGCCCCGGCAGAGCGCGATCCTGGAGGGAACGGCGGGCGGGACCACCGTGGATCGCGCCGCGACCGTGCGGCTCGCCATGTTCACCGGGATCTTCAATCTGCTGTGGGCCGTCGTCACCGTCTTGATGATCATTCGGCCGGGGTCCACGACGGGCGCCTAGCCGGTCGGGCGGCACCCGTTCCGGACACGGCCACCGGGCCCTAGGATCCCGCCATGGACGCGAACCAGCAGCAATCCCCGGCGGGCGCCTACCTTGCCTTCGTGGAACGGCAGTTGACCGCCGACGGGTGTGCCACGCGGTGGGAGGACTGGGCCGGGGTGCCCGTACTCGTGGGACGGCGGGGCGAGTTCCGGATGCGGTGGATGGGGACGAAGCTGCACCTGTTCACGGTGGCCGCGGCCGTCCCGGAGATAACCGTGCCGGCCATCTCCGGGTTCACCGACCAGGTGATGAAGTACGCCAAGGACACCAAGGGCGGTCTGCCCGTCGGCTTCCAGAACGGCATCGGCGCCTTCCCGTTGCTGGTCAGCGACCGGGTCGATCCGGCGGCCGTGCAGTGGGCCGAGGCGCAGCAGCGGGTCAAGTTCGCCTGTATGACACGGCCCGTCGTGGTCGACAGTTCGCGTCAGTACGTGGGGATGTACCGCGGCAAGCCGATGATCGGGCGCGTCTACGCCTCGTACTTCGATCAGAAGGGCGCGGCGTACTTCCACGGTCAGGGGCAGTGACCGTGCCGCCCGGCCGCCCGGGGCGTCTCACCAGCGGCCCGCAAGGGCCAGTTCCTCTTCCCCCGCGTCCATCAGATCCGGCCTGAACTGCCGTGCCACCGCGCTCGCGACCAGCACCGCCGCGGCGCCGAGCAGCGTGACGGCCGCCCAGGTCAGCGGCCAGGCGTCGGCGAAGCCGTCCGGGGGTCCTGGATGGGTCCGCAGGGACACGTAGAGCAGGGCGGCAGGAGGGGCCGCGACCAGGAGCAGGGGCCAGGCCAGCGCGTCCCTGAGTCCGAAGTGGACGGCCAGGAGCAGCAGGACGGCGGCGAGGGCGAGGACGCCCGTGCCCGTCACCGGGGTGGTCTCCACCTCGGAGCCGGGGGACGCGGGGCGGTTGCGCAGGTCCCAGGGGAGACAGGCGAGATACGCCGCGCAGGACAGGGCGGCGCCGAGCACACGCGTCAGCCAGCGTTCCGGCCAGGGGCGCGTTCGCAGGGGGCGGAGCAGCTTCTCGGTCATGCGTACGAGGGTCGCGCGCAGGGCGGGGCCGCGACAGAGTACGCGTACTCAGAAACACCGGCGCCCGGCCCGCTCAGCCCGCCCGTGCCGCCGGGGCCGACGACGAGGTGCCGGCCGGCGCGGAGGCCGTCGACAGCGGGGCGGCGATGTCCTCCAGGGAGCGGCCCTCGGCCCTGACCGCGAGGAACACGGCGACCAGGCCCGCGGCGCACATCAGGGAGGCGCCGATCTGGAACGCGAGCACCGTGTCGGCGACGACGCCGGACTTCGTGAGGTCGGCGAAGACCAGCGGGCCGCTGATACCGCCGGCCGCGGTGCCGATGGCGTAGAAGAAGGCGATCGCCATGGCCCTGGTCTCCATGGGGAAGACCTCGGAGACGGTCAGATACGCGCTGGAGGCGCCCGCCGACGCGAAGAACAGCACCACGCACCAGCAGGCCGTCATCGTCACCGCGTTCAGGGAACCCTGGTCGAAGAGCCAGGCGGTGACGAAGAGCAGCAGACCCGAGATCAGATAGGTCGAGGAGATCATCACGCGGCGGCCGACGGTGTCGAAGAGCTTGCCGAGCAGCAGCGGGCCGAGGAAGTTGCCGGCCGCGATGACGGCGAAGTAGTAGCCGGTGCCGCCGGTGGGCACGTCGAAGAACGTGGTCAGGATGGAGCCGAAGCCGAAGGTGATGGCGTTGTAGAGGAACGCCTGGCCGACGAAGAGGGCGAGGCCCAGCGCGGCCCGCTTCGGGTACGTGCCGAAGACCGTCCTCGCGATGGCGCCGAACCCGATGCCCTTGCGCTGCTCGATGGTGATGTCGCCCTGCGCCGCCGGCAGCGGTTCACCCCGTTCCTCCTCGATCTCCTCCTCGACGGAGGCGACGAGTTCCTCCGCCCGATCGCCGCGGCCGTGGATGAACTGCCAGCGCGGGCTCTCCGGAACGTGCCGCCTGACCAGCAGGATCACCAGGCCGAGGACCACTCCGAGGCCGAACGTCAGCCGCCAGCCGAGGTCCTCGGGGAAGATGTCCGTGTTCAGCATGACGATCGACAGCAGCGAACCGCCGATCGCGCCGAGCCAGTAGGTGCCGTTGATGATCAGGTCGACCCGGCCGCGGAACCGGGCGGGGATGAGCTCGTCGATCGCCGAGTTGATGGCCGCGTACTCGCCGCCGATGCCGAAGCCGGTGAGGAAGCGGAAGGTGAAGAACCACCAGGCGTCGAAGGACACGGCGGTCAGGGCCGTCGCCGCGAGGTACACGGCGAGCGTGATCATGAAGAGTTTCTTGCGGCCGTGACGGTCGGTCAGCCACCCGAAGAACAGGGCGCCGGCGCAGGCACCCGCCACGTAGAGCGCCGCCGCGACACCGGTGACCTGTGCCGAGGAGATGGACAGACCGCTGCCCGGCTCGGAGAGGCGGCCCGCGATGTTGCCGACGGTCGTGACCTCCAGGCCGTCCAGGATCCAGACGGTTCCCAGGCCGATCACGATCATCCAGTGCCAGCGGGACCAGGGCAGGCGGTCCAGCCGGGACGGCACGTCCGTGGTGACCGTGCCGGTCGCGGCGGGGCCGGGGGCCGGTGCGGCGGGGACTGGCATGAGGTTCCCTCTCCGTCGGGTGAACCCCGGCCGGGTTCCCGCCTCCCGGCCGGTTAAGCCCCCAGCGCGCGCGACACCACGTAGATCAGCAGTCCGGCCAGCGAGCCGACCACCGTGCCGTTGATCCGGATGAACTGGAGGTCGCGGCCGATGTGCGCCTCGATCTTGCGGGTCGTGTGCTCGGCGTCCCAGCCCGCGACCGTGTCCGTGATCAGCGAGGTGATCTCCTTGCGGTACGTCGTCACCACGTACACGGCGGCGCCCTCCACCCAGCTGTCCACCTTGGCCTGGAGCTTGGGGTCGGTGGCCATCCGGGCGCCCAGGGACAGCAGGGAGGCCCGCACGCGCAGCCGCAGTTCACTGCGCTCGTCCTCCGCCGCCGACACGATCATCGACCGTACGGCCGTCCAGGCGGAGGCGATGAGGTCCTGGACCTCGCCGCGGCCCAGCACCTCGCCCTTGAGGCGCTCCACGCGCGCGCGGGTGTCGGTGTCGGACTGGAGGTCGGAGGCGAAGTCGGTGAGGAACCGGTCCAGGGCCCCGCGGGCCGGGTGGGACGGGGAGTCGCGCATCTCGGTGACGAAGCGCAGCAGTTCCTTGTAGACCCGCTCGCCGACCTTCCTGTCCACGAAACGGGGGGTCCAGCCGGGCGCGCCGCCCTGGACGGCGTCCATCACCTGGGCGTCGTGGAACACCAGCCAGTCGTGGGCGCGGGTGACCACCAGGTCGACGAACCGCCGGTGACCGCCGTCCACGACGATCTTCTCCAGCATCTTGCCCATGCCGGGCGCGATCTCCTGGGCGTCCGCGCGGCGGGTGATCGCCTCCCCGACGACGGCCTGGACGTCGGAGTCGCGGAGCACGGTCAGCGCGCCCCGCAGGGCGGCGGCCAGTTCGGCCGTGACCCGGTCCGCGTGGTCGGGGTCGGCGAGCCAGGCGCCGAGTCTGCTGCCGATGCCCACCGCGCGCAGCCGCTGGCGGACCACCTCCTCGGAGAGGAAGTTCTCCCCGACGAACTCGCCCAGCGAGACGCCCAGCTGGTCCTTCTTGGTCGGGATGATCGCGGTGTGCGGGATGGGCAGGCCGAGCGGGTGCCGGAACAGGGCCGTGACCGCGAACCAGTCGGCCAGCGCGCCGACCATGCCCGCCTCGGCGGCCGCCGCGACATAGCCGGCCCAGGGGCCCGCGCCCGTGTTGGAGGCCCACTTGGCCAGGACGTAGACGAGGGCGACGAACAGGAGCAGACCGGTGGCGGTCGCCTTCATCCGGCGTACGCCCCGGCGCTTCTCCTCGTCGGCGGGGCTGAAGGTGTTCATCGTCCGGCCCGGTGGCGCGGCGGAGGCCGCCGAAGCACCCGCCGAAGCGCTTCCGGGGCTCGCCGCGTTCGCGGTCCCTCCGGCGCTGCTCGGGGTCCGCCCGTTCGCGGTCCCTCCGGCGCTGCTCGGGGTCCGCCCGTTCGCGGTCTCCCCTGCGCTCCTCGGGGTCCGCCCGTTCGCGGTCTCCCCGGCGCTCCCCCGGGCCCCCGCGTTCGCGGGGTCGTCCGGGCGGGCATGCTGCCCGATGCCGTCCGGGTCACCCGAATTCGTGCGTTCCATTCACTCCACCCGTTCGCCGGCCACGTCACACCCCGTGCACATTGTCCCTTTCTCCTCTCTTCCTGACCGACTCCTGGAACGCCCGGGGAGTTCCCGGCGTCTGTCCTGACGGGGAATCGACCAGGGGAACCTCAGGGTCCCCCCAGGGGGCGCGTCGGGGTCCTTCCGGTCCATGACGCATCATGGAGTGATCCCATCGGAGCCTCGCGCTCCCTCGTCCGAGGAGACACGCACCGCATGACCAAGCGTCACGGTTATGCCCTGCTCGCCGCGATCCTTGCCGTGGTCGTGGTCCTTTCCGCAGCCATATACGTCGGTGTCGCGGCCGACGACGGCCACGCCGCCAAGGCCGCCGTGACCGGTGGCCGCACGTCGCACGACGCCGCACCCGCCTCCACCGGCACCTGGGTCGGCGCCTGGTCCGCCTCCCCCGTCGGAGCCGAGCCCGGCACGGAGCCGGACGGACTCGCCGGCCGCTCCGTGCGCAACGTCGTGCACACGGCCGCCGCAGGTACGAGTGCCCGCATCACGCTGTCCAATCTCTTCGGACGGACCCCGCTGGTCGTCACGCACGCCACGATCGCCGTCGCCGCGACCGCGAACAACGCCGCCGCCGCGGCCGACACCATGCGCCGCCTCACCTTCGACGGCTCCATGACGGTCACGGTCCCGGCGGGACGACAGGTCATGAGCGACGCCGTCCGCGTACGCATCCCGCACGGCGTGGACGTCCTGGTCACGACGTACTCCCCGACCCCCTCCGGCCCCGTCACGTACCACCCGCGCGCCCAGCAGATCTCCTACGTGGCCGAGGGCGACCGCACGGAGGACGTGAGCGCCGCCCCGTACACCGAACAGAGCCCCTACTGGCGCTACCTGACCGCCCTCGACGTCCTCAGCGACGACGCCTCCGGCACCGTCGTCGTCCTCGGCGACTCGCTCACCGACGGCGTCACCTCCACCGTGGGCGCCAACCGCCGCTGGACCGACGTCCTCGCGGAGCGGCTGCGCGCCTCGGCCGGATCCGGCGACACACCCCGCTACAGCGTCGTCAACCAGGGCATCAGCGGGAACCAGGTCCTCCCCGCGGGGGCCGGCCGGCCGGCCGACAGCCCCAGCGGACTGAGCCGGTTCGGACGGGACGTGCTCGGCCGCACCAACGTCAAGGCCGTCGTCGTCGACCTCGGCGTCAACGACATCCTGCGCAACCCGGACCAGGTCGACCCGCGCACCGTGACCGACGGTCTGCGCGCCCTGGTACGGCGGGCCCACGCCCGCGGACTGCGGGTCGTCGGCGCCACCCTGATGCCCTTCCGGGGGCACCGCGGCTACACCCCCGCGCGGGACGCCGTACGGCAGGCCGTGAACGCCGAGATCCGGGCCGGGAAGGTGTACGACGCCTACGTCGACTTCGACGCGGCGCTGCGCGACCCCTACGACCCGCGCCGGCTGCGCCCCGACTACGACTCCGGCGACCATCTGCACCCGAGCGACAAGGGCTTCCGGCGGATGGCCGAGGTGTTCGACCTCAAGGCCCTGAAGGGCTCGGTCCCGGCGGACCTGTGACCCGGCGGATCCGAGCCCGGCGGACCTGTGATCGGGCGTGACCGGCGGACCAGTGCGCCGACGTGACCCTGCGGCGGACCTGTGACCCGGCGGAGTGCCGTTCAGTAGCCGCCGCGCCGCCGGTCGCGGTCCTCCCGGCGCTCGCGGTGCCGCTCCCTGCGCTCCTCGTGACGCAGCCGCCGCTCCTCATGACGCTCACGGCGCTCCTCGTGCCGCTCACGGATCAGATCGCGGGCCTCGTCGAGCGCGTCGAACATGTCCCCGAGGCCGTCCTCGCGCGAGCCCCGCAACTCCTTGCGGCCCTCCCGGCGCTCCAGCTTCTCCTGCCGGCGCTCCTCCTTCAGCCGCTGGCGCTCGGCACGGGTGAGCTTGCGCTCGACACCCACACCGCCCCAGAACGCGAAGCCCGTGACGACCACCCGGGGCGCGCCCGGGTCGCCCGGCCTGCCCTCCTCGCGGTGGTCGAAGCCGCCCATGATGCCGATGCCGCGGACCACGACCTCGACCCCGGGCGGCACGACGACGTTCAACCCGCCCATGAAAGCCACGCAGTTGATGATCACCTCGCGGTCCGCGAAGTTCGCCTCGCGCAGGTCGATCTCGCCGCCGCCCATGAAGGCGAAGGAGTTGAAGCGCCGCGGCACCGTCCAGCGTCCCTTGCGCTCGAAACCGCCGAGGACCGCCACGCCCCACGAGGACGAACCCTCGCCGCCGACGATCCGCGAACCCCAACTGCCGTCGTCCACCGGCTGCTTGACCATCGAGATCCGGGGAGCGGACGGCGCCGACCCCGGCAGGTCACGGGTGATAGGCGCCAACTCCCCGTATGTGCGGGCCGCGTACGTCGCCTCCAGCCGCTCCTCGAACTCCTCCATGTCGAGACGGCCCTCCGCGAGGGCGTCCCTCAGCTGTTCGGCGACTCGTTCACGATCGGCGTCGGAGGCACGCAGCTCCGGGAGTTCGTCGGTCATGGACAGCAGCCTACGAGGTCCCCCGTCCGCGTGCTATCCGGCCCGCCCTCCCGAAATCCTCCCTACGACACCGTCTTCCCCGCGTACATACGGCTGATGACCGCCTCGATGTCCGGCTCCCGCACCGAGAGGTCAACCAGCGGATACTCCGCCGCGATCCGCGCCACCAGCGGAGCCGCCGACGCCGAGGCCGGGAACGCCAGCCACTGGCGCGGCCCCTCCACCTTCACCACCCGCGCCGACTCCAGCTCGATCGGCGGCAGTTCACGCTCCAGGTCCACGACCAGGGTCCGCTCGCTCTCCCCCACCTCGTGCAGCCCGCTCAGCGCCCCGTCGTACATCAGCCGCCCGTGGTCGATGACCATCACCCGCCGGCACAGCTGCTCTATGTCGGTCAGATCGTGCGTGGTGAGCAGGACGGTCGTGCCGCGTTCGGCGTTCAGGTCCCGCAGGAACTCCCGCACCCGCACCTTGCTCACCACGTCGAGCCCGATCGTCGGCTCGTCGAGGTAGAGCACCTCGGGATCGTGCAGCAGCGCCGCCGCGATGTCGCCGCGCATCCGCTGCCCCAGCGACAGCTGGCGCACCGGCACGTCCAACAGGGCTCCCAGTTCCAGGAGTTCGACACACCGGTCGAGGTTCTCCCGGAACCGCGCGTCCGGCACCCGGTACATCCGGTGCATGAGCCGGTACGAGTCGATCAGCGGCAGGTCCCACCACAGCGTCGTGCGCTGCCCGAACACGACCCCGATCCGGCGCGCCACCCGGGTGCGCTCGCGGGACGGGTCGAGACCCGCGACCCGCAGCCGCCCGGCGGACGGCGTGAGGATGCCGGTCAGCATCTTGATGGTCGTCGACTTCCCGGCACCGTTGGGGCCGATGTAGCCGACCATCTCACCGCGCCCGACGGTGAACGAGATCGAGTCGACGGCCCGCACCTGCCGCCGCTCCCCCCGCAGGAACCCCGTCCTCTTGCGCACGTCGAAGACCTTCTCGACCCCGTCGAGCTCGATGAACCCGCCCCCGGGCCCCGGGTCCCCGCCCGCACCCGCCGGCTCCCTGTCCGCAGCGATGGCCACCACCGTTCTCCTAACTTCCCGTGCTCCGGTAGGCGCGCAGCCCCGCGCGCCAGGCGATCCCGGCGAGCGCGCAGCACAGCGCCGCCACCAGCGGCGGCGTGAACGCGGCCCACGCCGGCAGGTCGAGCGGATACGGCCGCCCCAGCACGTACAGCGCGGGCAGCCAGTTGACGAAGGCGAGCGGGAGGACGAACGTCACCCCGCGGAGCATGTCCTTGGCGAAGACGGTCGGCGGGTACTGGAGGAGCGTGTTGCCGCCGTACGTGAAGGAGTTCTGCACCTCGGAGGCGTCCTGGGCGACGAACTGGAACGCGCCGCCCGCCACGAACACCGCCGAGAAGATCGCCGCGCCGCTGAGCAGCATCATCGGCATCATCAGCACCTTGACCGGCGTCCAGTGGATGTCGAGGACGGCGAGGGCATACCCGAGGACGAGCAGCCCCTGGGTGATGCGGCCCAGGCGGCGCAGCGCGAAGCGGTCGGCGGCGACCTGTGCGAGCACCGGCACCGGACGCACCAGCAGGGTGTCGAGCGTGCCGTCGCGCACCCGGCGCCCCAGCCGGTCCATCGAGCCGAGCGCGAGGTCGGCGAACCCGAACGCGACCCCGGACACCCCGTAGAGCAGGGCGACTTCGGGCAGGCTGTAGCCGCCGAGCCGGTCGACCCGCGAGAACATCAGCAGGATCGCCACGAAGTCCAGGGCGGTCGCCGCGAAGTTCCCGAACGCGGTCATCGCGAACGACGCCCGGTAGGCCATCGTGGAACGGATCCACATCGCCGTGATCAGCCGGTAGGCGCGCAGCCCGTCCCGCAGCCGCTCGTACCGGCCCTGCCGCTCGAACGGACGGAACTCCACCGCCGGGACCGGCGCCTCACCGAGGGGCCCGGCCCGCGTCACCTTCTCCTCCACCGGGTCAGCCACCCTGGACCACCACCCTTCGTGTCGCCACCGACTGGACCAGCCGCCCGGCCGCCAGCAGCCCGGCCGCCCACGCGCCCTGCACCGCGTACGTGCCCAGCGGATCCGCCGTGCCCAGCAGGACGTCCACCGGCGCCTGGATCAGCGACGACCAGGGCAGTGCCCGTACGATCTCGCCGAGCGCCCCGGGGAACACGTTCAGCGGCAGCAGCATCCCCGAGCAGAAGATCCCGGCGATCGACGTCAGCTGCGCCACTCCCGCGCCGTCAAGCAGCCAGAACGCCGACAGCGCCACCAGGAACCGGATCGCGAACCCGACGACCACCCCGAGCGCGACCGCGACCAGGAACGCGAGCCAGGTCAGCGGATCCGACGGCAGCGCCAGGTCGAAGAAGAGCGCGCCGAACACCAGCGGGACCACTCCGCGGCCCAGCAGATGGAACAGCGCCCGCCCCATGTCCTGGGCGAGCCACCACAGCTGGAGATCGGCCGGACGGTACAGGTCGATCGCGATGTCACCCGTACGGATGCGTTCGATCAGTTCGTCCTCGAAGCCGCCGCCCATCATCGCGACCACCATCAGCAGGCCCTGGCTGACCCAGACGTACGTGAGGGCCTGCGCCTGGTCGTAGCCGCCGAGGTGCGGCCTGCTGTCCCACAGGGCCATGAACAGATACGCCAGGATCAGCCCGAAGACCGTGTTGGTGAAGACACCCGCCGCGGTGGCGACCCGGTAGGTGGCGTACCGCCGGAACCCGCCGGCCGCGACAGCCGCGTACAACCGCGCCGTGCCCACAACCCGTCCCCTTCCCCTGCGTTGAGCCAAAGCGCAGGAGCCTAGACCCGGCCGGGCGGGAGCCGCCACGCATTTTCCGGCACGACGCGTGCCGGGACGGGCGAGGGAACACATGGTGCGAGAGTCTTCATACGGGGCGCATCAGGCGTAAGAGGGCGCACGAGACCGTACGACGCGAAACGGGAGTCCGGCGAACAGATGAGCGACGAGCCGCAGCAGCGCAGCCAGGGCTGGGCATCCAGGGAACCGGGAACCGGCCCCCGCCCGGACCCGGCCCCCGCGGCGGGACCGCAGACAGGCCCGCGGCAGGGGCCGGGAGCAGGACCGGGCGGACCCGGCACCAGGCAGAAGCCGCAGGGCAGGGGCAGCGGGAAGGGCAAGGGGAGACAGCGGCCCAGGCGGACCGGCCTGCGCCGGCTCGTCCCGACCTGGCGCATGGTGCTCGGCACGATCCTCGGCACGGCCCTGCTCCTCACCGGCCTGTTCGCCCTCGGCTACTTCCTCGTCCGCATCCCCTCGGCGAACGCCGCGGCCGTCAAGCAGAGCAACGTCTTCCTGTACGCCGACGGCAGCCAGCTCGCCCGCGACGGCGACGTCAACCGCGAGAACGTCACCCTGGAGCACATCTCCAAGGCCGCCCAGCACGCCACCCTCGCCGCCGAGGACCGCGACTTCTACAGCGAGTCCGCCATCGACCCCAAGGCGATGATCCGCGCCGGCTGGAACACCGTCACCGGCAAGGGCCGCCAGTCCGGCTCGACCATCACCCAGCAGTACGTCAAGAACTACTACCTCGGCCAGGAACAGACCGTCACCCGGAAGGTGAAGGAGTTCTTCATCTCCGTGAAGCTCGACCGGGAGAAGAGCAAGGACGAGATCCTGGAGGGCTACCTCAACACCAGCTACTACGGCCGCAACGCCTACGGCATCCAGGCCGCCGCCCAGGCCTACTACGGCGTCACCGCCCGGGACCTCACCGTCGGCCAGGGCGCCTACCTCGCCGCCCTGCTCAACGCGCCCAGCGAGTACGACGTGATCGCCCACCCCGAGAACCGGGCCGGGGCCCTCGCCCGCTGGAACTACGTCCTCGACGGCATGGTCAAGAAGAAGTGGCTGACCCGCGCCGCCCGCGCCCGGGTCGCCTTCCCCGAACCCCGGCAGGCCAAGGGGTCGGCCGGTCTCTCGGGCCAGCGCGGCTATCTCGTCCAGGCCGTGACCGCCTATCTGACCTCGAACGGGATCCTCGACGAGGACACCCTCACCCGCGGCGGCTTCCGCATCACCACCACCCTCCAGAAGTCCAAGCAGGACGCCTTCGTCCAGGCCGTGAACGACCAGGTGATGGACCGGCTCGACCGCAAGAACCGCAAGGCGGACACCTACGTCCGCGCCGGCGGCGTCGCCGTCGACCCCGCCAGCGGCAAGGTCCTCGCGATGTACGGCGGCATCGACTACACCAAGCAGTACGTCAACAACGCCACCCGCCGCGACTACCAGGTCGGCTCCACCTTCAAGCCGTTCGTCTTCGCCTCGGCCGTCCAGAACGGCTCGGAGACCCAGGACGGCCGCCCCGTCACCGCGAACACGGTCTACGACGGCACCGACCAGCGCCCCGTCCAGGGCTGGAACGGCCCGGCCTACGCACCCGAGAACGAGGACGGCAAGTCGTACGGGGACATCTCCGTGCGCACCGCCACCGACCGGTCGGTCAACTCGGTGTACGCGCAGATGGCCGTCGACGTCGGCCCCGCGAACGTGGAACGGACCGCCGTGGCCCTCGGCCTGCCCTCCGACACCCCCGACCTGACCGCCTCCCCCTCCATCGCGCTCGGCCCGGCCACCGCCAGCGTCCTCGACATGGCGGAGGCGTACGCCACGCTCGCCAACCACGGCAGGCACGGCCCGTACACCCTCGTCCAGAAGATCACCAAGGAGGGTTCCGAGAGCGTCCGGCTGCCGGCCCGGGACGACACCACGGCCGAACGGCAGGCCGTGAGCCGCGAGGCCGCCGACACCACGACCTCCATGCTCCAGAGCGTCGTCGACGGCGGCACCGGCCAGGCCGCGCAGAACGCGGGCCGGCCCGCCGCGGGCAAGACCGGCACGGCGGAGGAGGACACGGCCGCCTGGTTCGCGGGCTACACCCCCGACCTCGCCACCGTCGTCGCCGTGATGGGCCAGGACCCCGACACCGGCGCCCACAAGCCCCTCTACGGCGCCCTCGGACAGGCCCGCATCAACGGCGGCGGCTACCCCGCGCAGATCTGGGCCCAGTTCACCCGGGACGCCCTGGAGGGGACCGACTACACGGACTTCGACCTCCAGCTCCAGCCGGGCTCGGAGGAACCGGACGAGTCCCTCTACGACCCCGGCACCACGGACCCCACCGGCGGCCAGGACGGCGGCGCCACCACCGACACCACCCAGGGCGGGGCCAACGGCAGCAGGCCCGCACCGTCGACCGGCAGGACGCCGGGCCACGGCCCCGCGCGGGAGCGGCCGCACGGGCGGACCGGCGGCGGCACGAGCGGCGGAACCAGTGGCACGGGCACGGGTGCCACCTCGGGTACCGGTGGCACGCGCACCGGCGGTGCTCACTCCGGCGGCACGCACACCGGTACCCGGGGCGGCACCGCCGGATCGGCCACCGGCGGCACCACGGGCGGCGCCGGGGGCGGCACCAGGGCGGTCAGATCCCCAGGTCCTTGATGATCTTCGCCACGTGCCCGGTCGCCTTCACGTTGTACAGCGCCCGCTCGACCTTGCCCTCCTCGTCCACGACCACCGTGGAACGGATGACACCGACGACCGTCTTGCCGTACAGCTTCTTCTCGCCGAACGCCCCGTACGCCTCCAGCACCGCCTTGTCGGGATCCCCGACCAGGGTGACCTTCAGCGACTCCTTCTCACGGAACTTCGCCAGCTTCTCCGGCTTGTCGGGGGAGACGCCGATCACGTCGTAACCGGCGCCCGCCAGCAGGTCGAGGTTGTCCGTGAAGTCGCAGGCCTGCTTCGTGCAGCCCGGGGTGAGGGCGGCCGGGTAGAAGTAGACGATGACCTTGCGGCCCTTGTGATCGGCCAGGGAGACCTCGTTGCCGTCGGCGTCGGGCAGGGTGAAGGCGGGGGCGGTGTCGCCGGGCTGGAGTCGCTCGCTCATCGGAACCTCACGTGGCCGGGGGGATGGAATGGATACGGAACGAGCGTAATGGGGGGTGCCGAGGGGTGCGGTCCGGTACGAACTGACAGACTGTCCGAATCAGGCAGTCACTACACGACCACGGAGGCAGCGCGGTGTCGGATACGTCGAGAACGCCGGATACCAGGACTCCGGCGCAGATCGAGGCGGACATCAAGCACCGCCGTACAACGCTCGCCGACACGCTCGACGAGATCGGCGTGCGGGTCCACCCGAAGACGATCGTCGGGGACGCCAGGGCGAAGGTCGCCTCGAACATCGACCACACCCTGGGAAGGGCCTACGTCGGCGTCAACCGTGTCGTCGGCGACGTGAAGGCCCAGTTCGTCACGGAGGACGGCGCGCCCCGGCTGGAGCGCATCGTGCCGGTGGCGCTCGTCGCGGTGGGGCTCGCCGGGCTGCTCGTGATGGGGACGCGTCGGCGCAAGGGCTGACCCGCCCGCGTACGGAACGGTCCGGGACAGGTAGGTTCGGGGCGTGAGCGCCAACCGTGAAACGCACAGCACCCATGACGACAAGCTGCCCATCCGGATGCTGCACGACCGCGTGCTGGTACGGCAGGACGCCGCCGAGGGCGAGCGGCGCTCCGGCGGCGGCATCCTGATCCCCGCGACGGCGGCCGTCGGGCGCCGGCTCGCCTGGGCCGACGTCGTCGCGGTCGGGCAGAACGTCCGTACGGTGGAGCCGGGCGACCGGGTCCTGTACGACCCGGAGGACCGGGCCGAGGTCGAGGTCCGCGGGGTCGCCTACGTGCTGATGCGCGAGCGGGACCTGCACGCCGTGGCCGCGGACCGCTTCGAGGGCTCCGAGGACTCGACCGGCCTGTATTTGTAGGGCGTACGGCCCCCGAAGGGGCCGGTGACCATGGTCACCGGCCCCTTCGTCATTCGTTTGCTACGGTGGAGGAACTCCCGACGAGACGCGCCGTACCGGGCTTCAGCAAAGACGACGCAGCCCTGTCCAGCCGTCGTCCCGTCTCCCGGAGGTACCCCCCATGGCCTGGGTTCTGCTGATCGTCGCCGGACTGCTCGAAGTCGGCTGGTCGATCGGGATGAAGTACACCGACGGCTTCACGCGGCCGGTCCCCAGCGTCCTGACGGGCGCGGGCATCGTGGCGAGCATGGTCCTCCTGTCCTACGCGGCCAGGTCCCTCCCCATCGGCACCGCCTACGGCGTATGGGTCGGCATCGGCGCGGCCGGCGCGGCCGTCCTCGGCATGACCCTCCTGGGCGAACCGGCCACAGCGGCCCGCATCTTCTTCATCTGCCTGCTCCTGCTCTCGGTAGTGGGCCTGAAGGCAACCTCGGGCCACTGACCCCACCGGAACACCCCTCACAGGGCGTAACCGTCCGATTAGTGGTTCGTTATTCCGTGCGAGGCAACGAACGTGTGGTCGAGATGAAGGGGGACACGGACGTGCGGAGCACAGGTGAACCGGCGGCGCGGGCCGTCCCACGGCAGGTGGCGCCGGACGCGGAACCGTACCGCAGGGAACGCCTCGCACCGGCCGTCGCCTCGGCGCGCAACTGGACCGATCTGATGCGGCGGCTCGGCCTGAGGCCGAGTGGAGGGCAGCGCCGCGTGCTCCAGGAGAAGGTGGCGGGCCACGGACTCGACACACGTCACTTCGTCAAGCGCAGCCCGTGGCACAAGTATCCGGATGCCGCGATCTCCGAGGCCGCCATGTCGTCGTCCTCGCTGCGCGAAGTCGCACTGAGGCTGGGAGCCACCCCGGCCACGGGAACGCTGTCCCACATCCGCCGGCGCATCGGCGCGGCAGGGATCGACATCAGCCATTTCCCGGGGATGGACCGGCCCGAGTCGGACCTGCCCTTCACCCCGGAGGAGTTGAGGGCGGCCGCGGCCGCGGCAACGAGTGTGCGGGGCGTGGCCCGCGCACTGGGCGTTCCTGACGACAGCCGCTCGCGTGCGACGCTGAGCCGGATGCTGGCGGCGCAGCACATCGACATCGGGCACTTCTCTCACCGGCGCACGTCGATCGCCGATGACACGTTGCGTGGTGTCGTGCAGAACTCCACCAGCTACGCCGACGTGATGCGCGGTCTCGGCATGGACGTCAACGACACCAATCACCGGCGCGTCCGGCGCGCGGCCTCCCGCCTGGGCCTCGACACCAGCCACTTCAAGCGCCGGGCCTGGGGGCGGCCTGAGCGCCCAGAACCTTCGGCAACGGCGCACCGGGTACTGGTCGTTCTGCCGGACCGGGCCGGCCGAACCAACAGAGCCCGGCTCCACCGCGCACTGAGCGAAGTGGGCGTGCCCTACGCATGCACGGAGTGCGGCAACGCCGGTACATGGATGGGTCGCCCGATGACCTTGCAGATCGACCACGTCAGCGGGGACTGGCGGGACAACCGCAGGGAGAACCTGCGGTACCTGTGCCCCAACTGTCACGCGATCACAAGCACCTGGTGCAGGGGAGGCAGAACACCGTGAGCGACTCCCGATACGATGGCAGGCGACTGGCGGCGGTGGCGCAACGGCTGACGCAGCAGACTTAGGATCTGTGGCCCGTGAAACGGCTTGAGGGTTCGAATCCCTTCCGCCGCACCCCGAACGGCCTGCGAATCGACAGATACGCAGGCCGTTCATTGTGTGCACTCAGCCCAACAGCTCCCGTACCACCGGTACCAGTGCCCGGAACGCCTTGCCTCGGTGGCTGATGGCGTTTTTTTCTGCGGGGGTCAGTTCGGCGCAGGTGCGGGACTCGTTCTCCGGCTGGAGGATCGGGTCGTAGCCGAAGCCGTTCGTGCCCGCCGGGGTGTGGCGGAGGGTGCCGAGGAGTTGGCCCTCGACCACGCGTTCCGTGCCGTCCGGCAGGGCGAGTGCCGCCGCGCAGGCGAAGTGGGCGCCCCGGTGGGGGGCGTCGATGTCGGAGAGCTGGGCGAGGAGCAGGTCCAGGTTGGCCTGGTCGTCGCCGTGGCGGCCGGCCCAGCGGGCCGAGAAGATGCCGGGGGCGCCGTTCAGAACGTCGACGCACAGGCCCGAGTCGTCGGCGACGGCCGGCAGGCCGGTGGCCCGGGCGAGGGCGTGGGCCTTCAGCAGGGCGTTCTCGGCGAAGGTGACGCCGGTTTCCTTGACGTCGGGGATGTCGGGGTAGGCGTCCGCGCCGACGAGGTCATGGGTGAGCCCTGCGTCGGCGAGGATCGCCTTCAACTCGGTGAGCTTTCCGGCATTGCGGGTGGCGAGGATCAGGCGGGTCATGCCCGCCAGTATCGCCGAGCCGCCCCCCTGACCCGGTCTCAGGTCACCCCTGACACCGGGTCCGGTGCCGCCGGTCAGCCGGGGCTCTACGGCGTGCACACCTTCGTCAGTTCGCCCGCCGCCGCCGTGACGGGGGTGATGTCGGGGGTCGTGTCGCCGTTCCTGACGGCGGTGCGGACGTTCGCGACGGCCTTGTTCAGCTCGTCGACCGCCTTGTTGACGTCGGCGTTGTCGGTCTTGTCGCCGATCTTGCCGAGGTTGTTCTCGATGGCGTTGAGGGACGCGTCGGTCTGCGTCGGGTCGTTCGCGGCGTTCTCGACGGCCTGTTGGAGCGCGGTGACGCTGTCGGCTATCGAGTCGGCGGTCTGCACGCAGTCGAGCGCCTTGCCGACCGCGTCGCAGCCGACGGCCGCCGGAAGGGCGACGAGTGCGGCGACGAGTGCGAGTGCGGCGGTACGGCGGCGGTTGCGGTGGCGCGCGGCCATGGAACGGTCCCTCCCCGTGGGCATGGTGTGGTGCGGCCACGTCGGAGGGCCGGACCGGTCCGCGGTGCGGTCGGCCCGGTCCGCCCTGGGAGGCCGGCAGGGCGCACGGCAGGACCGTACGCCCGTACCCATAAGAACGCGAAGGGTTAACCCGCGGTTGCCTGTGAGGCCTCTTCGAGTACCGCGCGCTGGATGGCGGCGAGTTCGTCGCAGCCCGCGACGGCGAGGTCCAGCAGGGCGTTGAGCTCCTTGCGGTCGAAGGGCTCGGCCTCGGCGGTGCCCTGGACCTCGACGAAACGTCCGTCGCCGGTGCAGACGACGTTCATGTCGGTGTCGGCCCTGACGTCCTCCTCGTAGCAGAGGTCGAGGAGGGGGACTCCGCCGACGATGCCGACGGAGACGGCGGAGACGGTGCCGGTCAGGGGCTTGCGGCCGGCCCGGACGAGCTTCTTGCCCTGGGCCCAGGTGACGGCGTCGGCGAGGGCGACGTACGCGCCGGTGATGGCGGCGGTGCGGGTGCCGCCGTCGGCCTGGAGGACGTCGCAGTCGAGGACGATGGTGTTCTCGCCGAGGGCCTTGTAGTCGATGACGGCGCGCAGCGAGCGGCCGATGAGCCGGCTGATCTCGTGGGTGCGTCCGCCGATCTTGCCGCGGACGGATTCGCGGTCGCCGCGGGTGTTGGTGGCGCGCGGGAGCATGGAGTACTCGGCGGTGACCCAGCCCTCGCCGCTGCCCTTGCGCCAGCGCGGTACGCCTTCGGTGACGGAGGCGGTGCAGAAGACCTTGGTGTCGCCGAAGGAGACGAGGACGGAGCCCTCGGCGTGCTTGCTCCAGCCACGCTGGATGGTGATGGGGCGCAGCTGTTCGGGGGTGCGGCCGTCGATTCGAGACATGGTGTCGAGCCTAGCCGCACGGGTGTGAGGGGCTGTCCGCCGGTGGCGGAATCAGCCCCTCACGGGTGAGCGGTGTCGCTGAGGCGCGGTGCGGCCGGTGCGGCCGGGGCGGCTTCAGCGGGTCGGGTCGCTCACATGAGGTCTTCGATGTCGGCGGCGATGGGGTCGGCGTCGGTCCCGATGACGACCTGGATGGCGGTGCCCATCTTGACGACGCCGTGGGCGCCGGCGGCCTTCAGGGCGGCCTCGTCGACGAGTGAGGGGTCCTTGACCTCGGTGCGGAGGCGGGTGATGCAGCCTTCGACCTCTTCGATGTTGTCGATGCCGCCGAGCCCGGCGACGATCTTCTCAGCCTTCGTGGCCATGTCCTACTCCCTGATCAGAACCGCTTTGTCGCAGTAACCCACAGTTGGCCCAGCTTCGCGAGCGGTCATGTCGTCGGTGCCGAATGATGGCGATCACGACAGAGCGACCCGTCGTCAACTGGTCTACACCAGTCGGCGGGCAGTCGCCAAACCGGCCCGCCCGGAGGACGCCGATGAGTGCCGTTAGTGACGTATCGCCCGCTCGTGCCCGCTGGAACACGGCGTTCCAGGGTCTTCAGAAGATGGGCCGCAGCCTTCAGCTGCCGATCGCGGTGCTGCCGGCGGCGGGCATTCTCAACCGGCTCGGCCAGCCCGACGTGTTCGGGGACGAGGGACTCGGCTGGAACAAGCTCTCCAAGGTCATGGTGGGCGCGGGCGGCGCCCTGCTCGACGGCTCGCTGGGCCTGCCCCTGCTGTTCTGCATCGGCGTGGCGATCGGCATGGCGAAGAAGGCGGACGGCTCGACGGCGCTCGCGGCGGTGGCGGGCTTCCTCGTCTACTACGGCGTGCTGCACCAGTTCCCCGAGGGCTGTCCGGGCGGTTCGAAGGCCATTCCGGGCATCGGCTGCCAGGTGAGCGAGACCGGCGGTGGCGTGACGGCGTTCACCTTCCAGAACCCGGGCGTGTTCGGCGGCATCATCATGGGTCTGCTGGCGGCCTGGTTCTGGGCCCGTTTCCACCGTACGAAGCTGGTGGACTGGCTCGGCTTCTTCAACGGGCGGCGTCTGGTGCCGATCCTGATGTCGTTCGTGGCGATCGGGTTCGCGGCGCTGTGTCTGTGGGTGTGGCCGCCGATCGGTCACGGCCTGGAGAACTTCAGCGACTGGCTGCACCACGCGGGTTCGTGGGGAGCGGGCGTGTTCGGTCTCGCGAACCGGGCCCTGCTGGTGATCGGTCTGCACCAGTTCCTGAACGTGCCCATCTGGTTCCAGTTCGGCAGTTACACCAAGCCGGACGGCACGGTGGTGCACGGTGACATCAACCAGTTCCTGGCGGGCGACCCGCACGCGGGGCAGTTCCTGACGGGCTTCTTCCCGATCATGATGTTCGCGCTGCCGGCGGCGGCGCTGGCGATGACGCACTGCGCGAAGCCGCACCGCCGCAAGGAGGTGGGCGGTCTGATGCTGTCGGTGGCGCTGACCTCGTTCGTCACCGGCATCACCGAGCCGATCGAGTACTCGTTCCTGTTCATCGCGCCGCTGCTGTACGCGGTGCACGCGGTGCTCACGGGTGTGTCGATGGCGGTGAGCTGGGGACTGGGCGTGCACGACGGCTTCAGTTTCTCGGCGGGTCTGATCGACTACGTCATCAACTGGAACCTGGCGACCAAGCCCTGGCTGATCATCCCGATCGGCCTGTGTTTCGCCGTCGTCTACTACGTCATCTTCCGGTTCGCGATCACGAAGTTCGATCTGAAGACGCCCGGGCGGGAGCCGGACGAGGAGGTCGAGGACACCACGAAGGCGTAGACCTCGGCGCGAACCGCCTGGCGCACGCGCGGCGAAGGCCCCTGGACCTGCTGGTCCGGGGGCCTTCGGCATGAACGGAATCTTCTCTTCCGGTTATGACCCGGCCCACAAAATTGGCACCTTCCTTATCCAGCCTTCACCGTGCTACAACAGGTCTACACCACTGGTGGTGTAGACCACACGGTCGCTGCCGAACCCCGTCGTACCCCTTTCCGTCCCCCGGGCAGCGCCCAGCGCATGGAGGAACTATGAGCACCGCCACCGTCTCGGCGGCACCCGCGAAGAAGCGGGGATCCGGCCTGTTCCAGGGCCTGCAGAAGATCGGCCGCAGCCTTCAGCTGCCGATCGCCGTGCTTCCGGCGGCGGGCATCCTGCTGCGTCTGGGAGTGCCGGACATCGCGCAGAAGCTGCACCTGCCCGACAAGGTCACGGAGGTGTTCGCCACCGCCGGCGGCGCGATCTTCGACAACCTGCCGATGCTGTTCTGCATCGGTGTCGCGATCGGCTTCGCCAAGAAGGCGGACGGCTCCACCGCCCTCGCCGCGCTGGTCGGCTTCCTGGTCTACAGCAACGTGCTCAAGGCCTTCCCGGTCACCGAGGCGAAGATCCAGAAGGGCGCCGACATAGCGGCGACCTACAACAACCCCGGTGTCCTCGGCGGCATCATCATGGGTCTGCTGTCCGCCGTGCTGTGGCAGCGCTTCCACCGCAAGAAGCTGGTGGACTGGCTCGGCTTCTTCAACGGCCGTCGCCTGGTGCCGATCATCATGGCGTTCGTCGGCACGGCCATGGGTGTCTTCTTCGGCCTGGTCTGGGAGCCGATCGGCACCGGCATCTCCAACTTCGGTGAGTGGATCACCGGTCTCGGCACGGTCGGCGCGGGTCTGTTCGGTCTCATCAACCGCGCGCTCATCCCGGTCGGCATGCACCAGTTCGTGAACGCCGTGTCCTGGTTCCAGATCGGCGACTTCAAGAACTCCGCCGGCGTCGTCGTCCACGGTGACCTCAACCGGTTCTTCGCCGGTGACCCGAGCGCCGGAATGTTCATGTCGGGCTTCTTCCCGATCATGATGTTCGGTCTGCCGGCCGCCGCGATCGCCATCGCGCACTCCGCCCGCCCCGAGCGCCGCAAGGCCGTGATGGGCATGATGATCTCGCTGGCGCTGACCTCGTTCGTGACGGGTGTGACCGAGCCGATCGAGTTCTCGTTCATGTTCATCGCCCCGCTGCTGTACGCGATCCACGCGGTGCTGACGGCCCTGTCCCTGGCGGTCACCTGGGCGCTCGGTGTCCACGCGGGCTTCACGTTCTCCGCGGGCTTCATCGACTACGCGCTCAACTGGAACCTGGCCACCAAGCCCTGGCTGATCATCCCGATCGGTCTGGTGTTCGCCGCGATCTACTACGTGGTGTTCCGCTTCGCGATCACCAAGTTCAACCTCCCCACCCCGGGCCGTGAGCCCGAGGAGGAGATCGAGGACCTCACCAAGGCGTGAGCCGTCCCTCCCGACAGCCGAAGGCCCCCGGAACCGTCTGGTTCCGGGGGCCTTCGCCGGTTCCGGGGTCCCCGGGCCGTGTCGACGGTCCTTCGGCCGTGCGGCGCGGCCGGTCAGATCTCGTACGTCGCCCCGGGTGCCGCCAGTTCCACCGGGCCCGGGTACGCCGATCGGGCGTCCCTCAGGTTGGTGGCGGCGTCCGTCCACGGGGGGATGTGGGTGAGGACCAGACGGCGGGCGCCCGCGCGGGCGGCGGTCTCGCCGGCCTCCAGACCGTTGAGGTGCAGGCCGGGGATGTTCTCCTTGCCGTGGGTGAACGCGGCCTCGCACAGGAACAGGTCCGTGTCACGGGCGAGTTCGTCCAGGACCTCGGTCGCCCCGGTGTCGCCGGAGTACGTCAACGACCGTCCCCCGTGCTCCACCCGGATGCCGTACGCCTCCACCGGGTGCGCCACCCGTTCGGTGTGCACGGTGAACGGGCCGACCTCGAAGGTGGACGGCTTGACCGTGTGGAAGTCGAAGACCTCGCTCATGGACGAGGCGGTGGGGGTGTCGGCGTAGGCCGTGGTGAGACGGTGCTCGGTTCCCTCGGGGCCGTAGACCGGCAGCGGGGCGCAGCGGCCTCCGTCGTGCCGGTAGTAGCGCGCGACGAAGTAGGCGCACATGTCGATGCAGTGGTCGGCGTGCAGATGACTCAGGAAGATCGCGTCGAGGTCGTAGAGACCGCAGTGGCGCTGCAGCTCTCCCAGGGCACCGTTGCCCAGGTCGAGGAGCAGCCGGAAGCCGTCGGCCTCTACGAGGTAGCTCGAGCAGGCCGATTCCGCGGACGGGAACGACCCCGAGCAGCCGACGACGGTGAGCTTCATAAAGCAGAAACCTCCGCTGGCGGGTAACGGCTGGGAAGGTGGGAGACGGGGGTCGTGCGGTCCGTCGAGCGTAAGGCGCAAAAGGGCCGGTCGCTCCTCCGCCAGGGGCTGTTGTGGGCGAACTCACCTGTGCTGTCACCGGTTCGGATGGACCTGCGGGTCGGCGTTTGGATCAGTTCGGACAGCGTTCCGGGAACGCCGGGGTGCGTCGCAGGGCGGGCGGGGGTACGCGCGCGCCGGTACCTTCTGTGCTGTGGACACGTCCTGGTGGATCGCGTTGGCGGCGGTGGTTCTGCTCGCGCTGGTCGCGACGCTGGTGGACGGCTGGGGGCGCCGCGGGCGCCGGCCGGCCGGGCGGACGCGTCCGCCGGGCCGGGGCCGGGGACCGCGCCGGGCCGCGCGCGGGCGCGGCGGGCCGTTGCCGCGGGCGGCGGAGATCTGGTGGGCGAACGTGCCGTACGAGGACGGTCCCGGCGCCAAGGACCGGCCGTGTCTGGTGCTGGTGGTGCGCGGGAAGCGGGTGACCGTCGCGAAGATCACCAGCAAGTACCACGACGAGCGGCCCGGGGTGATCCCGCTGCCTCCGGGTGCGGTGGGGGACGCCCAGGGGCGGCCGAGCTTCCTGGAGACGGACGAGCTGCGCGAGGTGCCGGTCGGCGACTTCCGGCGGCGGGTCGGTGTGGTGGACCCGGTGTTGTGGGACCAGGTCAGATACCTGGCCCGCTGAGCCGCTCCCTCGGGCCGACCGCCGGCACACTGAGCCGCTCCCCCGGGGCCGGCCGTCCGGCACGCCGAGCCGCTCCCCCGGGGCCGACGGAAACGCCGAGGGGCGCGGGGGGGGGGGGGGGGCCGTCGGGGCCCCCCCCCCCCCGCCCCTCGGTGAACACAGTCCGCGGCTAGGCCCAGAGCTGGCCCTGGAGTGTCTCGATGGCCGCTTCCGTCGTCGCCGCGGTGTAGACGCCCGTCGACAGGTACTTCCAGCCGCCGTCCGCGACCACGAAGGCGATGTCGGCCGTCTCTCCCGCCTTGACGGCCTTGTTGCCGACGCCGATCGCCGCGTGCAGCGCGGCTCCGGTGGAGACGCCCGCGAAGATGCCCTCCTGCTGGAGGAGTTCACGGGTGCGGGTGACCGCGTCCGCCGAGCCGACGGAGAAGCGGGTGGTGAGGACGGAGGCGTCGTACAGCTCCGGTACGAAGCCCTCGTCGAGGTTGCGCAGGCCGTACACCAGGTCGTCGTAACGGGGCTCCGCGGCGACGATCCTGACGTCCGGCTTGTGTTCGCGCAGGTAGCGGCCGACGCCCATGAGGGTGCCGGTGGTGCCGAGGCCCGCCACGAAGTGCGTGATGGACGGGAGGTCGGCGAGGATCTCCGGGCCCGTCGTGGCGTAGTGGGCGCCGGCGTTGTCGGGGTTGCCGTACTGGTAGAGCATCACCCAGTCCGGATGCTGGGCGGAGAGTTCCTTGGCGACGCGCACGGCGGTGTTGGAACCGCCGGCGGCCGGGCTGGGAACGATCTCGGCGCCCCACATGCCGAGCAGGTCACGGCGTTCCTGCGAGGTGTTCTCGGGCATGACGCAGACCATGCGGTAGCCCTTGAGCTTCGCCGCCATGGCCAGGGAGATGCCGGTGTTGCCGCTGGTCGGCTCCAGGATCGTGCAGCCCGGGGTGAGCCTGCCGTCCTTCTCCGCCTGCTCGATCATGTGGAGGGCCGGCCGGTCCTTGACGGAGCCGGTCGGGTTGCGGTCCTCCAGTTTCGCCCAGATTCGGACGTCCGCGGACGGCGACAGCCGCGGCAGGCGCACCAGGGGGGTGTTGCCCACCGCGGCGAGCGGGGAGTCGTAGCGCATCGGAGACCAGGGCCCGATCAGGCCATGCCGCCGGCGACGGCCGGCAGGATGGTGACGCTGTCGCCGTCGGTCAGCTTGGTGTTGATGCCGTCGAGGAAGCGGACGTCCTCGTCGTTGAGGTAGACGTTCACGAAGCGGCGCAGCTCGCCGCCGTCGACGATCCGGGCCCGGATGCCCGTGTGACGGGTGTCGAGGTCGGTGAACAGCTCGGCGAGGGTCGCTCCGCCGCCCTGGACGGCCTTCTCGCCGTCGGTGTAGGTGCGGAGGATGGTGGGGATGCGGACCTCGATGGCCATGGTTGCGGGCTCCTGTCGGAAGGTGTGTCAGGTCGGAAGACGCGCGGCGGCGCGGGCGGGGAAGGGGTACGCGGGTTGCGGAGCCGCGGCTCTCCGGCCGTACGACGGCGGCAGGTCAGTGCGTACAGATGGCGCTCTGCAACCTACAGAGGTCGACGTGCAGCCGCGCCACGAGCAGCATGCCCGGCGTCTTGTCGCTCACGTCGTTCAGAACCATGGGCTCATCGTATCGATTCCCGGTACGGCCCCCGGAGTGTGATCTCGCATTCCGGACGCTTTTCGGCCGATGGGTGAGATCAGTAGCTCTCCACGACCTTGACCTCCTCCTCCGTGACCTCCCCGTCCACGATCCGGTAGGAGCGGAACTGGAAGGGACCGGCGTCGTCGGTGTCCGCCGTGGAGACCAGGACGTAGTGCGCCTCGGGCTCGTTGGCGTAGGCGAGGTCGGTGCGGGAGGGGTATGCCTCGGTCGCGGTGTGCGAGTGGTAGATGACGACGGGTTCCTCGTCGCGGTCGTCCATCTCGCGGTAGAGCTTGAGCAGATCGCCGGAGTCGAACTCGTAGAACGTGGGCGAGCGGGCCGCGTTGAGCATCGGGATGAAGCGTTCGGGGCGGCCGGTGCCGGCGGGCCCGGCGACGACGCCGCAGGCCTCGTCGGGGTGGTCCTGGCGAGCGTGGGCGACGATCTGGTCGAACAGGGCCTCGGTGATGGTCAGCATGCTGGTCAGGATAGACAGAAGGGCCGTCCCGTACCGAGGAGTGGTACGGGACGGCCCGTATGCCGGACGTCCTGAGCGGTGGCCCGACGGCCGGGCGTCCGTGGTGGCGGTCAGCCGACCTTTTCGAGCTCCGGCTCGCGGCGCTGGGTGACCTGGGGGTTGCGTGCCTTGAGGACCGCCCAGCCGACGGCCAGGGCGGCGGCCCAGACGGCCATCACGTACAGGCAGATGCGGGAGTCGGCGTCGTAGGCGATCAGGCCGGTGACGAACAGCAGGAACGCGACGGCGACGTAGCTGCACTTGGCGCCGCCCGGGGCGGGGAAGGACGAGGCCGGGAGCCGGCCCGCGTCGACCGCGCGGCGGTAGAGGATGTGGCTGACCAGGATCATCAGCCAGGTCCAGATGCCGGCCGCGGTGGCCACCGAGGTGACGTAGCCGAAGGCCTTCCCGGGGGCGACGTAGTTGAGGACCACGCCGATGCCCATGAACAGCACGGAGACGGTGACGCCGAACGCGGGCGTCTTGCTGGCCGACAGCCTGCTGAAGACCTTGGGGGCCTCGCCGCTCTCGGCCAGGTTCCGCAGCATGCGGCCCGTGGAGTACATGCCCGAGTTGCAGGAGGAGAGGGCGGCGGTGAGGACCACGAAGTTGACGATGCCGGCGCCGGCCGGGATGCCGATCTTCGCGAAGGCCGCGACGAACGGGCTCACGCCCGGCGCGAACTCCGTCCACTTCACGACGCAGAGGATGACCGTGAGGGCACCGACGTAGAAGAGGGCGATGCGCCACGGAAGGGTGTTGATGGCCTTCGGGAGGGTCTTCTCCGGGTCCTCGGACTCGCCCGCGGTGACGCCGACGAGCTCGACGGCGAGGTAGGCGAACATGACGCCCTGGAGGGTCATCAGGGACGAGCCGATGCCGTTGGGGAAGAAGCCGTCGAACTGCCACAGGTTGCTGACGGAGGCGGTGTCACCGGCGGAGCTGAAGCCGAAGGTCAGCACGCCGATGCCGATGATGATCATGCCGAGCAGGGCGGTGACCTTGACCATCGAGAACCAGAACTCGATCTCGCCGAAGAGCTTCACCGAGATCAGGTTCGCCACGAACAGGACGACCAGGAAGACCAGCGCGGTCACCCATTGGTGGATGGCCGGGAACCAGTAGTGGACGTAGATGGCGGCGGCCGTGAGCTCGGCCATGCCGGTGACCACCCACATCAGCCAGTACGTCCAGCCGGTGAAGTAGCCGAAGAACGGGCCGAGGAACTCGCGGGAGTACTCGGCGAAGGAGCCCGAGACCGGGCGGTAGAGCAGGAGCTCGCCGAGCGCCCGCATGATGAAGAAGATGATCACGCCGGCGAGGGCGTACATCACGATCAGGCTGGGTCCGGCCTTGGCGATGTTCGCCCCGGCTCCCAGGAAGAGGCCGACGCCGATGGCGCCGCCGATCGCGATCATCTGGACCTGACGGCTGCCGAGCCCGCGCTCGTACCCCTCTTCGGGGGCGTCGCCGCCCACGGCCTCACTGCCGTCGTGGATCTTGCCGACCTGCGATGAGGTCATGTCTGGTGCGCCTTTCTCCAAACCGGTCCGAGCCGGTCCCACGGCTTCGAATCGGCTTCCGATCCCCCCGGACAGGTGGAGCTTGTGCCTGGCCGGCGGTCCGCCGGCTCGGTGGCGCACCCGGCGGGACATGGGTGGTGTCCTGCCGGGCGGTCGTGAAGATTTATCACGGTGGCGGCGCTGATCGGGGAAGGCCGGTGTTGCGCAGACCACAGGAAGAACCGGACAAAACGATGAACCGCGCCCCAAAGGACGCGGTTACGGTGACGTGATCGTTATCCGGATTTGAGCGTCCGCTGAGCGACCGCGGGCCCTGTCGTCCGCCTCCCGCGGGTCAGGGCAGCAGCGTGGTGACCAGCGTCTCCTGGAGGCCGCCCAGCCAGAGGTACGCCATCACCATCGGCTTGCGCGGGTCCTCGTCGGGGAGGCGGTAGAGGAGCTCGGTGTCCTCCTCGTCGACGACGTCGAGCCGTGAACCGATCGCCAGACGAAGGTCGTTGAGGGCGCGGAGCCACTGCCCGGACTGGGCGGGGGTCAGTTCCAGGACCGCTCCGCCGTCGCCGCCGGGTGTCAGCGCGTCGAGCGAGCGGATCACCGTGAGGGCGTTCTCGCGCTTGCCGGCGCGCAGGTCGTTCTCGGTGAAGCGGCGGAACTCGGCGGAGTGGGCCTGCTGCTCGTCGGCCTGCTCGGGCGTGTCGGCCTCGACGCCGGGTCCGCTGTAGGCGTCGGGGAACAGACGCCTGAGGACCGGGTCGCTCGGCGGCTCGCTGGGGCCCTCGGCGAACAGCTCGGCGAGCGGGTCGGCGGAGGCGTTCTCCGCGGGGCCGGGACCGATGAGTTCCAGGAGCTGGACGGCGAGGGTGCGGATGATGGAGATCTCGACCTCGTCGAGCGCGACGGCCGCGCCGCCGCCGGGGAGCGGTTCGAAGTGTCCGGGCATGGAGTGAGTTCGCTACTTCCGGTCCTGCGGGCGGTCGGTTGACAGGGGGCCGGCTACTTCCGGTCCTGCTGAAGGGTCGCCCACAGACCGTAGCCGTGCATGGCCTGCACGTCGCGTTCCATCTCCTCGCGCGTGCCGCTGGAGACGACGGCCCGGCCCTTGTGATGGACGTCCATCATCAGCTTGGTGGCCTTGTCCTTGGAGTAGCCGAAGTACGTCTGGAAGACATACGTCACATAGCTCATGAGGTTGACCGGGTCGTTGTGGACGATCGTGACCCAGGGGACGTCCGGCTCGGGTACGGCGAAGACCTCCTCCGCCGACTCGGTCTTCTCGATCTCTAGAGGTGCGGGAGCCGTCACACCGCCCATGCTCCCACCAGAGGGGGTCACCCGCATAAACGGACCCCGGGAACGGGCCGCCACCACGGGAATCGCCGACCAGGAAACAGAAATCGTCAAACTGACGAGATGGGGGTACGATCCCTGCCATGAACACAGCGGACCTTGGGCTGCCGGTGGATGTTCCGTCTACGGCGCTCTTCACGGACCAGTACGAGCTGACGATGCTGCAAGCCGCGCTCGCGGCCGGGACCGCCGGGCGGCGCTCGGTCTTCGAGGTCTTCACCCGCCGGCTGCCCGAAGGACGGCGCTACGGGGTTCTCGCGGGCACCGGACGCGTCCTGGACGCCGTCGAGAACTTCCGCTTCGACCCGGACCTCCTCGGCTTCCTGCGCGAGCGCGGGATCGTGGACGAGCCGACCCTCGAGTGGCTCGCCTCCTACCGCTTCGGCGGGGACATCTGGGGCTACCCCGAGGGCGAGGTGTACTTCCCGGGCTCGCCCGTCCTGCGGGTCGAGGGCAGCTTCGCGGAGTGCGTGCTCCTGGAGACGGTGATCCTCTCGGTCCTCAACCACGACTCCGCCATCGCGGCGGCCGCCTCCCGCATGGCCTCCGCCGCGGGCGACCGGCCGCTGATCGAGATGGGCGCCCGGCGCACCCACGAGCTGGCCGCCGTGGCCGCCTCGCGCGCCGCGTACATCGGCGGGTTCACCAGCACCTCCGACCTGGCCGCCGGTTTCCGTTACGGCATCCCGACCGTGGGCACCTCCGCGCACGCCTTCACGCTCCTGCACGACCACGAGCGGGACGCCTTCCGGGCCCAGGTGGACTCGCTGGGCCGCGGCACCACCCTGCTCGTGGACACCTACGACGTCGCCGAGGCGGTCCGCACGGCCGTCGAGGTCGCCGGGCCCGGACTCGGCGCGGTGCGCATCGACTCCGGCGACCTGCTGCTCGTCGCCCACCGGGTGCGCCGGCAGCTGGACGAGCTGGGCGCGACCGGCACGAAGATCGTCGTGACCTCGGACCTCGACGAGTACGCCATCGCCTCGCTCGCCGCGGCGCCCGTGGACGCGTACGGCGTCGGCACCCAGCTGGTGACGGGATCCGGCCATCCGACGTGCTCGATGGTCTACAAACTGGTCGCCCGTGCCGAGTCGGCCGACCCGAAGGCGCCGCTGGTGCCGGTGGCCAAGAAGTCCACGGGCGGCAAGACGTCCGTCGGCGGCCGCAAGTGGGCCGCGCGCCGCCTGGACGGCCAGGGGGTCGCGGAGGCCGAGGTCATCGGCGTCGGACCGGTGCCCGCGGAACTCTCCGACCAGCAGCTCCTGGTCCAGCTGGTCAAGGGCGGACAGGTCCTGGCCCGCGAACCGCTCGACGTCGTACGGGACCGGCACGCGGAGGCCCGCGCCCGGCTGCCGCTGTCGGCGACGCAGCTCTCGCGCGGCGAACCGGTGATCCCCACCGAATACGTCTGAGGCGTCCGGGGCGGATGGTGCGGGCGGTACCGGAGTGGCACCGCGCATGAACCCTCGGTGAGCGGGAATGCAACGGCAGCGTGCCCGAGCGGGCCGCGAAGCCGAATACCCCCTCCCGCACCGCCCCGGAATTCTCTAGGCTCGGAAGTTCAACGGCCGGGCCCGCACCCTTGTCTGCCGCACCCATAGCCGAAGGACACAGCCCATGCGCCGCGCCTTGATCGTCGTAGACGTGCAGAACGACTTCTGCGAGGGAGGCAGCCTCGCGGTGGCCGGCGGCGCCGACGTGGCCGCCGCCGTCACGGAGCTGATCGGGCAGGCTCCCGCCGGATACCGGCACGTGGTCGCCACCCGTGACCTCCACATCGCCCCCGGGGGCCACTTCGCCGACAACCCCGACTACGTGCACTCCTGGCCCGCGCACTGCGTGGCCGGCACCGAGGGGGTGGGCTTCCACCCGAACTTCGCCCCGGCCGTCGCCTCCGGCGCGATCGACACGGTCTTCGACAAGGGCGCCTACGCGGCGGCCTACAGCGGCTTCGAGGGCGCCGACGAGAACGGGATGGCCCTCGGCGACTGGCTGCGGGCCCGCGGGATCGGCGAGGTGGACGTCGTCGGCATCGCGACCGACCACTGCGTGAAGGCCACGGCCCTGGACGCGGCCCGGCAGGGCTTCCGCACGACCGTCCTGCTGGACCTGACCGCGGGAGTGGCGGAGGAGACGACCCAGCGGGCGCTGGAGGAGATGCGCGCCGCCGGGATCGAGCTCACGGGCAAGCCCGTGGTCTAGGGCCCTTCCGGAGCCGCCGTGGCCCGCCGTGGACCGTCACGGCCTGTCGCGGCCCGGGACAGGAGACGGCCCGGACCACGTGACAGCCCGGGGGCACGTCACGGCCGGAGACGGCGTCACGGCTGGGGTGCCGGGCGTCTGAGGAGGGTTCTGGCCGGGTGCCAGAGCTCCTGGGAGAGCTCGGTGCAGCCGCTCTCGGGCGCCGTGCGCCATATGAGCCCGTCGGGATGGTGCAGGACGGCGGTGATCTCGTCGGGGGTCGGCGGGGCCGCGTTGCCCCGCAGATAGACGGCACGCAACCCCAGGTTGCGCAGCCGGGTCAGGGCACGGGCCCGGTTCGGGGCGAGGACCAGGAACCGCACGCAGCCGCCCGCCCCACCTGCCGGACTGGGCAGGTTCAGCGCCACGACGACGCTGCCGTTGGGCAGTCTGGAGAAGCCTCCTGCGGCCATGCGGTCACACCCCCGTGTGAGTCGATGTCGATGTCGGTGTCAATAAGCCGGGCACAGGACGCACCTAAACACGATCGGCGGCAACCCGCCAGGGGTTGCCGCCGATACGCTTCTGACCTGCGCAAATACCGATTACTTCACTGCGGGGCCGACCTTGAGGGAGATCGTCGAGCCATCCTTGGCCTGCTTGACGATCTCGATCTTGGTGTTGGTGTCAGTGACCTTGACGCCGCCGGTCGGGTTCCGGTTGTCGTAGTAGTCGCTCGTGTGGTCGTTGAAGACCGACACGCCCTTCGACGACGGGATCTTCGTGGCGACGTCGGCGCTGTGCAGCGTGATGCCGCTCGTGCGGTACAGGCTGAACGGGGAGTCGTAGGCCTGGATGCGGTTGCGCATCAGCGTGCCGTTGTCCCACCACAGGGCCTTCGGGTGCGAGTCGACCGGAAGCGCGAGGCCGACACCCGGGTGCTGACTGGTGTTGTTGTCGGCCTGCGAGGTGTCCCACTTCCAGATCAACAGACCGGTCTGGTACGGGTAGTGCTCCACCCAGTCCGGACGGGTCGTGGAGAAGCCGAAGTTGTACGGGCCGACCTTGAGGGTCTTGTCGTACGAGACGTACTGGCGGTTCTCCGCGATGTAGTACTGCGCGTAGGCCTTGGTGAACGAGGAGCCGATGCGCGAGAAGCCGGCGGCGGTCCAAGCGGGGTCGGCCGTCTCGGCGTTGTCCGAGAAGAGCGCGGTGCCGTCGGCGGTCACGCTGATCTCGTCGGCCGCGAAGCCCTTGAGCGCCACGCCGCCGTCGCTCTGGTAGCGGAAGCGGATGTCGATCTTCTTGCCCGCGTAGGCGTCGAGCGGGTACACGAGCTTCTTGTACGCGTCGACCGTGCCGGTGAGGGCGGGCTTGTCGCTGCCGTCGCGCGGGATGGCGGCGCCGTCCACCGTGCCGTCCAGGGCGGTCCAGTTGGCGCCGCCGTCGGTCGAGACCTCGGTGTACAGGTAGTCGTAGTTCGCCTCGATGTCGTACCAGCCGTCGAGGGTCAGCTTCGCCGAGGACTTGCCCGTGAGGTCCACGGACCGGGTCAGCGTGTTCTTCAGGTTGTCACCGCTGCCGCTCCACCACTGGGACGAGCCCTGCGCGGGGTTGACGACCGTGGTCGTGACGTCCTTCTCCGGCAGGTCGACGACGAGTGCCTGCTTGTTCCAGGTGTTGTACTCGGCGACGCCCAGCTTGTGGGTGGACTGCTTGCCGGCCTTGGCGGTGTCGTAGTTCAGCCAGCCGAGCTGGAGCTTGTCCCAGGCGTTGAAGTCGCCGGGGAGGTCGCCGATGGACTGCTTGCCGGTGCCGAGCCACGAACCGGAGGACATCAGGGTCCAGAAACCGGTGGAGTTGTCGCCGCCGGCGGTGTCGTAGTGGTCCGGCAGACCGAGGTCGTGGCCGTACTCGTGGGCGAAGACGCCGAGTCCGCCGTTCTCCGGCTGGATGGTGTAGTCGCCGACCCAGATGCCGGAGTCGCCGATCTGCGCGCCGCCGAGCTTGTTGTCCGCGGGGCCCGTGGCGCCGGCGTCGGTGCCGAAGGCGTACCAACGGTGGGCCCAGATCGCGTCCTTGCCCTGGGCGCCGCCGCCCGCGGACTCGTCCTCACCGGCGTGGACGATCTGGAAGTGGTCGATGTAGCCGTCCGGCTCGTTGAAGTTGCCGTCGCCGTCGTAGTCGTAGCGGTCCCACTGGTCGAACTGGGCCAGGTCCGCCTTGATGGCCGCGTCGGTCTTGCCGGCCGCCTTCTGCTGGGCGACCCAGGCCGTGACGCCGTCCTTGACGACGTTCCACACGCTCGGGCAGTTGGTGCTGCCGCAGGCGTTGTTGCCGTAACGCGCCTCGTTGTAGGGCACCTTGACCCAGTCGGCGACCTCGCCGTCGACCGAGTAGCGGCCCGAGGACTGCGTCTCGTAGAACTTCTTCATCGACTCGGTGTTCTTGCCGGTGCCGAAGTAGAGGTTCTGGAAGTGCTTCTGGTTGTAGTCCGCCTGCCAGGCCGTGCTGTTGTCCTTCGCACGGTCCGGCGCGGCTATCTGGTTGTGCGCGGGCCCGGCGGTGCCACCGAACTTGGGGTCCGTCTTGTCGCCGAACTCGACCAGGATCGTGAAGATCTTGTCGGTCTTCTCGCGGCCGAGCTCCACGTACTTGGAGTCGCCCTTCTTGCTCTTCAGCTGGACGACCTTGGAACCGTGACGGTCCTGCACCTTGGCGTCGCCGGAGATGACCTGGTTCAGCGCCTCCTGGCGCTGGGCGTTCTGGGTCTTGCTCAGCGGTCCGTCCAGGTCGTGATCGACCGTGTTCCGGACCGGCTGGGGGTCGTGGCGTTCCACGACCGGTGACGCGTGGGCCGCATCGGCCTGCGCCACGGCGTACGTCGAGAACGTGGCGGTGGCCGCCGCGAGGGCGACGCCCACCGCGGCTGCTCTGAACGTCCATGGTCTGTTGGTCACTTGATGTCCTCCCCCGCGCACGTTCGCGCGGAGGGGGTTTCCGGGTCATGGAGGTCCGCGCGCGCCACGCGATTCAAGTGACGACATTTGACCGGAGTTACCAAAGAAAAAACAGATCTTGACTTGAACCTGGCAAGTGCATTATGCGGAGCCTACGTTCGGTATCCGGACGACTCCAAAACGGTCAACAGGCGCGCTCTCCCGTCCACTTGGTGGACGTGATGACTCCGTGCGCCCCCTGTGCTCCGGCACCGTGGGTAAGGTCACGCTTACCGGACGTTCCACTCGGGCATGCAGGCGAATAGAGTCGATTGGCGAAGCGTCGGAAGCCGGCGGACAGCCACGTCGACACCGTTGTCCCACCCCCGACATCTATCCGCACCCTCCCCCATCGCGAGAGGCACCGGGGGGAGAACCCCCATCCGAGGACACGATTGCCATGCCTCGTCCGACCGCCGCACAGCTCGCCTACGGTTCCTGCACCGTGATCTTCTCCACCCTCGCCATGCTGCTGCTGTCACAGACGAGTTCGAGTCTGGGGATCGTGCTGATCACCCTCTCGGCGCTCGCGCTCGGACTGCTGGTGGCCATGACGGTCCCGCTGCCGAAGCCCGCGCCGGCCGCAGCCGCGCCCGTCGTCCCCGAGCGAGTGCCGGCGCGGCGCGAGACCGCGTCCGTGTCCGCCCCCGTACCCGCCTCCGTGTCGGCAGCCGCGTCCGCGGCGCCCGAGCCGGTGCGCGAACCCGCGGGGCCCTGAGACCTCCTGCGCACGCCCGCGCGACCCGGTCCCCCCGTGGACCGGCGGAGCGCCGGCATCCCGGCCGCGTACCGCGACGGCGGGCCCGTGAACCCACGGGCCCGCCGTCGCGTCGTGCTCCCCCGCCGCCCGGCCGCCGTCCGCGCCGTTGCGGGGCGGTGTCCGGCCGTCGTGCGCGGCGGTGTCCGGCCGTCGTTGCGCGGCGGTGTCCCGCGCGAGCCGTCAGCCGGTGGCGTCGACCACCACCGTCTTGGCCGCCTTGTCGTGCAGTCCCTGCTTGTAGGGCTTGTCGAAGAAGCTCCAGCCGCCCGCGATCGCCGTCCAGATGCAGGCGCAGCAGAACGCGAACGGGATCCACAGGACCAGGGCGCGGACCAGGGAGGTCTGCACGGACGGGGTCGAGCCGTTGTCCAGGTTGGCGACCCGGTGGTTGAACAGCCGCTTGCCGAGGGTCTGGCCCGTCTTGCTGATCATCACGGTGTCGTAGGCGACGTAGAGCACGGCGGCCACCAGGGACTGCCCGAGCGACTTGCTGTACTCGATCTTGTTCGAGTCCACGTTGTACTCGGTGACCCCGAACGCCCAGGACAGCAGCCAGACCACGATGCCCACCAGGATCATGTCCAGGATCCTGGCCAGCACCCGCTTCCCGCTGTCCGCGAGCGGCGGCATGCCGGCGAGCGGGTCGCCTCCGTACGGGCCGCCACCGCCGTAGGGGTCACCGCCACCCTGGTACGGTCCCCCGCCCTCGCCGTAGGGGCCGCCGGCGAACGGGGGCGGCTCGCTGCCGTAGGGCGGCGTCCGGTCAGCCGGCGGGGGCGGCGGGTCGTAGGGGGAACCGCCGCCGGACGGGGGCGGCGGGTCGTACGGGGAGCCCGCGCCCTCTCCTGGCGGCGGCTGCTTCTTGAACGGGTCGTCGTCCGGTGGCCGGCCGGGGCCCGGGGGCGGCGGTTCGCTGCTCATGGCCCGAGTCGACCGCGAACCCCCCGGCTCCGCATCCGGCGAAGGGCCGTACGGGGGACCGGATTACCGGGCCGGCCCCGCCACGAAGGTGTGGGCCGCCTTGTCGTGCCAGCACTGGCCCCAGGGCTTGTCGAACAGACCCCACAGGACGCCGAGGAAACCGACCACCAGCAGGCACGGCACGGTGAGGACGAGCCAGCGGACCAGGGCCCGCCCGAAGCCCGGCGGTTCATGGCCCTCGATGTCCTGCACCTCGATGCCGCACAGCTTCTTGCCGAGCGTACGGCCCCACTTGGCGGTGGGCAGGACCTCGTAGAGGACGCCGAGGACGAGCAGGATCGCGAGGACGGCGCCGAGGCAGGAGGCGGTCGTGCCGTCCAGGAGCCAGACGGTGACCTTCTCGCCCGAGAGCTTGGCCGCGTCGATCTTCTCGTCGATGTGGTCGGCGGCCCTGATACCCAGCGGCACCGCGGCCGCGGCGGTCACACCGGCGACGACGACGGTGTCCAGCAGCCGGGCGGCCAGCCGTCGGCCGACACCGGAGGGACGGGCCGCCGCCTGGCGGCGCGCGGCGGCCTGGAACACGTCGTCGACCGGCGGCTTCCACGGCGTCACCCGCCCGCCGTCCTCGGCCGGTTCGCCCGCGAGCCGGTGCACCTGCTGCGCCCAGGAGGGCTGGCCGCCGCCGGCCCCGGAGGCCATGGGGGCGGAACCGCCGGGCTGCTGGGGCACGGCGGGGGCGGGCGCGGCCGCCACGGGACCGGGGCCGTCACCGGCGGACGCGGCGGAAGGAGCGGGAGCGGCCGTACCCGTTCCCGGGCCGGTGCCGGCCGGCGCGGGGGATGCGGCGGACGCGGGAGATGCCGGAGATGTGGCGGACGGGCCGGAAGGGGCCGTGCCGGTTCCGAAGCCGCCGCCGGCCGGCGCGGCGGGTGAGCCTGGTGCGGAGGGTGCGGCGGACGGGCCGGGCGCGGGCGTCGGGTGCGCGGCGGACACACCCGGCGCACTCGCCGGGTCTGTGCCCCCGCCGGGCCGCTCCGTACGCGGGGAGGGCGCGCGCAACGCCGTGTCGCCCCCTGGGGGAAGGGGGTCCGGTGCGGCGGGAGTCGCGACGGGACGCCCCGGCCCGGACTGCCCGGCACCCACGGCGGCCCCGGCGCCGGTCCCGGACCCGGAGCCCACGGCGGACCCGAACCCGGAAGCGGAATCAGTCCCGGCTCCGAACCCGGATGCGGACCCGGTCCCGGCGCCGGACCCCGGACCGGCTCCGAACCCGGAAGCGGCCCCCGTCCCTGCGCCGGTCCCGGAAGCGGACCCGGTCCCGGAACCGAACCCGCCGGAAGCGGACCCCGTCCCGGCGCTGCTCCAGGCGTCGGCCGCGCCCGAACTCGCCTCACCCGTACGGCTCGTACCACTGGTGCCGTCCGTACCGCTCGCGCTCCACGCGCCCTCGGGTCCCTCGGACGCGGCCGGTTCCGCGGGGCGGCGGAAGTCCACGGAACCCGCGGACGCCGGGGGCCGCGCGGTGCCGCCGGAGCCGGCCGGCGGGATCGTCGCCGTGCCGTCCGTGCTCGCCGAAGCCCCGTCGGGCGGGCTCGCCGCCTCGGGAGCGGACCCCGCGGACTCCCCCGCACGCGGGTCGGACCTGGGCGAGCCCCAGGACACCCTGCGGTCCTGGTCGCCGCCGAAGCCGGACTGCCGGGAGCGGTCTGCGCCCCAGGAGGCGGCGGGCTCGGGCCGGCTGCCGTGCTGGGACTCGGCGGCGGCGCGGGGCTGCGGGTCCTCGTCGAAGAAGTGCGGCCCCGTCTCCTCCGTGACGGGGACACCCGTCTGCCCCCGGGCGGCCGTGAACTCGGGGGACGACGCCGGAGCGGGCACGTGCGCGGAACGCACCACGGCCGGCGGGGCGAGCGCCTCGCCGGCCGACGGCGCCGGGCGGCTCGTGCCCGGCACCCAGGCGGCGCCGTTCCAGTACCGGACGTATCCAGGGATGGAGGGGTCCGGGTAATACCCCTCGCGGGGCCTGTCGTCACCGGGGGCCGGGGTTGGGGCACTCATGTCCGTCGTCCCGTATCTGCTCGGGGGTCGTGTGGGAGGTCCACATCTACCAGACCGGCGCACGCGTCACGGCCGGTCCCGCGGTACCCACTCCTTCGGGGCATGGTTCCTCCCCGGCCCGCGGCCCGGCGCCCGAGGCTGTACGCGGTGCACCGGAGAGGAGGGCGGGGCGGGCCCGGAAATTTTCCCGAACCCGCGTAATGGCAGCGGCGCGAGGCGCTCTCCACTCGTACGGGCCCACCCGCAGGAGCCCGTACGACGAAAGGGAGCGCTTCGACATGCACACCGTGGTGGAACGCGAGCTTGAGCTTCATCTCGTCCTGTCGCCCGAACACAGCGTCCCGGTGCCGGCGCGGCTGAGCTACCGCGCCGACGACCCGTACGCCGTCCGCATCATCTTCCACGTCGGTTCCGACCATCCCGTCAAGTGGACCTTCGCCCGCGAGCTGCTGGTCGAGGGGGTGTTCCGGCCGTGCGGCCACGGCGACGTACGGGTGTGGCCGACGAAGGTCGGCGGCCGGAGCGTGGTCCTGATGGCGCTGAGCTCACCGGACGGCGACGCGCTGCTGGAGGCGCCCGCCGCGCAGATCACCGCCTGGCTGGAGCGCACCCTCAGGGCGGTCCCGCCGGGCACCGAGACCGGGCGGCTCGGCCTCGACGACGGTCTGGCCGAGCTGCTCGCGCCGTCCCCGCGGCTCTCGCCCTCGCTCGACCAGACGGGAGCCCCCTCCCCCGACGACCTGTGGCTGCGCGACCCGTGGCCCTCCGACGAGTCGGCGGACGGCGAACCGTCCTGACGGGCCGTGGGACGACCGGGCCCCGGCGTCAGAACAGCTTGCCGGGGTTCAGCAGGCCCAGGGGGTCGAACGCCGACTTGACCGCCCGCTGCATCTCCACGCCCACCGGACCGATCTCGCGGGCCAGCCACTCCTTCTTCAGCACGCCCACGCCGTGCTCACCGGTGATCGTGCCGCCGAGCTCCAGGCCGAGGGCCATGATCTCGTCGAAGGACTCGCGGGCGCGCCGGGACTCGTCGGGGTCGGTCGCGTCGAAGCAGACGGTGGGGTGCGTGTTGCCGTCGCCCGCGTGGGCGCACACGCCGATGGTCAGGGCGTACTTCTCGGCGACGCGCTCGATGCCGTCGAGCATGTCCCCGAGCCGGGAGCGCGGCACGCACACGTCGTCGATCATCGTGGTGCCCTTGACCGCTTCGAGCGCGGTGAGCGACAACCGCCGTGCCTGGAGCAGCAGTTCGGACTCGGCGACGTCCTCGGCGGGGACGACCTGGGTGGCGCCGGCGGCCTCGCAGAGGCCACCGACCAGGGCGAGGTCGGCCGCCGGGTCGTGGGTGTCGAAGGCCGCGAGCAGCAGCGCCTCGGTGGTCTCCGGGAGGCCCATGTGCGCGAGGTCGTTGACGGCCTTGACGGTCGTACGGTCCATCAGTTCGAGCAGGGACGGGACGTGGCCGCCCTCCATGATCCGGCAGACGGCGTCGCAGGCGGCCCGCGCCGAGGCGAACTCGGCGGCCAGGACGAGCTGTTGGGGCGGCTTCGGCTTCAGGGCGAGGACGGCCCGTACGACGATGCCGAGCGAGCCCTCGGAGCCCACGAAGAGGCGGGTGAGGTCGTAGCCGGCGACGCCCTTGGCGGTCCTGCGTCCGGTGGACATCAGCCGGCCGTCGGCGAGGACGACGTCCAGGCCGAGGACGTACTCGGCGGTCACGCCGTACTTCACGCAGCACAGGCCGCCGGAGGCCGTGCCGATGTTGCCGCCGATGGTGCACGTCTCCCAGCTGGAGGGGTCCGGCGGGTAGTACAGGCCGTGTTCGCCGACGGCGCGGGAGAGCGTGGCGTTGACGACGCCGGGTTCGACGACGGCGACGCGGTCGACCGGGCTGATCTCCAGGATGCGGTCCATCCTGACCAGCGACAGGACCACGCAGCCGTCGGTGGCGTTGGCCGCTCCGGACAGGCCGGTGCGGGCGCCCTGTGGGACGACGGGGACGCGCAGGGCGGTCGCGACGCGCATGACGTGCTGGACCTGCTCGACGGTGCGCGGCAGGACCACCACGGCGGGTCTTCCCGCCTCGCAGAAGCTCGCCATGTCGTTGGCGTAGGAGGCCGTGACGTCCGGGTCGGTGAGGACGGCCTCGGCCGGCAGGCCGCTCAGCAGACGGTCGAGGAGGCTTCCGGCCGCTGCCGGGTCCTCGTCGTGCGGGGCTTCGATACGGCTCATGATCACAGCGTCGCACCAAGGGCCATCGGTGTGAACCCCATCCGCCCGGGGCTTCGCATGCCCGGATCCGGTCATCGTATTGACGCACAGTGAGCGGCATGGAGATCGAAGAGCGACAGCCGGTGTCCGCCGGGGCGGGGCGCGAGGTGCCCGCCGGTCCGCGGTCCGGGGAACCCGCCGGCGAGCAGTCCCCGGAGCCGTCCGGCCCGCGCCGCTCCCCGTTCGTCCGGCGCCCGCTGATCGCGGCGGCGGCCGGCTGTGCCGTGCTCGGCGGTGTGCTGATGCTGCTGCCCTCCGCGGACCGGGACGGGGCGGCGCGGCCCGCCCCGGGGCCGGTGGCGCGGGCGGTGACCGCGGTGGGGTCGGGGGTGCCGGCGGCGCTGCCGGATCTCGTCGCGCTCGTCCACGACCACGAGGCCCGGGTGCGGGCGCGGCCGCGCGACGACGTGGCGTGGGCGGTGCTCGGGGCCGCGTACACGGAGCAGGCGCGGCGGACGGCGGCCGTGGCGTCCTACCCGAAGGCGGAGAAGGCGCTGCGGACCTCGCTGAGGCTGCGGCCCGGGGACAACACGGCGGCGCTGGAGGGCCTGGCCTCCCTCGCCGGGGCGCGGGGCGACTTCCGGGCCGAGAAGCAGTGGGCCGAGGCCGCGGCGAAGCTGGCGCCGAAGCGGTGGACGGCGTATCCGGCGCTCGTCGACGCGTACGACGGGCTCGGTGACTACAAGGCCGTGGGCAGGACCCTGGACACCCTGCTGGCGCTGCGCACCGGGCCTGCGGCCCAGGCCGTCGCGGCGCGGGTGTACCGGGACCGTGGCCGGCGCGAGGACGCGGCGGCGGCGGTCTCGGACGCGGCGGCGGGCGCGGCCGGCCCGGCCGAACAGGCGGCCTACCTCACGCAGGCGGGGGATCTCGCGTGGGAACGCGGCGACCGCCGGGCGGCCCTCGACCACTACCGGGCCGCGGTGGCCACGGACGCGTACGCGTACGAGGCGCTGGCCGGGCAGGGGCGCGCGCTGGCGGCGCTGGGGCGCACGGCGGAGGCGCTGCGGGCGTATCGGAGGGCGCTCGCCGAACGGCCCGAGCCGCGTTACGCGCTGGAGCTGGGCGAGGTGTACGAGAAGCTCGGGCGCGGTGCGGAGGCGCGTGCGCAGTACGGGCTGCTGCGGGAGCTGGTGCGGCGGGACGGCGCGGCGGGCGTGGACGACCAGCCGGTCCTCGGGCTCTTCGAGGCGGACCACGGCGACCCGCGGGCGGCGGTCCAGGCGCTGCGGGCCGAGTGGCGGCGGCAGCCCGGCCTCGCGGTGGCGGACGCGCTGGGCTGGGCGCTGCACCGGGCCGGGGACGACAAGGAGGCGCTGGAATTCGCGGTGCGGGCCACGGACCAGGAGCACGGGGGCGGGGTGCGCAGTGCGCTGTTCGCGTACCACCGGGGGCGGATCGAGCGTGAGCTGGGACTGTTCGGTCCGGCCCGCCGGCACCTCGCCGAGGCGCTGCGGATCAGCCCGTACTTCTCGCCGCTGCTGGCGCCCGAGGCCCGGGAGTCGCTGACGGCGCTCGGGGATCCGCCGGCCGGCGGTCCGCCGGACGAGTCGGGCGACGCGGAGGGGGCGGGGGATCCGGGCGGAGCGGCCGACACCGCCGGCTCCGACCGCTCCGGCACGTCCGGGGAGTCCCGGACACCCGAGGACGGCCCGGGCGAGGCGACGGGCGCGGCCGGTCCTTCCGCGGGCGCGGCGGGCCCTTCCACGGCGGGGACGACGGGCGCGGCGGGCACGTCCGCCCCCTCCGGCCCCGCGTCCCCGGCCGCCCGGCCGGAGCGCCCCGCACCCCACTGACCCGCTGACCCACTGACCCACGGCACCGACGTGCCCCCGCCGGGCGGCGGCACGGGCGGGTCCCCGCCGAGCGGTCGAGCGGGCAAGCCCAGCCGGACGGCGGAACGCACGAGCCCCGAGTCCCGCCCGGGCGGCCGAACGGGCGGGCCCCGCGGAGCGGCGGAAGCCGGGCGGGCCCCACCGGACGATTGAACCGGCGGGCCGGACGGTTGAACCGGCCCGCCCCGCCGGCGGGAGAACGGCCGAGTCCCGGGGGACGCCGTGGGGGCGTTCACCGGGACTCGGGGGAACCGCTCGGGCCCCGGGCCGGAGCGGAGCGCTCAGGATCCCGGGCCGGGTCGTCGGCTCAGAGGTTGCCGCGCTTGTCCTGCTCGCGCTCGATCGCCTCGAACAGGGCCTTGAAGTTGCCCTTGCCGAAGCCCATCGAGCCGTGGCGCTCGATGATCTCGAAGAAGACGGTCGGACGGTCCTGGACCGGCTTGGTGAAGATCTGGAGCAGATAGCCGTCCTCGTCGCGGTCGGCGAGGATCTTCTGCTCGCGCAGGACGTCCACGGGGACCCGGGTGTCGCCGACCCACTCGCCGAGCGTGTCGTAGTACGAGTCCGGGGTGTCGAGGAACTGGACGCCGGCCGCGCGCATGGTCCGTACGGTCGCGACGATGTCGTTCGTGTTCAGCGCGATGTGCTGGACGCCCGCGCCGCCGTAGAACTCCAGGTACTCGTCGATCTGGGACTTCTTCTTGGCGATGGCGGGCTCGTTGATCGGGAACTTGACCTTGAGCGTGCCGTCGGCGACGACCTTCGACATCAGGGCGCTGTACTCGGTCGCGATGTCGTCGCCCACGAACTCCTTCATGTTCGTGAAGCCCATGACCTCGTTGTAGAAGCCGACCCACTCGTTCATCCGGCCGAGCTCGACGTTGCCGACGCAGTGGTCGATGGCCTGGAAGGTGCGCTGGGCGGGCGGCTCGACGATCGGGGCGGCGGCCACGTACCCGGGCAGGTAGGGGCCGTCGTAGCCGGAGCGCTCGACGAGGGTGTGGCGGGTCTTGCCGTACGTGGCGATGGCCGCGAGGACGACGGTGCCGTTCTCGTCCTTCAGCTCGTACGGCTCGGCGACCGAGGTGGCGCCGTGCTCGATCGCGTAGGCGTACGCGGCACGGGCGTCCGGGACCTCGATGGCGAGGTCGACGACGCCGTCGCCGTGCTCTGCCACGTGCTCGGCCAGGAAGTGGCCCCAGGTGGTGGCGGGCTTGATCACCGAGGTGAACACGAAGCGCGCCGAGCCGTTCTCGAGGACGTACGAGGCCGTCTCGCGGCTGCCGTTCTCCGGTCCGGAGTAGGCGACGAGCCGCATGCCGAAGGCCGTGGAGTAGTAGTGCGCGGCCTGCTTGGCGTTGCCGACGGCGAAGACGACCGCGTCCATTCCCTTGACCGGGAAGGGATCGGCCTGCCGGGCGGTGTCGGGAGTGTGGTGTGTGGTCTGCGTCATGGCCGCAGGCTCCCTCCGTTCCGCAAGGTGCGCAATAGTTCGCCTGTCGGCTGGACAATATGTTCAGCGAGGAGCCTGGACAGCCGGGCTTTCTGTACATGATGACCATCCCGGAGGCCGCCATGGCGATCGATCATCTGGACGGGCGGCTGCTGGTGCTGCTGGCGAAGGAGCCGCGCATCGGGGTCCTGGAGATGTCGCGGCGGCTCGGGGTGGCGCGGGGCACCGTGCAGGCCCGGCTGGACCGGCTTCAGTCGAACGGAGTCATCCGGGGCTTCGGTCCGCAGGTCGACCCGGCCGCGCTCGGCTATCCGGTCACGGCGTTCGCCACGCTCCAGATCCGGCAGGGGCAAGGCGCGGACGTACGCGCCCACTTGACGACCGTGCCCGAGGTGCTGGAGCTGCACACCACGACCGGCAGCGGGGACATGCTGTGCCGGCTGGTGGCCCGCTCGAACGCCGATCTCCAGCGGGTGATCGACCGGGTTGTCGGTTTTGATGGCATCGTCCGGGCCTCCACGGCGATCGTCATGGAGAACGCGGTTCCCCTGCGGATCATCCCGCTCGTGGAACAGGCGGCGACCGAGCGCTGAACCGAAGGAGCGGGGTGATGGCGTGAACTTCTGGCAGTACCTGAGCAGCCGCCACGAGCAGCTGCTCACGGACGCCTACCAACACGCCAGCGCGGTCTTCCAGTGCATGGTGGTGGCGACCTTCATCGGTGTGCTGATCGGCGTGGTCACCTACCGCAGCGACTGGGCGGGCAACCTCGCCACCACCACGACCTCCGCCATCCTGACCATTCCGTCGCTGGCCATGATCGGTCTGCTGATCCCGATCGTGGGCCTGGGCGTCCCGCCGACCGTCATCGCCCTGACGCTGTACGGGCTGCTGCCGATCGTGCGCAACTCGATCGTCGGACTGCGCGGTGTCGATCCCTCGCTGGTCGACGCGGCCCGGGGCATCGGCATGTCACGGGTGGCCCGGCTGATGCGGGTCGAACTGCCGCTGGCCTGGCCTCCGATCCTGACCGGCATCCGGATCGCCACCCAGATGCTGATGGGCATCGCGGCCATCGCGGCCTACGCCTCAGGGCCCGGCCTCGGCAACGAGATCTTCCGCGGCATCAGCTCGCTGGGCAGCAAGAACGCGCTCAACCAGGTGCTCGCGGGCACGGTCGGGATCATCATCCTCGCGCTGCTCTTCGACGCCGCCTACGTCCTGCTCGGCCGGCTGACCATTCCGAGGGGGATCCGTGTCTGAGACGGCGGAGACGTCCGGGGGACCCGTGGGCGCCGAGGGCTCCGGCCGCCCGGCGGGGGCCCCGCAGCCGGCGGGCGGGGGCACCACGTCCACCACCGGCGCCACGATCGAGCTGGAGAACCTCACCAAGCGCTACCCCGGCAGCCGCGACGCGGCCGTCGACAGCGTCAACATGGAGATCAAGGCGGGTGAGCTGGTCGTCTTCGTCGGCCCGTCCGGCTGCGGAAAGTCGACCACCCTGAAGATGATCAACCGGCTGATCGAGCCGAGCGGCGGCCGGATCCGGATCGGCGGCGAGGACGTCACCGACATGGACCCGGTGAAGCTGCGCCGCAAGGTCGGCTACGCCATCCAGTCCTCCGGGCTCTTCCCGCACATGACGGTCGCCCAGAACATCGCGCTGGTCCCGCGGATGACCGGCTGGCCGAAGGCGCGGATCACGGCCCGGGTCGAGGAGATGCTGGACCTGGTCGGGCTCGACCCCACCGAGTTCCGGGGCCGCTACCCGCGCCAGCTCTCCGGCGGCCAGCAGCAGCGCGTCGGCGTGGCGCGGGCGCTGGCCGCGGACCCGCCCGTGCTGCTCATGGACGAGCCGTTCGGCGCGGTGGACCCGATCACCCGCGATCACCTCCAGGACGAGCTGATCCGCCTCCAGTACGAGCTGCACAAGACGATCGTGTTCGTGACGCACGACTTCGACGAGGCCATCAAGCTGGGCGACCGGATCGCGGTGCTGCGCGAGCACTCCCACATCGCGCAGTTCGACACCCCGGAGGCGATCCTCACCAACCCGGCCGACGACTTCGTGTCGGGGTTCGTGGGCGCGGGCGCCGCCCTGAAGCGGCTCAACCTCAGCCGCGTACGGGACGTGGAGATCAGCGGCTGTCCGACGGTGACCGTCGACGATCCGCTCCAGGAGATCTTCGGCAAGCTCCGCTCCAGCGGTACGAACGAGATCCTGCTGCTCGACCGGCGGGGCCGCCCCTACAAGTGGCTGCGGCGCGGCGACCTGATGCGGGCCAAGGGCTCGCTGGCGCGGGCGGGCACGCTGGTGCACGACACCGTGACCCGGGACGCGACCCTGCGCGACGCGCTGGAGGCGGTGCTCACGGACAACTCGGGCCGGGTCCCGGTCACCGGGCGGCGCGGCGAGTACACCGGGGTGGTCGACATGGAGACGCTGATGAACTCCGTCCACGAACTCCTGGAGGCCGACCGCCTTGAGGCCCTGGAGCACCAGCACGAACTGGAGGAGGCGCGCGCCCAGCAGACCCAGTTCGAGCAGGAGGGCGCCGACGGCGGGGAGGCGAAGGCGTGAGCACACCGCCCGCCGACCGGCGTCCCGAGGGCGAGCACGAGGTCAAGGGGGTGGCCTTCCGCGACGACAGCGAGGGGGACGGCACGGGCGAGCGGGAGGCGCCGCCGCCGGCGCCGACGGCCCCGGTGCGGCGGATCGGCTGGAAGAAGCTGACCTTCCTGCCCGCCGTGCTGATCGCCCTGCTGCTGGGCACCTGGATCTGGTTCCAGCAGGCCGACCTCGACGCGATCTCCAAGAACGCCCTGTCCAACGGCCAGGTGTCCAAGGCCCTGTGGCAGCACATCCAGCTGACGGTGATCTCCACGTTCTTCGTGCTGATCATCGCGATCCCGGCGGGGATCCTGCTGACCCGCAAGGCGTTCCGCAAGCTGACCCCGCTCGCGATGACGTTCGCCAACATGGGGCAGGCGACCCCGGCGATCGGTCTGCTGGCGCTGCTCGTGATCTGGCTCGGCACCGGCGAGAAGTCGGCCCTGATCGGCATCACGATCTACGCGATCCTGCCGGTGCTGTCCAACACGATCACGGGTCTGAAGGCCAACGACCCGACGCTGCTGGAGGCGGCGCGCGGTATCGGCATGTCCCCGCTGGGCGTGCTCACCCGGGTCGAACTGCCGCTGGCCGTACCGCTGATCCTCGCGGGTGTCCGTACGGCGCTGGTGCTGAACGTGGGCACCGCGACGCTGGCCACGTTCGGCGGGGGCGGCGGTCTTGGCGTCCTGATCACCACGGGCATCACCACCCAGCGCATGCCGGTCCTGGTCCTCGGCGCGATCCTCACCGTCGCCCTCGCGCTCCTGGTCGACTGGCTGGCCTCGCTGGCCGAACTGCTGCTGCGGCCGCGCGGTCTGGAGGTGGGGACATGAGACGGGTGCGTGGTCCCGCGGCGCTGGCCGCCGTCCTCGTCCTGGCGTCCGCGTGCGGGCTGACCAGCGGCTCCCCCATGACCGACAACGTCAAGCCGGGGACCATCGGACAGGGCGAGCCGCTCAAGGGCGCCGACCTCACGGTGGCGTCGAAGGAGTTCACCGAACAGCTGATCCTCGGCGCGATCATGGGCATCGCGTTCCAGGCGGCGGGCGCGAAGGTGATCGACCGCACCGGCATCCAGGGGTCGATCGGCGCGCGCGAGGCCATCAAGAACGGTGACGCGGACGCCATGTACGAGTACACGGGCACCGCGTGGATCACGTATCTCGGCAACAGCGAGCCGATCCCGGACCCGCAGAAGCAGTGGCAGGCCGTGCACGACGCCGACCCGAAGAACGGGGTCACCTGGCTGCCGCCGTCCGCCCTGAACAACACCTACGCGCTCGCCATGAACCAGGCCAACTTCAAGAAGTACGGCACGACCACGCTGTCCGGCGTGGCCGCGCTGTCGAAGTCGGACCCGAGCGCGGTGACCCTGTGCGTGGAGAGCGAGTTCGCGAACCGGGCCGACGGGCTGCCGGGCATGGAGAAGGCGTACGGGATGCACATCCCCGCGAAGAACATCACGCAGATGGACACCGGGATCATCTACACCCAGGTGGCGAAGGGGAGTTGTACGTACGGGGAGGTGTTCACCACCGACGGGCGCATCAAGTCGATGAACCTGGTGGTGATGAAGGACGACAAGAAGTTCTTCCCCAACTACAACGCGGCTCCGGTCATCAACACCAAGGCCCTGAAGAAGTATCCGCAGATCGCCGAGGTCATCGAACCGGTGACGAAGAAGCTGAACAACACGGTGGCGCAGGACCTCAACGCGAAGGTCGACGTGCAGGGCCAGGACCCGCACGAGGTGGCGCTGGACTGGATGACGTCGGAGGGGTTCGTGAAGCAGGACTGACCGGGTTCGTGGAGGTTCGACCGACCGCGCGGCGCGATCCAAAGAAGTAGTTGCAAAGAACCCGTTGCAAGGGAGTCTTTGCAAGGCTATCTTTGTACACATGACGGAGCAGCCACCGCTTCCCCCGGAAGCACCCCTCCCCCCGCAGCCGCCGCTGCCGCCCGAGCCGCCCCAGCACCGCCGGCTCGACGCCCGCTCGCTGCGGGGGATCGCCCATCCCCTGCGGATGGAACTGCTGAGCAGCCTGCGGCAGAAGGGGCCGGCCACCGCCTCGATGCTCGCCGAGCGGCTGGGCGAGTCCAGCGGGGCGACCAGCTACCACCTGCGGCAGCTCGCCGCGCACGGCTTCGTCGAGGACGCCCCCGAGCGGGGCAAGGGACGCGAACGCTGGTGGCAGGCCGTGCACCAGGGTCTGGACTTCGGCGAGGACCTGCTCAGCGACCCGGACCCGGCGGTGCGCGGGGCGGCCGACATGTTCCTGCACGAGGTCGCCACGACCCATGCGCGTGAACTGTCGACCTGGCTCGGCACCCGCGGCGACTGGCCGGACCAGTGGACCCCCGCCTCCGACATGAGCGACTTCACGATACGGCTGACCCCGGCGCAGTCCAAGGAGCTCATCCAGAAGATGCACGACCTGCTCGACAGCTACTGCGCCCTGGAACGACCCGAGGACGACCCCGAGGCGGAGAAGGTGCGCTTCCACACGCACGTCTTCCCGCAGTCCTCGGACTGATCCACCCGCTCGGACACCGCGCACGACCCGATCACACCGACGGAGAGGACACCGCCATGCATCCCGAGACCCACCTCCAGCTGCAGCACGTGCGCGCCGCCGACCTTCGCGCCGAGGCCGACGCGTACCGGCTCACGACCGAGGCCGTGAACACCCGTCGGCTGCGCGCCCGCGTCGGCTGGACGCTGGTGGAGGTCGGCCTGCGGCTGGCGTCCGCGCCGAGGACTGCCGTCGCCGTCGCCTGCTGACGGAGCGCGCCACCGGCGGGCGAGAGGCCCCGCCCGCCAGGAAGTGGGACAGACGGCCCTAGCAGCTCGGGACCGAGCCCCTGTTCTTCTCCAGGGCCACGAGGGCGTTCACCGCTCCGTCGAGGCTGGTCACCGGGATCAGCCGGAGGTTCTTCGGCAGCTCCGCCTTCGCGTCCGAGCACTCCGCCTTCGGCACCAGGAACACGGTCGCCCCGTCACGGTGGGCCGCCTGGGTCTTGAGGCTGACACCGCCGACCGCGCCGACCTTGCCGTCGGCGTCGATCGTCCCCGTACCCGCGACGACCCGGCCGCCCGTGAGGTCGCCGCCGCTGCCGTCGCCGTCCAGCTTGTCGACGATCCCGAGCGAGAAGAGCAGTCCCGCGCTCGGTCCGCCGACGTCGGCGAGCTTGAGCGTGACCTTCACGTCGCCCTTCTCGTGCAGGTACCCGAGCGCCGCCTCGGTGGCGCTGTCCTGGGACTGCTTCATCTCGTTCGCGTTGTGCTGCTCGATCTCCTTGACGCTGCCGCCGCCCGGATAGACCGAGTCACGGGGCATCACGGCCTTGTCCGTGGCGAACCAGGCGCTCAGCACGTCACCGAGGGAGACGCTCGCGTCCGGGCCGGTGGCCTCGATCGTCGTCATCCGCAGCTGGCCGCTGGTCTTCCTGGTGGGCGCGCCGGTGATGGTGATCACCGGTTCGCCCTTGTTCTCGCCGAGGACGTTCGCCGTCAGGCCGGGCTGCGCCAGGGAGAACGGCAGCGGCGCGAACACCGCCGTGGCGAGCAGGGCCACGACGGGGACGGCGCAGACGGCGACGGCTTTGGGGCGCGTGAGGCGAGAGAGCACGGGGTCAATCTAACGTCACCGCCCGGGGGAACCTCCCCACAGGCCCCGGCCTCCACGCCCCCCGGTCAGCGCAGGGCGTCCGCGACCTCGCGGGCCGCGTCGACCACGCGGGGGCCGACCCGCTCCGGTACGGCGTCCGCCAGCATGACGACGCCCACGCTGCCCTCGACCCCCGTCACCCCGATCAGCGCGGCCGCGGCCCCGCACGCGCCCGCCTCCAGCTCTCCGTGGGTGAGCGTGTACCCGGGCTCCCCCACCGGCGTCTGCCGGGCGGCGAGGATCGCACGGCCGGCCGCGCCCCGGTCCAGGGCGTGCCGGAAGCCGGCGCGGTAGGCCACGTGATAGTCCGTCCACGTCGGTTCGACGACCGCGACGGCGAGCGCCTCGGTCCCGTCGACCAGCGTCAGATGGGCCGTCGCGCCTATGTCCTCGGCGAGCGCCCGCAGCGCGGGCAGGGCGGCCTCCCGTACCAGCGGATGCACCTGGCGGCCCAGCCGCAGCACACCGAGCCCGACCCGGGCACGGCCGCCCAGATCACGGCGTACGAGGGCGTGCTGCTCCAGCGTGGCCAGCAGCCGGTACACCACGGTCCGGTTGACGCCCAGTTTGTGCGAGAGTTCGGTGACGGTCAGCCCGTGATCGGTGTCGGCGAGCAGCTTGAGGACCCGCAGTCCCCGGTCGAGCGTCTGAGAGGTCTCCGCGGTCACGACGCCCACTCCTTAGTGGTGAGGTCGGCGGCCCTCGTACGGCGGATGCGGCACCGATGTCCCGTCGGCGACGCGCTTCAGAGGCCGCCGGTCGGCAGGCGCCCCGGGCTCTTCCCGGGCCGCGGTCGCTTCACGGCTGCGCTCCGCGGCGGCGCTGCCACGGGGCGTGTGCGTAGCGGGACAGTAGCGAGCCGGTCCGCTCAGCGGAAGCCTCCGTCCAGAATCCGGGCATCCCTGGGTACGAACTGATTCCGTTTGTCCCGGAACGCGGGGCGCGCGCGACGCGGCGTACGCGGTTCGTATACACAGCGCACGGGCTCGCGGCGCACGCCCGCCCCACCACGACACGCCCCCGTCGGTACCGGTTCCGCCCCGCGTGCGAGGGTTCCGGATACCGCGTCACCGCATCCGGGTGGCCCACTCCTGGACCTTGGCGATCCGCTGCCGGAGCTGTCCGGCCGTGGCCTCCGCGCTCGGCGGACCGCCGCACACACGGCGCAGCTCGGTGTGGATCACGCCGTGCGGCTTGCCGCTCTGGTGGACGTAGGCGCCGACCATGGTGTTGAGCTGCTTGCGCAGTTCCAGCATCTCCTTGTGCGAGACGACGGGGCGGCGCTCGGCGGGAAGTTCGAGGAGGTCGGCCTCGGTGTCCGGCTTCTTGCGGCTGTGCGCGATCTGCCGGGCCTGGCGCTTCTGGAGCAGCAGCTGGACCTGGTCGGGTTCGAGGAGCCCGGGGATGCCGAGGTAGTCCTGCTCCTCCGCGCTTCCGGGGTGGGCCTGCATGCCGAACTCGGCGCCGTCGTAGAGGACCCGGTCGAAGACGGCCTCGGACTCCAGCGCCTCGAAGGAGAACTGCTCCTGCTCGCCGGTGTCCTCGTCCTGCTCCTTGTTCGCCTCCTCCATCTCCTTCTCGGACTCGGCGTACGGGTCCTCCTCGCCCTCCTTCTTGGGCTTGTCGAGGGCGTGGTCGCGCTCGACCTCCATCTCGTTGGCGAAGGTGAGGAGGTCGGGGACGGTCGGGAGGAACACGGACGCCGTCTCGCCGCGTCTGCGGGACCGTACGAAACGGCCGACGGCCTGGGCGAAGAAGAGCGGGGTGGAGATGGTGGTGGCGTACACGCCGACGGCCAGGCGGGGCACGTCGACGCCCTCGGACACCATGCGCACGGCGACCATCCAGCGGTCGGTGCTCGCCGAGAAGTCGTCGATCCGCTTGGAGGCGCCGGTGTCGTCGGACAGCACGAGGGTCGCCCTGGTGCCGGTGATCTCGCGGATCAGCTTGGCGTAGGCGCGCGCGGAGTCCTGGTCCGAGGCGATGACGAGGGCCCCGGCGTCCGGGATGCCCTTGCGCACCTCGGTCAGGCGCTGGTCGGCGGCGCGCAGCACGCTCGGCATCCACTCGCCGCGCGGGTCGAGCGCGGTGCGCCAGGCCTGGCTGATGGCGTCCTTGGTCATCGGCTCGCCGAGCCGGGCGGCGATCTCGTCGCCCGCCTTGGTGCGCCAGCGCATGTTGCCGCTGTAGGAGAGGAAGATGACGGGCCGCACGACGTGGTCGGCCAGGGCGTTGCCGTAGCCGTACGTGTAGTCGGCGGAGGAGCGCCGGATGCCGTCGTTGCCCTCTTCGTACGTCACGAAGGGGATGGGGTTGGTGTCGGAGCGGAACGGCGTACCGGTGAGCGCGAGCCGGCGGGTGGCGGGCTCGAACGCCTCCAGACAGGCCTCGCCCCACGACTTGCTGTCACCGGCGTGGTGGATCTCGTCGAGGATGACGAGGGTCTTGCGCTGCTCGGAGCGGTTGCGGTGGAGCATCGGGCGCACGCCGACACCGGCGTACGTCACGGCGACGCCCTGGTACTCCTTGCTGAGGGGTCCGGCGCTGTACTCGGGATCGAGCTTGATCCCTATCCGCGCGGCGGCCTCGGCCCACTGCTTCTTCAGGTGCTCGGTCGGCGCGACGACGGTCACCTGCTGCACGACGTGGTGGTGCAGCAGCCAGGACGCGAGGGTCAGCGCGAACGTCGTCTTGCCGGCGCCGGGGGTGGCTACGGCGAGGAAGTCGCGCGGCTGCTCCTGGATGTACCTCTCCATCGCCCCCTGCTGCCAGGCGCGCAGCTTGTTGGCGGTTCCCCAGGGAGCTCGTCCGGGGAAGGCGGGCGAGAGGTGGTGGGTGTGCGAGGAGGCGCTGGCGGCGGTGGTAGTCACGGTCTCCGGTCTGGGTGTCGATTGGGAGCGTCCGGGTCCGCGCGCGGCGCGTCGGACGGGGCCTGACGGGAGGCGCGCGGGCGGCTCGGCTACGTATGACAACCGGGCCACCCTACCGGCGCCCGGCTCGCGACGGCGTGCGGACGAGGCCGGATCGGCGGTGGATGGGACTGACCTCACATCGCCCCGGAGGGCTCCTCGGGGGCCTTGTCGATCACCGGTGCGGAGGCCGGAGTTGTCCGCAGGCGGGTCGTGACCCACGCCCCCAGCAGGGCGACGCAGGCCATCGGCAGGAACACCGCGGCGAAGGCCGCCGGGTGCGAGGCGGAGGCCCCGGAAGCGGCCCCGGTGGCCGTCCCGGCGACCGTGCCGCCGCCGAGGGCGGCGAAGGCGGCGCCGCCGACGGCGAGCAGCAGGACGTTGGACAGGGCGTCGGAGATCTGGAGGGCGGCCGAGTTGGCGCCCGCCTCCTCGGGGGCGGAGAGCTGGAGCAGCAGCACGCTGGTCGAGGCGATCACGAGGCCCATCCCGAAGCAGCCGAACGCCCAGGCGACGGCGACGGTCCACACCGGCACGGCGGGGATCAGCACGCTCGGCGCGGCGGCGACGGCCGCCGCGACCAGCAGCATGCCGAGGAACATCAGCCGGTCCCGGTACGGCTCCACGCCGGGCCGCGCCTGCACCCAGGAGCCCAGGGCCCAGGTCCCGCCGCCGGCCGCGAGCGAGAGCCCGGCGAGTGTCGGCGACAGCCCCCGCTGGGTGACGAGCATCAGCGGCACGAAGGACTCGGCGGCGATGAAGGCGCCGGCGGAGACCCCGCGCAGCAGCACCACGGACGGCAGTCCGCGGGCCGCCCGGCAGGTGCCGCGGGGCAGCAGCCCGCGCACGGCCGGAACGAGCAGGGCGGCACCGGCGGCGCCGGGTACGAGGGAGAGCGGGCGCAGGTCCTGGGCGGCGTACTGGAGCAGTCCGGCGCCGAGCGCGATGCCGAGGGCGAGGCGGACGCGCCGCCGGTCCAGGGGCGCGCGGCCGGCGGTACCGGCGGGTCCTGACGCCCGGCGGCGTATCTGGGGCAGCGCGAGCGCGAGCGGAACGCCGACCAGGGCGGGGATGCCGAGGAACACCCAGCGCCAGCCGAGGTGCTCGGTGACCGCGCCGGCGGCGAGCGGTCCGACGACGGAGGGCACGACCCAGGCCGCCGCGAACGACGCCATGATCGCGGGCCGCAGGCGCTGCGGGTAGGCCCGCCCGACGACGACGTACAGGGCGACGATGACGAGTCCGCCGCCGAGGCCCTGGACGGCCCGCCCGAGGATGAAGGTCCACATGCCGCCGGCCGTCCCGGACAGCAGCAGGCCCGCGGCGAACGCGCCGATGCCGGTGGCCAGCGAGGTCAGCGGCCCGTCGCGGTCGGACCACTGCCCGGCGAGGACCATGCCGAACAGGCTGGTGGTGAAGTAGCCGGAGAACGCGAAGGCGTACAGGGCGACCCCGTCGAGCTCGCGTGCGGCGACGGGCATCGCGGTTCCCACGGCGGTCGCCTCGAACGCGATGACCAGCACCACGGACACGATCCCGACGGTGAGCGCCCGGTAGGCCCGGCCGAGCACCCCGCCGTCGCCCCCCGCACCGCCGCCGGCGGCCCCGTCCTCGAACGGAGCCGCCGCCACCTCACCCGCTTCCACTGCTGTCATGCAGGTCAGCGTAAGGTGCGCCCCTTTGTTTGACTCCTGTCGGTGGTCGGTGATCAAGCGGGCCTTTGGACCTAGGTCCAGGCCGGAGGGACCGGGTCCGCCGTCGTTCGTGAACGGCGTGTGGCAGTCGCGTTGCGGCCGCGCCCGAACCCTTGAGGCCGCTCTCCCGCGCCGCCTACGGTCGTCCCATCAGGTTCGGAACGAGTGAGCCGTGCCGCACCTGAGAACGGCCGTGTGCCCGAGTGGTTCAGGGGCTCGACTGCAAATCGAGTTACGTGGGTTCGATTCCCGCCACGGCCTCCCAAGCCCAACAGGGCGGCATCCTCTGCATGGAGTGCCGCCCTGTTGGCTGTCCGTCCCGCTTCCCTTCTCCCGCCTTCGCGCGCCACCCACCAGGCGGGGCGATGACAGCCTTGAAATCAGGACTGATGCAACGGCGCTGCTTCGGGACTATCGACGGGTCCCGGCATGAACCTCACAGACCCATCCGGAGTTCACTTCCCTGCCAATCACTCATTGCGGTAACGGCGTTGACACCCGTGACCACTGAATGCGGGGGCACGTCCTTGCTCACAAGCGCCGCCGCTGCCACGTAACTGCCTCTGCCTATGGTGACGCCGCCGACCACTGTGGCACCGAGCCCTACCACTGCCCCATCCTCGACGACCGCGGCGGACTCGATGGCTCCCCAGGGCTCGTGAGGGGCGGAGAGCTTATGCACAAAATTTCCCATGGCGATAACTCTTCTGCCGATGACGACACCGTCGCAGACGAACCCCGCGATGACACACGATTCACCTATGGCGACCCGGTCGCCGATGAATGCCCCGTACTCCAGACGTGTGGCAGCTCCGATTCGACACCCGTAGCCGACCCGGCAACCGTCATCCACAAAGCAGGAGCTCTCAAGTGACGAGCTGTCATGGATGACTACGTTGGCCGAAATCGTGCAACCGTCAGCGATCGTGACAGCACAGCCGCTCGGGACCTTTTCCTCTCTGGCCCAGGCTTCGCGGACCAGACCGAGGTGCACGTTCGGTCCTATGATGCAGTCATCGCCGATGGCCACACGCACGCGTGGCCATGACCGCCCGCCGGGATCCTTGACACTCACCTCAGAGCCCACGCCACGTAGCTCGAAACGTGCGCTGCCACGAACTCACGGTCTTTCATTACACCGAAGCCGTGTTCGGATCCGGTGACGACCAGCATCGAAGCCTGCTGGCGGCGAGCAAAATCGGCACTGTACTCGAACGGAACGTAGGTGTCAGCGTTCCCGTGGACGATGGACAGCGGTCCTCGATACTCGCTCAGCCCTCGTTGTGGCTGGACGGTCTTGACATCCCGAACGAAGTTGACACCCAAGGGTAGTTCGCCGTCCAGCATCAAAGTCCCTGTTTCATCGAGTTGCCGAAGGGATGCCTCATTGAAGTTCTCTCGCGCCCACGGGGAGCCGGGCTCAAGGAACGTCTCAAGGGGCTTGAGTACCGGATTCACCAGCACGACACATTCAAATTGTGTCGACTTACGCTCCAGGTACAAACCTGTGGCGCATGCGCCGAAGCTGCACGCAACGACGGATTGCGGCCTGCGGCCGTTATCAACAAGCCAAGACATCACGACATCGAGGTCCTCGAACTCCGACTCGATCGATACATGACCATCTACGGCTTTGCTGTGGCCGTGCCCACGGAAATCAAACCGGACGGTCCCGATGCCCTGCGCCGCCAATGACTCGACCAAGAGATCGAAAAGTCCCGGCTTCGTGCTGCTGCGATCCTCCGTGTGATCCGCGTTGATTCCGTGAAGCAGTACGACACTCGGCGCCCCTTGCTGCCCCCGCTGCTCGAGAGCGAAAATACCGCGCTCAGCCAGCGCTCCGATTTCCATTTCCATGCGCATCAGACCTCCTCAGCCTATTTCTTGCGTCCGCACGATGCCAGAACTCATGTCAAGCGTGAACAGACAGACTCCGGGTTTGCGCGACCTGAGTTGCGCAGACAACTTCGAATCACTCACCATGGCTTTGACCGCACTCTCGACTCCTTGTGCCGTCAGGGCTGCAATAATGGTGATTCCATGGCGATTTCTGTTCGGATTCCTGCCCCGTATCAAGATTGCATACTCAGTGTCCGTGCGCAGCTCCCCATCGAGCAGCGTCAACTGTGGCCGGAACGCGTGATCGTCAACTGAGAATTTATTACCCGTGACCGACATTCGAACCCCCAGCAGTCCAGCCATCGAACCAGCTACGGACGCCTCGTCGGACAGCAGGCTCACTACCGCCATATTTTGCGTCGAGTTCGGATCGAAATCCTGAGCCGAAGCTTCTGCGACATCAAGGCCTACTTTACGAAGTTCATCTGCCACACGTTGCCCGGCGCGGGCAACCGCCAACGATCCCACCTCACCGTACAAATAGCCCTGCTGCTGAGAAGGCTGCTCCCGCAACAGAACAACGGACCGCCCAGCCCGGAAGCCCCACAACAGACTTCTCCGGCGATACGCGCGGGCCCAGCGAGACAACTCGCGGCCGCCCCACAAGATTCCCGGAACTATGAAGTTCCAGTCCTTGATGAACTCCAGCAGGCCGCCCACGCCTTCTCCCCCTCATGATCCTGTGAAACGACGGCACTTCGTCGGATGCCTGAGGTGTGCTACTTATAGCAATATGCAACTGCACCGTCCGACACTTTCCCCGAGCGTTGACATGAAGTTGCATTCACACCCCTGTCCACGGCGTGACGCAGAAGAATCTTTTCAATCGTTTCGATGAGCTCGCGATACTTCTCCGGGTCCCCACAAACTCCGTCGGGATTCTCTCGGTAGAAATATAGAACTTCATCGATGTACGTATAACTGCCCGGTTTCTGATACGCACCCGTCAGTCGAAGATGGAAATCTATCTCATCCCCATAAGGTATGGACACATCAAATCCACCCACTGCACGGTAGGCGGATAGCCTGATGACATGCATATGGATCAGGAATGTAAAATGCAAAAATGGATCATGCGGCCCGCCTGCATGGTCGACCAGCAGCCGAGCATACCGGGCCTTCCTGCGCGTCTCCACGGTCTCCGCAAGATGCACATCACGCTTTTCGTGAGCGGTAAAAGCGAGTACCGTATCTTCAGTAATATGCTCGGCCAAAACATTGAGCACATCAGCGCTGACGAGATCGTCGGAATCAACAAGGATCACCCACTTGCCCACGACGCGCCGGATCCCCGCATCCCTGGCCGCAGCAATTCCTCGATTATCTGCCCACCGAACAAAAACGCTGCGGATGATGCCGACGGCGACACTGCGGTAAATCATTTGGTATTTTGCAGATATTTCCGGCCTGGAACCGTCATCGACCACCACCAGTTCCACTCGCCCGAGGTCATACTCGACAGCGGCACGAACGATCGACTGAACGCACGCTTGGAAAAATTCGGGATCAGTGTTCCAAACGGGCACCACAAAGCTGAACTCAACGCACGAAGACACGATGGAATTCTCCGGCTCGGTACGAATAAGCGGCGAGGAGCACATCCGGGCGAGTCAGATCCGGGCTGACGTTGTTGTTGGCAACTACCTTCGCGCGGAAAACAGCCAAGAATCCTGTTGCCGGAGACGCTTGCAACGGCTTGATGATTCCCCAGTTCTTAGCACCTACTGAACTGTCGGTGAAGATTTTCACACCGGCTTCTACGCCATGGGTCAGGACACCACCGAAAATTGTCACGGTGCGACCGGGATGAAAAGGGCTCGCAACTTGCGAGACGAATCCGACGTCAGAAATCACCTCGCCATTCTGCGTCAATTCTGGGCCCCAGGTCTCACCGGATTCCTTTTCCACGATTGGATCGGGATTTCCAGCCCCGCCGTCCGGCTGTTCGACGGGTAACGGGATGATGCGGTAGAGCGTCTGGGCCATTTTGTTCCAAGCAGGCCCCCCGACAACCAACATATGTTTCGCAAACAGGCTGTCTGGAAGATTTCCGCTGGTGTACGCCTCGACGCTTCTATGCTTGCTCGCAGCAAACCACACCATCAACTGAATGAGGGCATCAATGTCTGCAAATGTCGCATACCGAAGAAAGTCTCGATATGTAGGAATCGCATAAGACGGTCTCAGCTCTTCGGGAATCTCGGCACAAACCATTGCGACTGGCTCGTCCGGACCGATGTGTGCAAAGAGCTGCACCTGCCCATAGTCTCCGCCGGCGTCGTGAGTTGATTCACGCAACCGGACGATTTCTTCCACCAATGCTTCGTAGGAGGTGACCCGGATGCGTTGCGTCGGGTTCGGTAAGGATTGGTGATCTTCCGAAACCAGGATGATCGCCTTGGCCGCACCCATGGCATACCCGAGCAGGAGATTTCTTTTGACCGCGCTGACCGACTCGTCAACGATGCAAAGCAAGTCGCCGTTAAGCGGTGTACAGATGTCAGAGATCCGGGTGATATAGCGAAGATCGGAGAGTTCGGGCTGAAGTCCCGTCTGGGCGATCGTTTCGACAAGCCGCTCGACAGTTCCGACGTTGTCCGAGTCGTAGAGGACCCGCACTCGGGCGCCGTGCTCTTGAGCAGCCACCTTCCCCCCCACGCCAGAGTAGGCTGATCCTGGGCCGGTATCATTCCATATGACCCGCATGCGCGCACCCACAAGTACACGCCTTTCTCGGCGAATAAGGCACAGGACGCGGAAGGCTCTGACTGCCGATTGTGGCGTTCGAAGTCTGGCCCCCAGCGGTGCGGACGCCTTGTTGCTTCCGCCTCCTGCCATTGGCGTCTGCTCCACGAACTGGTCGAGCAGGTCGAGAGGCGCAACATCTCCCCGGCCTGGTGAGGCGGTGCCAACTCCCGCTATACGAGCGCGGGCTGGTCGCTTCGGCGAACACGCCCATCGCAACACCTTCGCACGCTTGGCACAGGCACAGCCATGACCTGGCCCCTCCCATGGCTTGTGCGGGCCGCTAGGCGTACAGCATGCCGACCGAGCGGTCCTCGAATATCTCCGGCCAGTGGCGGCGGCCGTCGTCGCCGGGGAGGGCCGGGGTCCGGTCGCAGGCGGCGGGGTCGACCGTGGCGAGGGTCTGGGTCAGGGTCGCGGCGAGCTGCTCGTAGGAGTCGCTGAGGTGGTGGGCCGCGTCGACGGTCTTCTCGCGGTGCAGGAGCCAGAGGGTGAAGGCCAGGGTGGAGATGTCCGCGTTGAGCGGGCGCAGGGTGAGGTCGGGCTCGCTCCAGGCGAGCACCGCGCCCGTGGTGCCGTCCAGGACCAGGCTCGTGTCCTCCAGGAGGTGCCCGAGGCGTACGAGACGGTCGGCGGCGGCCGGGAGGAGGCCCGCGGAGAGCTCCTCGGGGCGCTCGTCCGCGTAGTACTCGGTGAGGGCGGGCAGCGGCGCCTCGGTGTCCATCTGGAAGAGGAAGCCGTCCTCGGGCAGGCCCGACTCCCGCAGGAAGCGACGGGTCGGCTCGTGCGTGAGGGCGGGCGGGAAGTCGACGTCCTCGAAGCGCATGATCCCGCCCGCGCCGAACTCCTCGTCGAGGAGCCGCTTCGGCAGCCCGAGGACGAGCCCCTCGCCGGGTCCGGCGATCCGGGAGAGCGGGCGGATCAGGGCGGCCATCCGCCAGTACGGGGCCACGTCCGCGCCCGCCGCGTCCTCGAAGACGGCGCTCAGCCGGTCCGTGACCTGGGCGACCGCCTTCGGTCCGAACGGGCCGGGAAGGCCCCGGGACAGGGTCAGTTCCTCGGTGGCCGCCGCGAAGCTCAGCAGGGCGTCCAGGGAGGGCGCGAGGGGGGCGAGGTCCAGCCGGGCGGGACCCGCCGGGACGTAGGCCGAGGAGACCTCGCCCGTCGCCCCGTCGAGCAGGATCGACTCCAGGTCGCGGTCGAGGCTGCGCAGTGCCCCTATGACGAGCTGGTCGCGCAGTTCCTCGGCGAGCTTGTCGGCGTCGCCGGCCAGGTCCGCGACCGTGCGCAGGCCGTGCTCCCGCAGGGCGCCGAACGCGAGCAGCGTTCCGTCGCAGGGCAGTCCGGGGCCGGTGAGCCGGTCCCGGGTGCCCGCGTGCGTGACGAACGGGTCCAGCTCGTCGCCGGTCAGTGTGATCGCGCCGCCGACATCGGTGTCAGTCGTACTCATGGCTCCCCCGCGCATGTGAACGCTCCGTGCTTCCCCCGAGAGGGAACGGCCGGTCGTGCCACGGCAGTTCCCCATCGCTCCAGAACGATACGCCGCCCCACTGACAACGCCGAAGGGGCGCGAGAACGAGCCGCGCACACGGACGGGAACGGCGGGCGCGGGCTCAGGTGAAGTAGACGCCGCCGAGGACGACGACCACGGCCGCCAGCACGAACAGCAGCACCCAGATCAGCAGCTTGCCGACGCTGGGCGGGGGTTCGTAGCGCGGCTGCCCCGGGTCGACGCCGGGGACGGCGGGGTCGAGGCCGTCCCGCGCGGGTTCGCCGGCCTGCGGCTCCGGCGCGCTCACGAGGCCGTCACCACGGCCGCCTGGGGGCGGATCGGCAGACGGTTGACCGGCCGCCCGGTGGCCGCCCGTACCGCGGACGCGATGGCCGCGGGCGAGGTCACCACCGGCACCGCGCTGGCCGCCTTGGCACCGAAGGGGGCGACCACGTCACGCTCCTCGACCAGCTTGACGATGTGGATGTCGGGCGCGTCCAGGGCGGTCGGCAGGGCGTAGCCGGTGAGGTCCGGGTGGCGGACCAGACCGCGGTTGGTCCGCAGGTTCTCGGTCAGCGCGGCGCCCACCCCCTGAGTGACGCCCGCCTCGATGCGGGCTCTGAGCTGGGCCGGGTTGAGGATGCGGCCGACGTCCTGGGCGAGCGCCAGCTCGACGACCCGTACCGAGCCCAGCTCGATGTCGACGTCCACCACCGCGCGGATGGCGCAGAACGCGAGGCCCACGAAGGCGTCGCCCTGGCCCGCCTCGTCCAGCGGTTCGGTCGGGTGCGGGCGGCACTGGGCGGTCGCCCACAGTTCCTTGCCGTCCATCGCCTCGGTGACGGTGGTCGACAGCACTCCGTCGTACGAGGTGATCTTGCCGTCGGTGATCTGGAGCAGCTCGGTGGACATGCCGAACTTGTGCGCCAGGGGCTGGAGCAGCTGCGTACGGACCATCTTGGCCGCGCGCTCGACCGCTCCGCCGGACACCCAGGTGTGCCGGCCCCGGCAGCTCGGGCCGGCCGGGGGCTGGTCGGTGTCGACCGGGGCCACGTGGACCTCGTCGATGCCGAGGGTCTCCTGGACGATCTGCCGGGCCAGCGTGGTGAAGCCCTGGCCGGTCTCGACGGCCGCGCAGAGCACGGTGGCGATGCCGTCGTGGACCTTCACGGTGGCGGTCGAGACCTCGTCGGCGCCCTCGGCGCCGAGCATGTGCACCATGCCGAGTCCGTAGCCGACACCGCGGCGTACGGCGCCGGGTTCGCCCGCGCCCTCGGGGCCGCCGGGCAGCAGCCACTCGTCCTCGGGCGTGTCCTTGGGGAGGGCGGGCAGCGGGTAGTCGCGTACGGCCTGGAGCAGCTCGGCGACGGGCGCCGGGCAGGTCACCGTCTGGCCGGTGGGCAGGACGTCGCCGGTGGCCATGACGTTGCGCAGGCGCAGTTCGGCGGGGTCGACGCCGAGCTTCTTGGCGAGCTTGTCCATCTGGGCCTCGTAGGCGGCGCAGACCTGGAGGGCGCCCTCGCCGCGCACATGGCCCGAGGGCGGGTTGTTGGTGCGCACGGCCCAGCCCTCGATGAAGGCGTTCGGGACGACGTAGGGGCCGCAGGCGAAGGAGACCGCTGCGGCCAGCGACTCGCCCGAGGTGTCGGCGTAGGCGCCCGCGTCGAGCAGGATCTGCGCCTCGACCTTGACGAGGTTGCCCTCGGCGTCGGCGTGGTGGCGGTAGCGCAGCAGGGTCGGGTGGCGGTGGGCGTGGCCGAGGAAGGACTCCTCGCGCGTGGCGGTGAGTTTCACCGGGCAGCCGGTCGCCAGGGCGAGGAGGCCGAGCGCGAGCTGGAAGCCCTGGTCCTCGCGGTCGGCGGTGGCTCCGGGGACGCCGGTGACGACGACCTTCACGCGCGCGGGTTCGAGGCCGTAGCAGGCGGCGGCCGCGTCCCGGTCGCTGTGCGGGTCGGTGGAGGCGATGTAGAGCTCGACGCCGCCGTCGGGGCGGGGCACGGCGAGTCCGGCCTCGGCGCCGATGGGGGCGGGGTCCTGGCGGCCGATGCGGTACAGGCCCTCGACGACGACCTCGCCGACCGCGTCCGGGTCGCCGTGGCTCAGCGGGATGTGCCGGATCAGGTTGCCGTCGGGGTGCAGCGGTTCGGCCTCGAAGGCGTGCTCCGGGTCGGTGACCGGTTCGAGGACCTCGTACTCGACGATGACGGCGGCGGCGGCCATCCGCGCGGTGTCGGGGTGGTCGGCGGCGACGGCCGCGATGGGCTCGCCGTGGTGGCGTACGACGTCGGATGCGAACACCGGGCGGTCGGCCCTGCCGCGGCCGTGCAGCGGGGTGCCGGGCACGTCCTCGTGGGTGATGACGGCGCGTACGCCGGGCATCTCGCGCGCGTGGCTGGTGTCGATGGACAGGATGCGGGCGTGCGGGTGGGGCGAGCGCAGGACGGCGGCCCACAGCAGGCCCTCGGCCCACAGGTCGGCGGCGTACGGGAACGTGCCCTCGGTCTTGGCGCGGTCCTCGGCGGCGGGAAGCGAGACGCCGAGCCCGTGCGGCAGGGGCTCGGGGCCCGCCTCGGGCGCCGCCGGTGTCGCCGTCGCGGCTTGGTTGGTCACGCCTGGCCTCCGTCCTGGCCGTACGGCTGGTCGTGCTGTGCCGGTGCGCCGTAGGCGGCGCCGTCCTCGTAGGCGGAGGGGTGGACGCCGCCTGCGCCGGGGCCGGCCTGGTGCGGGATGCGGGCCTCGTCCGCCTCGGGGGCGGCCTCGGCCGCGGCGGCTGCGTGGGCCTCGCGTTCGGCGACGACCTCGCGCACGGCGTCCAGGACACCGCGGTAGCCCGAGCAGCGGCACAGGTTGCCGCACAGGGCCTGGCGGGTCTCCAGCTCGGTCGGGGCCGGGTTGCCCTCCAGCAGGTCGTGCAGGGTCATCGCCATGCCGGGGACGCAGAAACCGCACTGCACGGCACCGCACTTGGCCAGCGCGCGCTGGACGTCGGAGGGCTGTCCGTCGGCGGCCAGGCCTTCGACGGTGCGTACGTCGCTGCCGGCGGCGGTGACGCCGGGGACCAGGCAGGACGCCACGAGGCGGCCGTCGACCTGGACGTTGCAGGCGCCGCACTCGCCCTGCGAGCAGCCGTCCTTGGCGCCCGCGAGGCCGAGGCGCTCGCGCAGCACGTAGAGCAGCGACTCGCCGATCCAGGCGTCGGTGACGGGCCGGTCGGCGCCGTTGACGCGCAGGACGTAGGAGGCGAGGGGGTGGTCGTCGTGGCCGGAGGGGGCCAGGAGGTCCGCGTCGGGGTCCTCCTCGCCCGTCACGGCGGCCTCGTGCGCCGGGTCGGGCTCGGACACCTCGTGCGTCTCCGCCGTCACCGGCTCGGGGCCGGTCTCGGACCCGGGCGCCTCGTGAACGGACTGCAGGGGGTGCTGGGCGGCCTGGGCGGGCGTTTCGGCCCCGGACGGCCCCGTGGCGCCGGCGAGGGCCTCAGCGGCCGTTTCGCGGGCGTCGGCGGTCCAGGGCTGTCCGATCTCGCCGGCCCAGGGCGCGGAGGCGCCCCCGGGGAGCGTGGCGGGCGGAGTGCCGCCCCACTGCTCGACGAGCGCGGAGGTGGTGAACTCGCCCGATTCGTCCGGGAGATCGCCTCCGGCCAGGGGGATCGACCACTGGCCGGTCACGTCGTGCCCGGGGCCCTGCCCCTGGCCGTGCCCGGCGCCGTCGTCGAAGTGCCACTGTCCGGTGGATCCGGGCTGGTAGGCGAACCGGTCGTCGTGGGTGCCCGCGCCGGGCGCGCCGGTGTCGCCCTCGGGCCACCGGCCGGTGCCGCCCTGGCCGGCCCAGGTTCCGCCCGCGGCCGGTTCCGCCGTCTCGGGCGGGGCGGGAGTCACGGTGATCTGCGGGGGCACGTAGCCGTGTCCGGGCGCGGCGAGCGGCTCCCGGGCGGCGAGGAGGGCCTCGATGCCTCCCTCGGGGAGCTTGACGAAGGCGGTGGCGCCGTCGTCGTAGTCCCCCTGGGGCAGCGGGTCCCAGCGGCCGCCGCTGTGCCCCGCGCCCTCTTCGTGCTGGTCGTCGGTCACGACAGTGCCCTTCCAAGTGCTCGTCGGGCCAGCGCGGCGACGGTGCGCCGCAGATGCAGTACGGCGGGCGGAAGCGGTGTCAGGGTGCCGTCCTCGGCGGGGACGGGGTCCGGGATGCAGGCCGCGGCCACGTACTCGCCGAAGGCGCTCAGCGCCTCCGGGACGATCGCGCGGTTGTTGTCCCAGTCGATCAGCTGGGCCACCCAGGCCTCGGCGTCCAGGGGGCGCAGCGGCATCGGCGCTATGGCGCCGACGGCGCAGCGCACGCCGCGCCTGGCCGGGTCGAGGACGACCGCGACGGAGGCGATCGCGCGCCCGGGTCCGGTGCGGCCGGTGGCCTTCAGGAAGACCTGCGGCGCGTGCAGCAGCGGCACGCGGACGTAGCCGATGAGCTCTCCGCCGCGGAGCATGTCCACGCCGGCGAGCAGGTGCGACACGGGGATCTCGCGGCGGGCCCCGCCCGGTCCCGCGATGATCAGCGTGGCTTCCAGGGCGGCCAGTACGGGCAGCGCGTCCCCGGTGGGGGCGGCCGAGGCGATGTTGCCGCCGAGGGTGCCGGCGTTGCGGATCTGCGGCGGTCCTGCCGCCCGCGCGGCGGCCGCGAGCGCCGGGATGAGCGCCGCGAAGTCGGGGCGGCCCATGCGGGCGTGCGTGAGGCCGGCGCCGAGCAGCGCGTGGCCGTCCTGGTACTGCCAGCCCCGGATCTCGGTGATCCGGCCGAGGCCGACGAGCGCGGCCGGCCTCAGCTGTCCGGAGTTGACCGCGGCCATCAGATCCGTGCCGCCCGCGACCGGAACGGCCGTGGGCATGGCGGACAGCGCCGCCACCGCCTCGTCCAGCGAGACGGGCAGCGTCACGGCCTGCGCCGCCTGCGGTGCGTGCGTGGTCAAACCGGTTGCCCCTTCCCGCTGCCCCACCTGGTCCCACCTGTGCTGCCGTACGGTACGTGCTGACAGGGCGGACGTGGCAACTCTGGCACATCTTCCCGGCCCCTCGACGCGGGGGTCCGCTAGGAGGCATTCGCCCGTCTCACCAGGGAGATGGCCGGTTTTCGCACGGCATCGCCGACGGAAGCCCATTGTCACCCTTCGGTGACCGCCTGGGGCCTTTTTCCTTGTGGTGCAACGACTCCGTGGCACCCGTGCCGGGACCGGGGGACCGTGAGCGGTCTCACACGTTCGGGGGCGCCCCCTCGATCGGGCGTCCGAGCACGCCGGGCCTCCGCTGCCAGGGCGCCGGACCCGAAGGCGCCCGGTAGGCCACGCCGAGGGCGTCGAGCCGCCCGTAGTGGGCGTCCATCCGGCGCTCGAAGCCGGCGAAGTCCCGTTCCGCGGGGGCCGGCAGCCGGCTCCAGGCGACCTCGGCGAAGGCGGCGAGCCTCGGGAACGCCTGGTAGTCCACGCGCGCGGGGTCCTCGGTCACCTCGGTCCACATGTTGGCCTGCGTGCCGAGCACGTGCCGCGCCTCGGCCTCGGTGAGCTCGGACGGAACCGGCTCGAAGCGGTAGACGTCCTCCAGGGTGCGCACATAGGCGATCGGCACCGGTTCGTCCTCGCCCGCGTCCTGACGGTAGTCCAGGTACACGTGCTGCTCGGGGCACATGACGACGTCGTGGCCCGCGCGCGCGGCGGTGACGCCGCCCTGGTAGCCGCGCCAGGACGAGACCGCGGCGCCCGGCGCGAGGCCGCCCTCCAGGATCTCGTCCCAGCCGATCAGCCGACGTCCGCGCGCGGACAGCCAGTTGTCGAAGTGCCGGATGAACCAGGCCTGGAGTCCGTCCTCGTCGCCGACCCCGAGTTCCGCGATGCGGGCCTGCGCCGTGGCCGACGCCTTCCACTGGTCCTTGGCGCACTCGTCGCCGCCGATGTGGAAGAAACCGGAGAACTCCGGGAAGCGGCCGGGATCCACGGGGAACAGTTCGAGGAGTTCCTCGAAGACCCCTTCGTAGAAGCGCAGGGTGTTGTCAGTGGGGGCGAGTACGTTTTTGGAGACGCCCCAGTTGTCCCAGACGGTCAGGGAGGTCGTGTCGATGACGTCGGTGTTGCCCAGTTCCGGATACGCGGCGATGGCGGCCTGCGAGTGCCCGGGGATGTCGATTTCGGGGACGACGGCGATATGCCGTTCGGCCGCGTACGCGACGATCTCGCGGATGTCGTCCTGGGTGTAGAAGCCCCCGTGCGGCTTCTCCTCCCACAACGGCGAGGCCCGGTGGCCGAATTTGGTGCGGGCCCGCCAGGAACCGATCTCCGTCAGCTTCGGGTAGCGGTTGATCTGGACACGCCACCCCTGATCGTCGGTGAGATGGAAGTGGAAGACGTTGAGTTTGTGCGCGGCCAGCAGATCGAGGTAGCGCAGGACGCCTTCCTTGGGCATGAAGTGCCGGGAGACATCGAGCATCAGGCCGCGCCAGCGGAATCGGGGCGCGTCCTCGATGGTGCAGTGCTCGATTTCGTACGCCTGCCGCGGACGGACCGGGGCGCGGCGGAATGCGTCGGGGCCGAGCAGTTGACGCAGTGTCTGGGCGCCCCAGAAGACACCGGCCGCGTCGCCGCCGCGGATCTCGACGCCGTCGTCGCCGGCCCGGAGCCGGTAGGCCTCCGGCCCCAGGGAGCCGTCGAGGAGCAGGCGTACGGCGCGCGGGGCGTCCTGCGGCCCAGGTCGCAGCGGCAGTCCGAGTGCGGCGCCGAGCGTCGCGCCGAGCCAGCGCGCGGTGGCGTCCGTGCCGGGGGCGGCCCACAGGAGGGTGTCCGCGTCCAGGGCGAACCGGCCCCGCGCGGCGCCTTCGACGGCGAGGGGGGCGGGAATCAGGCCCGTATCCATCATGTCCATCCGTCCTTCTGTCCTTTACCGCCACCGGGGCCGGAGACGATTCGCTGGGGTTCGGGTACGAGGAAGACCGTCGGGTGAATCGCCGTCAGCCGGGAGCCGGTCGCCGTACCGTCCGGTCGGACTCCCGGGATACCGTCCGGCCGGGCTCCCGGGCCGGTGCCGGGGAAGCGGGGACATCCGCGCGGAGCACGCGCGGCGGCGCCGGGGAGAAGGGACTCGGGAACGGGAAACCCTGCCCTGCCGGCGGGCGCGGGAAAACGTCCCGGCGGTCGCGGTCCGCGGGGCGACACAGGGGAATGGGACCGTCCGGGGAAAACGCGCGCCACGCGCTCCGCCGGGTTCACGGCCGCCTTCCGCGCCTCCGCGACGGGCTCGCCTGAACCGCGTGACGGCGGAACCGTGAAGGGGCCCTGGAAGGCCGTGCGCGGCGGGATCGGTGAACCCTGGGTGTTCGGCCGGCCGAAGTCCCGCGGGTCGCGGAAGAGGGGTTTGCCGGAGCTCAGGCGGAGATCACCGGGACGGGAGCGAACAAGATCGGCGAGGACGTCGGGAATCGGAAGCGGAATCGTCCGGGCGTCCCCCGACGGGGAAATCCGGCGCGCGCGACGACCGCCCTGACAGGGCCCACCACGAGAAGGAGTCCGGGGAACAGGCGGGCGAATTCGCGCCGCCCCGGAAGCCCCGGGAATCCCCCGCGATCGGGAGGCGGTTCCGGCGACCGGGCCCTGCCGGACACGGCCCGGCGAGGGGGCGGAGGAACCCGGGACACCGTCCGGCACGGCCACGGTCACTGCGCAGGCGCGGGTCGCGCGGAACACCACCGCCCGGGTCGCGCCGGGCGTCGCCGCCGGGAGCGCGCGGGGCGCCACCGCCCGGGTCGTGCGCGTCGTCACCGTTCGGGTCGGGCCGGTTCGGGGGCGCCGGGTCTCATCGGGTGTCCTCCAGGCAGGGCGCGTTGCGGTGTGCGCAATGGCGGTTTCGCGTCGCACAACACCCTGGAGGCTATGGAGTGCGCCGCCCCGGCCACAAGAGGTCTACACCAGTCTGTGATCACGGATCGCTGTGAAAAACCGGCCCGCCTCGTCCACGACACCCGCACGGCGGGCACCCCCGACCCGCACAAGACCCCGCCGTCACCGCCACGGCCACCAGCGCGCACCCCCGGCAGGAACAGCGCCCACACACACGACACGGCCGCGGCGCCCCTCGTCGGGGGCGTCGCGGCCGTGGTCGGTCGAAGCGGGGGTTCAGCGCCGGGACACCGGCGTCACTTCTTGTCGCCGCCCTTGCCCTGGTCGCCGCCGGCGCCCATGGACTCGAAGATCTCCTTGCACATGGGACACACGGGATACTTCTTCGGATCACGGCCCGGCACCCACACCTTGCCGCACAGCGCCACCACGGGCGTGCCGTCCAGCGCGCTCGCCATGATCTTGTCCTTCTGGACGTAATGGGCGAAGCGCTCGTGGTCCCCGTCGCCGTGCGACACCTGCGGCGTCGGCTCTACGAGGGTCCCCGTCCCCGTGCCTCGCTGGGGCTGGGTCTCAGGCTCAAGAGTGCTCATGAAACCAAGGGTACTGGGGCCCGGACCCATCAGTTGAGGGAAGGGTCGCGCGCGATCCGCGGAAGTCCCGGACGCCGGTGCGCGGGTCAGTTGAGGGAGGGGTCGTCCGGGTACGTCGCCACCATCGCCAGCTCGCTGCGCTGGCGTCGCAGGACCTCGCGCCACAGGCGTTCCGGCGCCGGGGAGGACACGTCGCCGGGCTCGGACTCGACGACGTACCAGGCGCCGTCGACCAGTTCGTTCTCCAGCTGGCCCGGTCCCCAGCCCGCGTACCCGGCGAAGATGCGCAGGGAGCCGAGCGCGGAGGCGAGCAGCTCGGGCGGCGCCTCCAGGTCCACCAGACCGATCGCGCCGTGCACCCGCCGCCAGCCGAGCGGCGCGCGCTCCCCCGCCGTGCCGCCCGGGATGACCGCCACCCCCAGCGCGGAGTCCAGCGAGACGGGGCCGCCCTGGAAGACGACGCCGGGCTCCCCGGCGAGACCGGCCCAGTTCTCCAGGATGTCGCCGACACCGACCGGGGTCGGGCGGTTGAGGACGACGCCGAGGGAGCCCTCCTCGTCGTGGTCGAGGAGCAGCACCACCGCACGGTCGAAGTTCGGGTCCGCCAGGGCGGGCGTGGCCACGAGCAGCCGCCCTGTGAGCGAGGACACCTCGGTCATGCCAGACATGATCCCGCACATTCCCTTCATGTGGGGAGCCAATACGCGTACGGGAGTGAATGCAGCTCAGGGCGCAACGAAGCGTTGCCCGCGCACACACGCCCCGGTGACCCCGTGTGCCCGGCGCGGAACCGTTCGTGTTGTGGCCAAGCTATGACCCAGCTGAGTCCTGCTCGGGCTTACTGCGCCGGGGCGGGTGGCCATTACCCTTGCTGTTCGGCTCCCGTACGACCGGCCTGCCGACGACCCACCGTGCCCAACTCATCGGAACGCGAGATACATGACCGTCAACGACGATGTCCTGCTTGTCCATGGCGGAACCCCGCTTGAGGGCGAGATCCGTGTCCGCGGTGCGAAGAACCTCGTACCGAAGGCCATGGTCGCCGCCCTGCTGGGCAGCGGTCCGAGCCGGCTGCGCAACGTACCCGACATCCGCGACGTGCGTGTCGTACGCGGACTGCTGCAGCTGCACGGTGTGACCGTCCGTCCGGGTGAGGAGCCCGGTGAGCTGATCCTCGATCCCTCGCACGTCGAGAGCGCGAACGTCGCCGACATCGATGCCCACGCGGGCTCGTCGCGCATCCCGATCCTCTTCTGCGGCCCGCTGCTGCACCGGCTGGGCCACGCCTTCATCCCGGGCCTCGGCGGCTGCGACATCGGCGGCCGGCCGATCGACTTCCACTTCGAGGTGCTGCGGCAGTTCGGCGCGAAGATCGAGAAGCGGGAGGACGGCCAGTACCTGGAGGCCCCGCAGCGGCTGCGCGGCACCAAGATCCAGCTGCCGTACCCGTCGGTGGGCGCGACCGAGCAGGTGCTGCTGACCGCCGTCCTCGCGGAGGGTGTCACGGAGCTCTCTAACGCGGCCGTGGAGCCGGAGATCGAGGACCTGATCTGCGTCCTTCAGAAGATGGGCGCCATCATCGCGATGGACACCGACCGGACGATCCGCATCACCGGTGTGGACTCGCTCGGCGGCTACACCCACGCGGCCCTCCCGGACCGCCTGGAGGCCGCCTCCTGGGCTTCCGCGGCGCTGGCGACCGAAGGCAACATCTACGTCCGCGGCGCCCAGCAGCGCTCGATGATGACGTTCCTGAACACCTACCGCAAGGTCGGCGGTGCCTTCGAGATCGACGACGAGGGCATCCGCTTCTGGCACCCGGGCTCTCAGCTCAAGTCCATCGCGCTGGAGACGGACGTCCACCCCGGCTTCCAGACGGACTGGCAGCAGCCGCTGGTCGTGGCCCTGACGCAGGCCACCGGCCTGTCGATCATCCACGAGACGGTGTACGAGTCCCGGCTGGGCTTCACGTCCGCGCTGAACCAGATGGGCGCGCACATCCAGCTCTACCGCGAGTGCCTCGGCGGCTCGGTCTGCCGCTTCGGCCAGCGCAACTTCCTGCACTCCGCGGTCGTTTCGGGCCCCACCAAGCTCCAGGGCGCCGACCTGGTCATCCCGGACCTGCGCGGCGGCTTCTCGTACCTGATCGCGGCGCTCGCGGCGCAGGGCACGTCCCGCGTCCACGGCATCGACCTGATCAACCGCGGCTACGAGAACTTCATGGACAAGCTCATCGCCCTCGGCGCGAAGGTCGAACTCCCGGGCAAGGCGCTCGGCTAGGCACCGCCGCGGACCCGTCCGCGTACGACGATGGGGCGGCCCCCCTGAAAGGGGCCGCCCCATTGGCGTTGCTGGGCCTTGTACGTGTCCCGCGTCCCGCGTCCGAGGGGAACGTACCGGCGCCGGACTAGTTGCCCTTGGCGGCTTCCTTGAGCTTGCTGCCCGCGGAGACCTTCACGCTGAAGCCGGCCGGGATCTGGATCGGGTCGCCGGTCTGCGGGTTGCGCGCGGTGCGAGCGGCACGGTGGGTGCGCTCGAAGGTCAGGAAGCCGGGGATGGTCACCTTCTCGTCGCCCTTGGCGACGATCTCGCCGACGGTCTCGGCGAAAGCGGCCAGAACGGCGTCGGCGTCCTTGCGGGTCACCTCGGCACGGTCGGCCAGCGCGGCCACCAGCTCACTGCGGTTCATGTTGTTACTCCCGTGTTCTTCTTGCTGTTGAGGCGTGCCACGCGGCGGAGCCGCATATCGGGCACAGTGAAGCCGATGCTGCCAGGGGCCTCGGTCGGCTCCCGGACCCGGGTCCGTTGCCGGACCGTGGCGCCCGAAGACGCATCCTGCCCCCACCTGCGGCGGGAAAGCCAATCCGGCACCCCTGGGAGTCACACGAACACCCTTGGGGGTCACACGAAGAGGCCCCTGCGAGGCCTGAGCCTGGCCGCCACCCTAGAGGCGGCCACAGGCCCCGCGTTCCGCGACGCGCCGGGTTCCGGGCGGTCGTGGCGCCCGTCACAGACGGGAGGACGGCCGGTGCGGCACGGGCGGACGGCCCGGCTCGGCCCGTACTACGCGCTCGTGTTGGCCGCGTCCGCCGTCCCCGCCGCCTTCGCCGCGTCCCGCACCGCTCCGGCGACCGCGCCCGCGACCTTGTCGTTGAAGACGCTGGGGATGATGTAGTTCGGGTTGAGCTCGTCCTCGGTCACCACGTTCGCGAGCGCGGCCGCGGCGGCCAGCATCATGTCCGTGTTGACGGTACGCGACTGCGCGTCCAGGAGCCCGCGGAAGACACCCGGGAACACCAGGACGTTGTTGATCTGGTTGGGGAAGTCGGAGCGGCCGGTGGCCACAACTGCCGCGGTCTGGCGGGCGATTGCCGGGTCGACCTCGGGGTCGGGGTTCGCGAGCGCGAACACGATGGAGTTCTCGGCCATCGAGGCGACGTCGTCGCCGTCGATCACGTTCGGGGCGGAGACGCCGATGAACACGTCGGCGCCCTGCACCGCCTCCTTCAACGTGCCCGTGAGGCCTTCGAGGTTGGTGTTGTCGGCGATCCAGCGCAGCGGCGAGCCGGCGGCGGCGTCCACGAGGTCGGCGCGGTCCGCGTGCACGACGCCGTGGATGTCGGCGACGACGGCGTTCTTCACACCCGCGGCGATCAGCAGCTTGAGGATGGCCGTACCGGCCGCTCCGGCGCCGGACATGACGACCCTGATGTCGCCGATCGCCTTGCCCGCGACGCGAAGTGCGTTGGTCAGGGCCGCGAGGACGACGATGGCCGTGCCGTGCTGGTCGTCGTGGAAGACGGGGATGTCCAGGGCCTCGCGCAGCCGGGCCTCGATCTCGAAGCAGCGCGGCGCGGAGATGTCCTCCAGGTTGATGCCCGCGAAGCCGGGGGCGATCGCCTTGACGATCTCCACGATCGCGTCGGTGTCCTGGGTGTCCAGGCACAGCGGCCAGGCGTCGATGCCGGCGAAGCGCTTGAAGAGGGCCGCCTTGCCCTCCATGACGGGCAGCGCGGCCTTCGGGCCGATGTTGCCGAGGCCCAGCACCGCGGAGCCGTCCGTCACGACCGCAACGGAATTGCGCTTGATCGTGAGGCGGCGGGCGTCCTCGGGGTTCTCGGCGATCGCCATGCACACCCGGGCCACACCCGGGGTGTAGATCATGGAGAGGTCGTCACGGTTGCGGATCGGGTGCTTGGACTGCATCTCGATCTTGCCGCCGAGGTGCATGAGGAACGTACGGTCCGAGACCTTGCCGAGGGTCACGCCCTCGATCCGGCGCAGCTGCTCGACGATCTCGTCGGCGTGCGAGGTGGAACTCGCCGCGATGGTGACGTCGATCCGGAGCTTCTCGTGGCCGGACGCGGTCACGTCGAGGCCGGTCACCGAGCCTCCGCTGGACTCCACGGCCGTGGTGAGCTGGGAGACCGCGGTTCCGCTCGCGGGCACCTCCAGCCGGACCGTCATCGAGTAGGAGACGCTGGGCGCCGTTGCCATGGCCGACTTCCTCTGCTGTTCACCGAGTCACTGCTTGTGCCGTCCGATCGTCGCACCTACCCCTGAGTACGCGGTAGTCGCCCCGGATTGCGAACGTTTTGTTCGCCGGGTGGTGCCGTTTCGGAAAACGGATTCCACTCTACGAGAGTGGCTCGGGTGACGAAAGAGGCCCACGTCACGGATGACGTGGGCCTCTTCAGGTCCCTCGGGAGGGACGACGTTCAATGACACCGACCCGCCATGCTCGCCTCGCGGCAAGTGGTCGCTCGTGGCGACGAAGGTTGGGCCCGGGGGCTTGGATCGGGCCGGTGTCACGTCAAAGGTAACAAAGGATTCCCGTGGAGCAATTCCCGTCCCGGGAGTTCTTTTCGCCGGGCCCCGGACGCGGGGGCGTCACCCCGCCGCGGGAGGACGTCACCCCGGCCGGGCGGGGGGCGTCACCCCGGCCGAGGGGGGACGTCAGTCCCGCAGGAGGTCGGGGACTCCGTTCGGGTCGGGCTCGTCGCGGTCGCTGGAGACGACGGTCAGCTGCTGGGTCGCCCGGGTCAGGGCCACGTACAGCACCCGCAGTCCCGCGGGCGACTCGTCGGCGATCTCCGCGGGCGAGACGACCACCGTCGCGTCGTACTCCAGGCCCTTGGCCTCCAGGCTGCCCAGGGCCACCACACGGTCCCCGAGCCCGGCGAGCCAGCGGGCGGCCTCCTCGCGCCGGTTCATGGCGACGACGACGCCCACGGTGCCGTCGACCCGGTCGAGGAGATGGGCGGCCTCGGCGCGCACGGTCTGCGCCAGCGAGTCCCGTACGACCGCGAACCGGGGTTCGACGCCGGTGGACCGTACGGCGGACGGGGACTCGGAGCCCGGCATGGCGAGCGCGAGGACCTTGGCGGCCAGCTCGGCGATCTCCGCCGGGTTGCGGTAGTTGACGGTGAGGGTGAAGCGGCGCCGGGGACGGGTGCCTAGCGCCTCGTCACGGGCCTCGGCGGCCTCGTCGGGGTCGGACCAGGAGGACTGGGCCGGGTCGCCCACGACCGTCCAGGTGGCGTGCCGGCCGCGGCGGCCGACCATCCGCCACTGCATCGGCGTGAGGTCCTGTGCCTCGTCGACGATGACGTGCGCGTACTCGGTCCGCTCCTGGGCCAGCCGCTCCGCGCGCTCGCGCTGGGTCTCCTCGCGCACCGGCATGAGCTCCTCGAGCCCGGTGAGCTGGTCCAGCGGGTCCAGTTCGCGGCGCTTCCTGGGCCGGGCGGGCGCCCCGACGATCGCCTCCAGCTCGTCGAGCATGGCCACGTCGTGCACGGAGAACCCGTCCCGCTTGAGCGAGCGCGCCACCCGGCGGACCTCGCCGGGGTTGAGGATCCGGCGCGCCCAGCGCCCGAGGCGCCGCTCGTCGGCCATGGCCGCCAGCACCCCGCGCGGGGTCAGCTCGGGCCACCAGGCGTCCAGGAAGGCGAGGAAGCTGTCCTCGGAGGTGACGTCCTCGTCGAACGAGGACCGCAGCTCGGCGGCCAGCTCCGGGTCCGCGTGCCGGGTCCCGGCGCCCGACTTCGACCACAGCGCGTCCAGCAGCAGCCTGCGGGCCCGCGGACGCAGCAGGTTGACCGGCGCGGTCCCGCCGAGCGCGTTGTGCTTGATGCGGTCCAGTTCGGCGGACTCCAGTTCCAGCCGGCGCCCGAAGGCCACGACCCGCAGCCGGGTCGGGGTGCCCGCGGGGGCCGCGTCGGGCTCTCCCAGGGCGAGCTGACCGGAGGAGGCTCCCGCGGGCGCGGGCGGGCTCTCCAGCGCCCCGCGGGCCGCCTTCCGCAGCACCTTCAGCATCCGGTACGAGCCCTTGGCGCGGGCGACGGCCGGGGAGTCGTACAGCGTGGCCGCGACGCCGTCGACGAGCGAGCCGATCGCGCGGATCGCGACCTGGCCCTCCTCGCCGAGCGAGGGCAGCACGCCCTCGGTGTAGGCGACGAGCAGCGGGGTCGGGGAGACGATCAGGATGCCGCCCGCGTACCGGCGGCGGTCCTGGTAGAGGAGGTATGCGGCCCGGTGCAGGGCGACGGCGGTCTTGCCGGTGCCGGGGCCGCCCTCGACGTAGGTGACGGAGGCGGCGGGCGCGCGGATCACCAGGTCCTGCTCGGCCTGGATGGAGGCCACGATGTCCCGCATGGTGTGGCTGCGGGCCTGCCCGAGCGCGGCCATGAGCGCGCCGTCGCCGATGACGGGCAGCTCACGGCCGTCGAGGGAGGCCTTCACCTGCGGGCGCATGAGGTCGTCCTCGACGCCGAGGACCCGACGGCCCTTGGAGCGGATGACCCGGCGGCGCACAACCCGGCCGGGGTCGACCGGGGTGGAGCGGTAGAACGGGGCGGCGGCTGGTGCCCGCCAGTCGATCACCAGCGGGGCGTACTCGGCGTCCAGGACGCCGATACGGCCGATGTGGAGCGTCTCCGCGATGTCGGCGGTGTTGTCCTCGCGGACCGCGCCCTCGGCGGGTTCCACGGCCGTGTAGGCGCCGTCGGGCCCCTTCACGCCGTCCTTGCCGCGGAGCAGGTCGATCCGGCCGAACAGGAAGTCCTCGAACTCGTTGTTGAGACGGTTCAGGTGGATCCCCGCGCGGAACACCTGGGCGTCCCGCTCCGCGAGCGCCCCTGGCGTGCCGACGTGACCGCGCTGGGCGGCGTCGTGCATGAGGAACTCGGCCTCGTGGATCTTCTCCTCGAGGCGCCGGTAGACCCGGTCCAGATGCTCCTGTTCGACACCGATCTCACGGTCCCGTACGGAGTCGTCCTTGACGGATTCGTCCGGCACGGATGTGCGGACCGAGCCGAGCGCGGTTTTCTGCTGAGCCTGAGCGGCCACCGGGCGCCCCCTTCTGACGTGCTGGGCAGCCGTCAACCGTACGCGAAGGGAGGCCCGCCGGGCTACGTGCGCGCCCGGAGTCCGCTCACGCCTTCACCTCGACCAGGCGCTTCCCGCCGAAGGTCATGACCTCGAAGTGATCGATCTGGTTCGGCGTGAAGGCCGCGCCGCCGTGGACGTAGAGCGGCTGCTTGGCCTGCTCCGTCTTGGCGTTGGGCGTGCCGTAACCCCACTCCGGGACCGACCAGGACGTGACCGTCTCGCGCTCGCCGTTCTTGCCGACGGCGATCAGGGAGCACTTCTCGGGGCCGGTGACGTTCTTGAGCTGGAGGACGGCGTGGGTGCCCCAGTCCTTCGGCTCGATCGCGACGACGGCGCTGACCTTGGTCTTCGGGTCGGTGGCCGACGACTTGTCGGTCATGACCTCGAAGGCGGCCTTGGCCGGGCTGGTGGCCATGGCCTGCGGCACGTTCGTCCCGGTGTCGCTGCCGCCGTTGACCGCCATGACGGTCAGCGGACCGCCGATGATCAGCGCGGCCGCGGCCGCCACCAGGTACATGCCGCGACGGCGCTTCTGCGCGCGGCGCGCGGCGACCTCGTCGACCAACCGTTCGGCGAGCCGTGGGCTCGGGCGGGCCGAGAGGGACTCCGCGATGGCCGGGCTGCCCTGCGAGGCGGGCAGGTCGGCGAGTGCCGCGAGCATCGGCTCCATGCCGGCGAGCTCGTCGAGCTGCTGGGCGCACCACTCGCAGGAGGCGAGATGCTCCTCGAAAGCGGTTGCTTCGATGTCGTCGAGAATGCCGAGCGCGTAGGCGCCGACAGTCTCGTGAATGTTGTCCCCGGACCCTTGCTGTCCTCGTGGACCTTGCATGGCTCCCGGACCACCCGTTCCGTAACCCCCGTACGTGTTCATGCCGTCACCCCCCGCTCCTCAAGAGCCAGCTTCATCGACCGAAGGGCGTAGAAAACCCGTGAGCGCACAGTGCCGCTGGGAATGCCGAGCGTTTCGGCCGCCTCATTGACGGTACGCCCTTTGAAGTAAGTTTCGACCAATACTTCCCTGTGAGCAGGGGTCAGGTCGTCCAGCGCGTCCGACAGTGTCATCAGCCACAACGCCTTGTCGATCTCGTCCTCCGCGGGGATGACCTCCAGCGGCGACGGGTCGACCTCCTGAGGCCGGGCCTGCCGGCTGCGGTGGCCGTCGATGACGATGCGCCGGGCGACCGTCACCAGCCAGGGGCGTACCGAACCGGTCGCTCGATTGAGCTGGCCGGCGTTCTTCCAGGCCCGGATGAGTGTTTCCTGCACAACATCCTCGGCGCGCTGCCGGTCTCCGGCCACCAGGCGCAGCACGTAGGCCAGCAGGGGCCCCGCGTGTTCCCGGTACAACGCTCGCATCAGCTCTTCGTCGGGTTCGGTCGACGAAGACTGCTGAGACATGCGATGTCGGGCCCTTGGCCTGTGTTCATCAGCCACGGCTGAATCCTTGCGCACGCCTACCTCCGGTGTCCGGGGGTTCCCCCAGTCGGTCGCTCATCACCGGGTACGTGTGCTGGTACGCGGGTGTTCAAAGTGTTCAGTATTTTTTCTGGTGAAGATGTGTAGACGGCGAAAAGAATGCGCATCGATCACGTCGAGTCACGTGTAAATCACGCTCAGATGTGATTCAGGCGCGTGCCAGGGCGGCCCGGCGCCGGTGGCGGGCCACGCGTTCCCGATTGCCGCACACCTCACTTGAGCACCAGCGCCGGCGTCGGCCGCGCGAGGTGTCGAGATAGACGATCGGGCAGGTGTCACCCTCACACTCTCTCAGACTCGCACGCGCTTGCGGGTCGGTGAGCAGGTCGAGGGCGTCCCGGGCCACCACGGAGAGCAGTTCGTCCCGGTACGGAGGGGTGCGCAGTTCCCGGCGCAGCGTTCCGTCGTCGGCGCGGGCGGCCCAGGGGGCGGGCGGGGCCGCCAGGGCAACGGTGTTGACGCGGGCGAGGGCGCCGTCTGCGGGCCGCCCGTCCAGCTCGCCGCGCACCAACCGGGCGACGTCCGCGCGCAGTTCCCGGAAGCCGAGCAGCCAGGAGGCGTCCACGGCGGCCAGCACGGTGCCCGGGGGCACCAGTCCGGACGCGACGACCCAGGCGCTCAACCGGGCGGCCGAGTCGAGGCGTTCCTCGGGATGGGTGGTCGCCGTCAGGTCCAGGCAGATCCGCCCGGAGTCGAACCGCAGCTCGTACGGGGCCGTGGCCATGCCCGATGCCATGCGCCTGTCACCGCCTTGGGGTCACCCGCCGTCGTACCCCCTACAGTGCATCCCCCGGCGCCCCGCCGGAAGACTCGGCACCGGTCCCGTACCGGATGCGTGCGGGATGCGCACCGGGCGCCGGGCGCGCGCCGCCGCGGACGCCCGCGTACGCGGTCTCAGGCGTCGGCGTACTTGGCATCGGCGGCCGGGTCGAGCGCGAGCCGGTAGCCGCGCTTGACGACCGTCTGGATCAGTCTGGGCGCGCCGAGTGCCGTGCGCAGGCGGGCCATCGCGGTCTCCACGGCGTGCTCGTCGCGGCCCGACCCCGGCAGCGCGCGCAGCAGTTCGGCGCGGGCGACCACCCAGCCGGGGCGTCGCGCGAGGGCCCGCAGCAGTGACATCCCGGCGGGCGGTACGGGCCGCAGCGCCCCGTCGACCACGACCGCGTGGCCCCGGATCTCCACGTGGTGCCCGGCCACAGGCAACGTCCGTGCCCGGCCGGGCAGTTCCTGGCAGAGCAGCTGGACGAGGGGGCCGAGCCGGAAGCGTTCGGGCTGGACGGTGTCGACGCCCGCGGCCTGGAGCGGCAGCGCGGTGACCGGGCCGACGCAGGCGGGCAGGATGTCGTGGTGCAGCGCGGCGAGGAACTCCGCGCGCAGGCCGCGCTGTTCGGCCCGGGACAGCAGGGAGGCCGCGGCGGGCGCGCTGGTGAAGGTGAGGGCGTCCAGGCCGCGGGTGAGGGCCGCGTCGATCAGCCGGTCGACGGGGGCGATGTCCTCGGGAGGCATCCAGCGGTACACGGGCACGAGGACGACCTCGGCGCCGGCGGCCCGCAGCGACTCGACGAACCCGGGCAGCGGTTCGCCGTGCAGCTGTACGGCGATCCGGCGGCCGTCCACGCCCTCGTCGAGCAGCCGGTCGAGCACCTCGGCCATGGACTCGGAGGACGGCGACCACTCCTCGGTCAGCCCCTGGGCCCGGACCGCGCCCTTGACCTTGGGCCCGCGTGCGAGCAGTTCGACGCCCCGCAGCCGGGCCAGCAGTTCCTCGCCCAGGCCCCAGCCGTCGGCGGCCTCGACCCAGCCGCGGAAGCCGATGGCGGTGGTGGCCACCACCACGTCCGGTGCGTGGTCGACCAACTCCTTGGTCGCGGTGAGCAGTTCACCGTCGTCGGCGAGCGGCACGATCCGCAGGGCCGGCGCGTGCACCACGGTGGCGCCGCGCCGCTTGAGCAGCGCGCCCAGTTCGTCGGCCCGGCGCGCGGCCGTCACCCCCACGGTGAACCCGGAGAGAGGCCCGTGTCCGGGTCGCTGCTGTTCGTCGTCCATGGGTTCTCGTCTCGCGCTCGTCGAGTCGTCGTACGGGTCTGTGCTGTCGTACGTCGTGGCCGGTCCGAGCCTGTCAACGGACCGTGACAGGCTCGGATCAAGGTGATGTCGGGCGTGTTACGTCATACCTCGGCGTAGCTGAGCTGGGCCTTCGTCCCGGCGGCGGTGGTACTCGCCGGGATCGCGGCGGCCGGGCGGCGAAGGTATACGGCCCAGGTGACCGCGAACGCGACGGCGTAGAAGGCGAGGAAGGTGACGAAGGCGCCGGTGCCGCTGCCGGAGTCGAGGAACGACTGGCGGAAGGCGAGGTTGATGCCGACGCCCCCGAGCGCGCCCACGGCTCCGATGAGCCCCATGGCGGCCCCGGAGAGCCGCCGTCCGTGACGGACGGCCTCCTCCCCTTCGAGCCCCGCTTCCAGGGCCTTCCGCTGGAAGATGCCGGGGATCATCTTGTACGTCGACCCGTTGCCGAGTCCGCTGAGCACGAAGAGGACCACGAAGACGGAGACGAACAGCGGCAGTGACTTCTCCCTGCCGGCGAACACCAGGACCCCGGTCGCGGCGGCCATGGCGACGAAGTTCCACAGGGTGATCCTGGCGCCGCCGTGGCGGTCGGCGAGCCATCCGCCGACGGGCCGGATCAGCGAGCCGAGCAGGGGGCCGACGAAGGTGAGGTAGGCGGCCTGGAGCGGGGTGCGCCCGAACTCGACCTGGAGCACCTGTCCGAAGGCGAAGGCGTAGCCGATGAAGGACCCGAACGTCCCGATGTACAGGAACGCCATGATCCAGGTGTGCGCGTCCTTCGCGGCGTCCAGGGCCGCGCCGGTGTCGTTCTTGACGGTGGCGAGGTTGTCCATGAACAGGGCGGCGAGGACGGCGGCCGCGACGACGAGCGGGATGTAGATGCCGAGGAGCACCCGGGGCCCGCCGCTCGCCCCGATGACGGCTAGCGCCACGAGCTGGATGACCGGGACGCCGATGTTGCCGCCTCCCGCGTTGAGTCCGAGCGCCCAGCCCTTCCTGCGCAGCGGGAAGAAGGCGTTGATGTTGGTCATGCTGGAGGCGAAGTTGCCGCCGCCGACGCCGGCCAGCAGGCCGACCACGAGGAACGTGCCGAACGAGGTGCCGGGTTTCATCACCACGAACGCGGCGACGGTCGGCACGAGCAGCAGGCTCGCGGACACGACCGTCCAGTTCCGGCCGCCGAAGAGCGCGACGGCGAAGGTGTAGGGCACCCGCACCACGGCACCGACCAGCGTCACCATCGAGGTGAGCAGGAACTTGTCGGCCGGGGTGAGCCCGTACTCCGGTCCCATGAACAGGACCAGCACCGACCACATGGTCCACACCGAGAACCCGATGTGCTCGGACAGCACGGAGAAGATCAGATTGCGGCGGGCGGTCCGTTCCCCCTTCTCCGCCCAGAAGACCTCGTCCTCGGGATCCCACGTCTCGATCCAGCGGCCGCCCCGCGCGGGGGCCGTACTCGTGGCTGGGGCAGTCATCTCACGCCTCCGTTGGTTCTCCGGGCTCACCTGGTTCTCCGGGCTCACCGACCTGCTGTTTCCCGAAGGTAGGGAGGACGCGTTTCCGTGCTGTGGCTGTGAGTGACCTGAAGGGAACGTTGCTCTCACCCGGCCCCGGACCCGTCGGTGAGGACGGGGCCGGGGCCGGGTGAGGAGGGGTCCGGAGCCGGGTGAGGACGGGTCCGGCGGGCGGTGCCGGACGGTGTCCTCGCCCGGGGCGGTCAGACGGACGCGTTGTGGTACGAGGTGATGGCCCAGCTCCCGTCTTCGGCGCCGTCGCGGACGAGCACCCAGGTCGCCCGGTGCTGCCGGCCGGCGGGAACCTCGCTCTCCCCGGCCAGGAGGATCCCGGCCTCGCTGACGACGACGGCCGTGCCGGGCCGCGGGAACCGGATCCGGCGGGGCTCGTCGAGCGGCCGGGACCCCTTCAGCGGCCCGTCGAACGCGGCCGCGATGTAGGCGCGGATCTCCTCGCGCCCGTCGTTGAAGACGCCGGGCATCACGACGGTCGCGTCCTCGGTGTAGAGCTCGGCGAAGGCGTCGGCGTCGTAGTCGGCCCAGGCGGAGTAGAGACGGTCGAGGACGGCTCGGACGGCCTGGCTGTCGTCGGTGGTGGTCATGACGGTTCCTTCCGTTCGGTCGGGTCGGACGCCGGTATGTACCTCCGGGCCGTCCCGGACTCATCGGTGCCGGGGCGATGAGTCCGGGCGGGTCCTGAGGTACATACCGGTGAGTGACGGAACGCGGCCGAGGAGCAGAGCATGCGGACGGATGACGAGGACCGCCCCGGCGGGGACGACGAGGACTCCGGGCGGCGCGACGGCTCCGCGAAGCGTCCGGACCTGGACGGGCGGGACGACTTCGAGGAGCGGACGGCGCCCTACCGGCGCGAACTGCTGGCCCACTGCTACCGGATGGTCGGTTCGGTGCACGAGGCCGAGGACCTGGTGCAGGAGACGATGCTGCGGGCCTGGCTCGCCTACGACCGCTACGACCCCGCCCGCGCGTCCCTGCGCACCTGGCTGTACCGCATCGCCACCAACCGCTGCCTGACCGCGCTGCGCGGCCGCACCCGCAGACCCCTGCCGTCGGGCCTGGTGGGCGCGTTGGAGGACCCCGGGGCGCCGATGACCCTGGGGGCGGAGGTGCCGTGGCTGGAACCGTTCCCCGACGGGGGCGTGCACGGCCGGGTCCACGGCGCAGGGGCCGCGGCCGGGGACCCCGCGGGCGTGGTCGCCGCCCGGGGCAGTCTGCGCCTGGCGCTGGTCGCCGCGATGCAGTTGCTGCCCCCGCGGCAGCGGGCCGCCCTCATCCTGCGGGACGTCCTGGCCTGGCCGGCGACCGAGGTGGCCGAGGCCCTCGGCACCTCGACGGCCTCCGTGAACAGCGCGCTCCAACGGGCCCGCGCGCGGCTCGGCGAGGCCGGTCTGACCGAGGACGAGGTGACGGAACCGCCGGACCACGGGCAGCGCGCGGTGATCGACCGCTATCTGCGCGCCTTCGAGGACGCCGACCTCGACGCCCTGCGCACCCTGCTCACCCGGGACGTCGTCCTGGAGATGCCCCCGGTCCTCAACTGGTACGTCGGCCCCGACGCCTACATCGCCTTCATCGCCCGCGTCTTCGCGATGCGCGGCACGGACTGGCGGCTGCGCCCGACCTCGGCCAACGGCCAGCCCGCGCTGGCGGCGTATGTCCGCGCCCCCGGAGAGGACAGGCACCGCCTGCACACCCTCCAGGTCTTCACGGCGGACCACGGCGCGGTGAGCCACACGGTGGTCTTCCAGCTCCCCTCGGTCTTCGCGGCGTTCGGGCTGCCGGAGGAATGGGAGGGATGGGCGGGTTAGGCGGGACAGCTCGCCCGGCGTCAGGGGCCGGGGGTCGGGGTTACGGGGTGGGGGGTCCGTACGGGGTCGAGGGTCCGTACGGAGTGGTGGGTCCGTACGGAGCGGTGGGGGGTCCGTACGGGCCGTACGGGCCGGCGGGTCGTGCCCCGTAGCCCGCGGTCGGTGGCAGGTACCGGACCCGTCCGCCCTCCTCCGTCACCGGCGCGAACCCGGCGGCGTGCAGCAGAGCCGCGAACTTGGCGTTCCGCTTGCGGGTGACGAGGACACCGATGCCGAGGAGGGCCATCAGCAGCGCCCACAGGCCCCCGGCCACCGCGAAGGCGACGGAGCTTCCGCCCGCCCGTACAGCGAGGACGGCGCACCCGACGGTGAGACCGAGCGCCGAGTACCCCATCCGCTTCTCGGCGTTCTTGCCGGTGAGGTCGAAGTTGATGCGGGCCTTGAGGAGTTCGAGGGCGTCGGGGACGACGGGCGGCAACGAGACCCCGTCACCGGCCCGCGGATACTGCGCCCAGTTCTGCGCGGCCCGCGCCTGGGCCTGCGGGCCGGGGTCGGGCACGATGATCATCGTGAGCGCGTTGTCGCGGCCGGCACCCCGGCGCACGTCCGCGTACTCGTAGCCGAACTGCTGGGCTACGAAGGCGAGTCGGGCCAGCTTCTTCACGGAGGCCATCGGGCTCGTGAGCTGCACCGCCTGCCCCTGAGCCATCAGCCGGAACATCTTCCGGACCTGCCGCTTGCCCACGTTTCCCCAACTCCCCCGTCGTACTCGACTGTTCACGCGAAGAACGGCCCCGTGGGCCGGCCTCAGCGGTTGATGGACTGGATCTCCTGCACCACGACGTCCTGGTCCGCCCCGAAGGTGCCGTCCGGCAGGTCCCGCGCGTCCGGCACGCCGGTGCCCGTCCAGTGGATCTTCCAGGTGATGGTGGCCCGCAGCTTGTACGAGCCGTCGCCCGAGGAACGCAGGTACTTCACCCCGCACGGCGGTGTGTCCCCGGCCCTGCCCTTCGCGTACGCCTCGCCGATGCGGTCGCCCTTGATCTCACAGACGCCCGAGGCGGGATAGGTCTGCGCGTCCGCCGTACCGGGCTCGATCCTCAGCGAGACCGGCTCCGCCGTGGTCGTCGCGCTGACGTTCAGCAGGGGTACGGACGCGGTGACCGAGACCGGCTTGAACTTCGCCGTGTCCAGCCAGGCCCAGGTCGGCAGATTCACCTTCGTCGTACCGGCGGGGGCCAGGTCCACCTTGGTCGACGGGACGCGTATCTCCCCGTAGGCGAGCTGCGCCAGGGTCTGCGGGGTGACCGCCTGCGGAATGTTCGCCGGCGGTGCGGCGCCCTTGTCGACCCAGAAGATGGACTCCGTGCAGTCCAGGGCGTGCGGGTCGCCCTCGTGGCCCGCGGTGACGTACGAGTCCCACCAGTAGCCCTTGCCGGTCTTGTCCTTGTTGAAGTCCTTGGCCACGCCGCCGTTCACGTACCTGTCCCGTTGTTCCTGGTCCCACTGGGGGCCGGTGGACTCGGCGTTCCAGATGGGCTCCAGGTACTTCTGGAGCTGGTCGGGGGTGTACTTGGGGGCGTAGTAGCAGGCGGGCGGACTCCAGTTCCCGACCGAGGAGGCCACGGGCCCGGAGGAGTCCCCGGCCCCGTTCTTGGACCGATCGAACACGACGACGCCGGCGGTGGCAGAAAGATTGCCGTTCCCGTCCGAGTTGCCGTGTGCCTGTGTCTGTCCGACGTTCCCGTCGCCACCCCGTCCGCCCGCGTAGGCGACTCCGGGTGCCAGGGCTACCACGGCCATCACTGTCGCGGCCGCCGCTACCTTGGACACGCGTTTCACGGCTGGCATGCCTTGGCTCCCCGGTCCGAGATGATGTCCGTCGTCTGCCACACTCCCTGACCGTTCTTGGCCAGCTTGGCGTTGTAGAGCACGTAGCTGTCCGCGGTCGTGGGCGTGTTCTTGGTCTTCTTGGTCTTCCGGTTCTCGAGGAACGACTTGCTCTCGTCCGAGCAGTAGACGACGGTCGCCGTTGTACCGCCGGACAAGGTCACCCGCCGGTTGAAGTACCGGGTGGTGCCGACCCAGGTGTCACCCTTGTCGAGGTAGCCCTGGACGTAGGTGATCGCTGCGTTGAGCGCCTTGCCGGAGTTGTAGAAGCCGAGCGCCTTGGTGTCGACGCTGCCCTGGAAGATCGCGTCATCCATGGAGTTCACGCTGAGGGCGCTGTCCGCGAGGACGGCGTCCTTCGCCGGGTCGCCCGTCTTCTGGTCCTCGAAGATGTTCTTGACGCCTGCCGGGAAGGTGATCTCGGGGCGGTCGGCCTGCCGGGTCACGCTTGCACTGGGTGAGGCGGAGCCCTTGGTGGACGTGTCGGCGCCGGCGATCTTGTCGTTGGCCTTCGGCTTGTCGGCACCCCCTCCGCACGCGGTCAGAAGCAGCGCGGCTGACGCTCCGACAGCGGCTGTGACAAGCAGACGGGAACGGCGGCTCACGGCAGACTCCTGTGCGGCGTGGGGTGCGGAAGGGCACCAACACGCTAGCGGTGGCCTGTGCGACGACACCAGCGCGAATGGTGCCAACCGAGTAACAGTGACTGGCCATAGCAGGCCATAGCACCCTCAACTGGCCGCCCTGGTAACTCGATCGAGCGACCTCGCCCCACGATCCGGTTCACCCAGTTGCTGACCGCAAACGCAGCGGATCCTCGAAGCTGACCAGGGCCGCGATCCGGCGGAGGACCGCACGGTACTGCTCACGGTGTCCGACCGCGGCCGTGCTCAGCGCGAGCACCACCAGCCGCTTGCAGTCCGGATGCGGCAGATGGGCCCGGAACTGGGCCAAGGCCACCCGAGGAACCCCCTCGACGTCCGCCGGGACCCGTACCGTCTCGCTGAACGTGACCGGCCCGCAGGGCAGTTCGGCGTACTCGACGAGCGTCCCCGCGTCCGGCCCGCTCACCGCCCGGGCGGCCGTCACGGCACGCGGGGCCACCGCCGTGGCGCGCCAGGAGACGGTGAAGAACGACAGCAGCGGCGCCGCGTCGCGCACGGCGTCCCCGCCGACGTCGTCCCGGTGCAGTCCGATCGAGCAGTGCACCGTCCCCTCCTCCCTCAACGCGCCCAGCAGCCGCTGCCCTTGGCCGAACGTCTCCACGAACCGCCGCCGCACCGACTCGTCGGGAGCGGCCCGGAGGAACGGGCCGAGGGCGTCGCGCAACCCGTCCGCCTCCGGGGAGTCCGGCGCGGGGAGCAACGCGTCCAGGGGAACGGCGGTGAAGCCGGCGGGTTCCGCGAACCAGATCTCGGCCTCGGGGTCCGCGGCCGAGTCCGCGACGGTGAAATGGGGAGCCGTGGTCATCGATTCCTGCCGGGTACGGGTCAGTGGGGACGCGCGTGCGGGCGTACCGCGTCGGGGACGTGGGCGCCGCAGCGGCGGGCCCGTTCGAGGGCGGCGGGGCTCGCGTTCCAGTCGGCCGGCTCGACACCCCGGCGTCCCGTGGCCGTGCGCTGGTACAGCAGGTGGAGCCGTTTGGGGGCGCTGCCGTTGCGGGTGGGGGCGGCGACGACGGCGATGAAGCGGGGGTCGCCCGCGAACCAGAGCGGTTCGATCTCGGCCTTCAGTTCCGGCTTCGTCCGGGCCGTGCCGAACCGTCGCATCCACCAGAAGGTCCGCATCCCGGAAAGGAACAACAGCGGAATCCGCTCCCCGGGCACCTCCGGATTGGGCAACTCCAGCCACATCTCGTTCTCTTCCACCTCCGGATGCCTGTTCCGCCCCCGGGGAACACCCTCCAGAACCTGCCAGGGGTACTCCCAAAGCACACGCTGAATAGAAACGGAGGGCTGAATGTAGGCGAGTTGGAGGATCGTCCGGAAGGTTGCGTAGACGAGGAGCACGAGGAACAACCAACCGATCCAACGGGGTGTTGCCACGATCAAGATGAGGCTTCCGACCCAGGTGGCGAGCCAGCCGATCAGACGCCCCGCAATCATGACCATGTGTAGAACCCAGGCCCGCCTCGTCGGTGGATGGTCCCAGGCAGTGCGGTAGTCCGTCGGTTTCACAAAGGTCTCCCTTCCGGCTCAGAAGACGTGGCGGGCAAGACTGACAAGTCCCCCGACATCAAGGCCGAGTCGCGCTCCGTCGATACTGGCCACGGAACCGTCCTTGAGCTCGTCGTCATCGGTGTCGACGGCCGCTGTGGCCAATCCGAACCCGGCGGTACCGACACCGATCGAGGCCGATGTGACCTCGACCGCCCTGGCGATCGGCGCGGCGCGAGCACCTCGCACGGTGAAACCGAGCAATGCGTTGTCGAGTTCCGCAATGGACTTCGCGTGCCCCATGGTTTCGCTGCCGAATCGAGCTGCCCGCTCGCTGAGGGTCAAGACCTCTCCCGCCTCACCGGTCGCTCGCGCTGCGATTGCGGCCCCCTTGCCGACTGCACCAACTCCGGGAAGCAGGCCCAGTGCGTCGCCCCCCACCGTGACCAGGTTGCACCAGAAGTCGGTGTCGAACTCTCCCTTGGTGAATCCGTCCCACAGCGATTCACGCAACGTCGGATCACCGAATACCCGCAATGCCAAAGACGTTCCGCTCAACGCAGCGGTCGCCAGCAAAAGCACCGCCGCTGCCGTCCCACCCGAAACCACGAACAACGCGACCAACCCGATGACCGCCCCCAGCGTGCTCAGGATGTCCGGGAGGTTTTCGGTGATCCAGTCGAGGGCCGAGTCGAAGCAGCCCGGTTCATGCGGCGCCAGCTTCTCCGTGGCGTCGCGGATCTTGCCCGCCCTCAGCCGAGCCCGCCGCTCGTGTTCCTCGGCGAGCTCACGCGCCGCCCGGCGGATCCCGCGCAGAGCGTCCTCCGCGTCCGTCATCGCCGACTCCGCCTTGGTCAGCGCCTTCCGAGCGTCGTCGTACGCGGCGCCCTTGCCGTCCAGATCGGGACTGTCCCCCGCCTTGGCGGCATGCCCCTTGGCCCGGTCCACCGCACCCTGCGCGTCCCGCGCGTCCTGTTCGAGCCGCTTCGCGCGTCGCTGGAAGTCGTCCAGTTCGTCCTCCCAGCGGCCGAGTTGACCTGCCGCCTTGCGGATGGAGCGGGCCGCGTTCCTCAGGTTCAGCGGCAGCGGCCCGCCGTCGAGCTGCTCGCGGAAGGCGACGGCCGCGTCGCCCTTCCAGCAGCTGCCGTCCATCAGCCGGGTGACGAGCCCGTGCGTCTCTTCGAGGACCGCCACGCACCCGGTGAGCTTCCCCCGCAGGCCGCGCACGGTCTCCGTACTGCCGGGCACCGGGTCGAACCCGAGATGGGGGTAGTCGGGGTGGGGGTCGCGCGGGGTCACCTCGTACCGCCGCCCCCGCCGTTCCCGGCCTTCCTCAGGGCCCGTTCCAGGGCCTCGTCCACCTCGCGGTAGCTGTCCCGGCTCTTGCCGATGATCTTCGCCAGGGCCTCGGTCTGCTCGCCGATCCGGTCGGCGCCGTACCTCCAGTCGTCCTGGAAGTCCTCGCAGGCACCGTCGAGATCCTCCGTGCCCAGACCGCTGACCGTGGCGTCCGCCAGCGCTTTGCGCAGGCCCCGCAGCGACTCGGTCGACGCCCTGAGCATCTTCATGAAGTGCGACAGCTCGTCACCGTCGACGGCCAGCCGTTCCGCCACGCCCTCCACTCCTCCCGGATCTCGGCGAGTGCGCTGCGACGCTAGCCGAAGCCGACAGGGTCGTTTCGGGACAAAGGGGGCCGAGAGGCGGAACATAGAGGGGCATAGAGGTGCATCAAGTACGAAAACCTCCCTCTTGAAACCCCCGATCGAGTGACGGCGTCAGGTGAACGGACTAGGGCCGCGCCCGGGAGCCGCGGCTCTTGGATCCGTTGGGCCACAGACGCGGAGCGCGCCGGGCCGCGATGTCCTCGATCCAGCCGAAGGCCAGGATGGTCAGGCCGATCAGCGGCCACACCAGTACGAACATCCACAGGGTGTAGGTGGCGTCGAGGGCCGACGTCGCCGCGTCGCTCCCCATGAAGGGAAGGTTGTACAGCTGGTCGAGGATCGGGACCGTGGCCATGATCAGCATGTTGTGCCACAGGTAGATCGTGACCGCGCGGTTGTTGGACAGCGTGACCAGCTTGTCCCAGCGGGCGAGGCGGCCCGGCAGCTCCCGCCAGGACGGGCTGTACTGGAGCAGGATCACCACGAAGCCGAAGGACCACATCGCGTCGGCCAGCGGGATGTCGTTCAGGTCCCAGCCGTCGGGGCCCAGATGACCCGAGGCCCACCACAGCCCGAAGGCCATCATCAGGGCCGAGCACGAGACGGCGAGGTAGCGCGGGACCTTCACGAGCGCCCCCTCGTGATGGGCGAACCCCAGGATCCAGCAGCCCCCGTAGACGGCGAAGTCGGTGACGGCGTTGCCCGTCTCGCCGGGGATCGTGACCAGCCCGGTGCCGACCACCGCCGTCATCGCGAGCGGGGCCAGCACGGTCACCCACGGAGCACGGCGGAACGCCCACAGCATGAACGGGGACGCGACCACGAACCACAGATAGGCGCGCAGGTACCAGAGCACGCCCGCGCCCTGCACCGCCCAGGTGTCCTCCAGCAGGCCCGACGGGGAGCCGAGGTGCCAGGGGAACGGAGGGGCGCCGACCGGCACGATGTAGTTGAGCAGGTCGACCATGCCCCAGGTGCCGCCGAGGTCGGGGTCCTTCGCGGGGTTCCAGCCGGCCAGGAACATCATGGCCAGGGCCACCGCGCCGAACGCCCAGAACGGGGGCAGCAGTCGCCTCAGCCGGCCCCGGACCACGCCGAGGGCCGGGCGGCTCAGCGAGCGCGCCATCAGGGAGCCCGCCAGCGCGAACATCACCCCCATGGAGGGGAAGAGGACCGACAGCCAGCCCCAGCCGAGCAGGTGGTAGACGACCACGCGGACCAGCGCCATGGAGCGGAGCAGGTCCAGATAGCGGTCACGGCCGGCGCGGCGCGGGGCCGGCCTCTCGTCCTGGCCCGCCTCCGCCTCCGTCTTCGCCCGCGGGTACGGGACCGCCGGCCCGGGGGTGCCCAGGGGCGGGGTCGCTCCCGCCGGGTACTCGTGCGTGGTCATCCGACCGGCCTCCGTTCGTTCCCGGCGTGTGCCACCGGCTGCTGCGGGACCGATCCCGGCGCCGCCCCCACCACACCCGTGCGCCGCAGCTTCTGCCAGCGCAGCCGGCCGCCGGTCAGTGCGGTGATCCAGGACTGGAGCAGGACGACGTACATCAACTGCCGGTAGAGGATCTGCTGGAGGGGGAGCGAGATCAGATGGGACATGCGTTCCTTGTCCAGACGGAACGCGAACGCCGCGCAGACCGCCTGGACGGTGAGGACGGCGGCCCAGGCGACGATCGTCCTCCCGGTCGGGCCGAAGACGACCCCGTACAGGAGGAAGATGTCGATCAGGGGCGCGAGGAGCGGGGCCAGGACCATGAACAGGGACACCAGCGGCAGGCCGACCCGGCCGAAGCGCCCCGAGGGGCCCCGGTCGACCAGGGCGCGGCGGTGCTTCCAGATCGCCTGCATGGTGCCGTACGACCAGCGGTAGCGCTGGGACCACAGCTGCTGGACGGACTCCGGGGCCTCGGTCCAGGCACGCGCCCGCTCCGCGTAGACGACGCGCCAGCCGTCGCGGTGCAGGGCCATCGTGACGTCGGTGTCCTCGGCCAGCGTGTCGTCGCTCATGCCGCCGACGCGTTCCAGGGCCGAGCGGCGGAAGGCTCCGACCGCGCCCGGGATCGTCGGCATGCAGCGCAGGATGTCGTACATGCGGCGGTCCAGGTTGAAGCCCATCACGTACTCGATGTGCTGCCAGGCGCCGATGAGCGAGTCCCGGTTGCCGACCTTGGCGTTGCCCGCGACCGCGCCGACCCCGGGGTCCGCGAAGGGCTGGACGAGTTCGCGGACGGTCTCCGGTTCGAAGACGGTGTCGCCGTCCATCATCACGACGATGTCGTGACGGGCGTTCGCCAGACCCCGGTTGAGGGCCGCGGGCTTGCCGCCGTTGGGCTGGCGCAGGACGCGTACGTTGGGCAGGCCGAGGTCCTCGACGATGCGGGCGGTGCCGTCGCTCGACCCGTCGTCGATGACGATGATCTCCAGGGGGTGCTCGCTCGCCCCGAGGGAGTTCACCGTGTTCGCGATGCACTTGGCCTCGTTGTACGCCGGGACCAGCACCGACACCGGTTCGGTGACCGGGGCCGTGCCCCAGCGGAAGTCCCCGCGCCGGACCCGGCGGGCGTGCACCGCGGAGAGCAGCAGCATCATCCCGAAGCGGGTGAGGACCAGCACGCCGATGACGGCGATCCCGACGACCAGGGCGTCGGTGACCTTCTCCGACGCCTGGACGAGGAAGATCCAGGCCCTGCCCTTCCACAGGTCGAGTCCGGTCACCGGGGTGTTCGCACTCGGTGCGTCGAGCGCCTCGGTGAGGTTGTCGAACCGGTAGCCCTGGCTCTGGAGCCGGGGGATGAACTCGGCCAGCGCCTGGACGGTCTGGTGGCGGTCGCCGCCGGAGTCGTGCATCAGGACGACGGCACCCTTGCCGCCCTTGGGCGAGGCCCGGCGGATGATCTCCTCGACGCCCGGCTTGCGCCAGTCCTCGCTGTCGGTGTTGTTGACGACGGTGATGTAGCCGCGGGTTCCGACGTACTGGGTCACCGGCCAGGACTTGTCGTCCATGGCGTCGGCGAAGGAGGAGTACGGGGGGCGGAAGAGGGAGCTGCGGATGCCCGCCGCCCCCTCCAGCGCCAGCTGGCTCTGCGACAGCTCCCAGTCGATCCGGCTCTTGGACTCGTACGAGAGGTCGGGGTGGCTGAAGGTGTGCAGGCCGACCTCGTGCCCCTCCCTCACCATCCGTTCGACGAGACCCGGGTAGCGCGAGGCCATGGTGCCGGTGACGAAGAAGACGGCGTGGGCGTGGTTCGCCTTCAGGACGTCCAGGACCTTGGGGGTCCAGGTCGGGTCCGGTCCGTCGTCGAAGGTGAGGACGAGACGGTGGTCGGGGACGCTGAGGCTGGTCGTACGGCCGCTGCGGGTGTCGATGACCGGGCCGCCGTCGAGGATCTTCTCCGGCACCTTGTCCGTGGCCGCCTCGGGCCGGACGCGGTGGTCCGCGAGGATCTCGCTGTGCACATAGCCGCGCAGCATCAGCATCGCGATCAGCGCGACCAGGACGAGGACGGGCAGCAGGAAGCGCATGGGCAGGCGGCGGCGCCGGACGTCACGGCCCCGCCGGGCGATGGTTCGGGGGCCGTCTCCCGGCGTGCCGGGCGACGGCCCGTGTCGGCTGGTGCGGGACATCAGAAACGGTTCTCCGGAAGCGGGAGGGGGCGTGCGTACGGGGAGCCGGGGGATCCGGGCCCGGTCGTGAGCGGGTGCCGTACGGGGTTCGCCACCGCTCCGGACACCGTGGCGAAAGCACGGTTCTGCCGGACGGTCGCGCGCGGGCGGAGGTCACCCATTGGGTACGGCCCCCGCTCCGGTGGAGCCCGTGGTGCCCGTGCTCTCCGTGGGGGCGGGCGTGCCACCGGGAGTGGTGGCCGTGGCGGGGGCCGAGGGCTGGCCGTCCGCGGAGGAGGACGGTTTCGGTCCGGGGCCGGGGGCCTTGGTGCTGACACCGGGCTTCGGCTTCTTCGACGCCGACGTACTGGGCTTCGGGTCGCCGGACGCGCCCGCGGCACCGGCGCTCGCGGAGGCGTCGGGCGACGCCGGCCGGGTGGCCGAGGGTGTCGTTCCGTCAGCGGCCCTGGCCACCGCGCCGGGTGCGGGTACGGCGCCCCTGCCGGGCGGGTGCACCGACCGGGTGGGCAGGGGCGAGGTCTTGACCTGGCCCGCCGGGGTGTCCTTCTCCTGGCCGGGTACCGGCAGCCAGGGCGCGTCCGAGCTTCCCGACAGCAGCGTGGCGACGATCACGACGGCGTAGACCGCGCAGGCCGCGGCGACGAACATGCCGAGGCGGCGGAAGCGGGTTCGGCGGCGGCCGGACGCGTCGACGAAGACGGGGCCGCCGTCCGAACTCTCCGCGGCAGCACGGGTGTCCGGGCCCGGTCCACCCGGTCCACCCGAAGCATCCGGCCCGTCCGGTCCACCCGGCTCACCCGGCTCACCCGGTCGGCGCCCTCCGTGCCCTCCGCGTTCTCGGCCTGGTCGGCCCGCTCGGCCCCGTCGGCCCTTCAACCCGGGGTCCGCGCCGCCGAGTTCGATCAGGACCTCGTCCGGGTCGCGGCCGTCCGCGAGTTGGTCCGAGGTGTCCCAGGAACCGGGCGGTGCAACGGAGTTGTCCGCCGCCCCTCCGGGAAGCCGTTCGGTCACCACCCCGCCGCGGGAGTGCGGCCCGCCCTTGGCGGAGGGGGCGTCGGTGAAGTGGAACCGGGCCGGGGACGTACGCGCCAGGGGCCTCGGCCTCACCGTCGCCGTGCCGCCGGAGCCCGGCCACGCCATCGGCTCCCGCTCGGACGCCGGCCCCGTCTCGGGCCGACGGCCGGGCAGCACTTCCGTCTCCGCCAAACGGCCGACGAGCAGTTCGGCCTCCGGCTCCGGGATTCGCTCGGGACGTCCGCCGACTGCTCGTTCGGCGCGTTCCCCACGCTCTGGACTGATGCCAACTCCCAATTCCGGCCACGCGATTCGTTCTGCCGGGCGTCGGCCGGGCGCACCTCGCCCCGACGTGTCGCCCCGGTGACGGGTCGGCCCGAGATCTGCCCGGCTGATCGTTTTTGCGCTCAGCCGGCCGGGCGTCTTTCCGCCAGTTACCTGCGCGCACGAGCATCCCCTCAGGGGACGGTTCACGGGTGCGCGACAACTCCGGGCACATACTGTCGATACCGTCTAGACCGGGCCCCCGCCCGCCCCAAACGCCCCAATATCACATCCCGCCCGGACGAAGAATGTAGCGCAAGCAGGGGACCCCTGCGCTACGACTTATGCACGGGGAGTGAAGACAAGAGCATCAGTGGCTGGAATCCACCCTTCCTGGGGACTCAGTAGCCACTCTTCTTCGCTCGCGAGTTCGGCGGCGGCCCGTATGAGCGCATCGATCCCGGGATGGGCGAGTCCCTTGCGCCACACAAGTGACACCGGCGACAGGGGAACGGGGTCGATCAGGGGTCTCGACACCGAGCCGGGCATGGCCGGAAACTCCACCACGGCCAGAACGGGAATCCGCCGCTTCGCCATGATCCGCCGGAATTCCTCGGCGCCCACGGCCACCGGTGCGGGTGACGCGAGTCTGATGCCCCGTCCCTCGAACAGGTGATGTGCCAGGTCGGTCCACTCCAGGGTCCGGGGGTTCCCCGCCCCCGCGTACACCGTCTCGCCCGCGAGCGCGGACAGCGGAACCGCGTCCAGGGCGGCGAGGTGGTGGTCCTCCGGCAGGACGACGGCCATCGGCTCGTAGCGCACGAGCCGCTGCTCCAGGCGGGCCCTGACCGCGGGGTCGAGTCCCGCGAACCGTCCGAACGACACGTCGAGCCGCCCGGCCAGGATGTCCGCGGCCGCGCCCGTGAGCCCGCTCTCGTAACGGGCCATCAGTTCGCTGCCGGGGGCGAGGGAGCGCGCCCGGCCGAGGACGCGGCTGGAGACCAGACCCGCGGTGTTCACGTCGACGAGCAGCGGCCTCTCCTCGCCGCCGGGCCGGCCGAAGGCGTCGAGCAGCGCGTCGTGCGCCTCCAGCACCCGGCGGGCGTACGGCAGCAGCCGCTCGGCGTCCACCGTCGGTGTCACCTGCCGGGTCGTCCGGACGAACAGCTCCGCCCCGAGTTCGCGCTCCAGCCGCCGGATGTCACGGCTCAGGGACTGCTGGGCGACGTACAGGCGGGCGGCGGCACGGGTGAAGTGCAGCTCCTCGGCCACCGCGAGGAAGGCGCGCAGCAGACGGAGGTCGAGATGACCGGGAAAGGGGCGTTGACCTGGCATCACGTGAATCTACAACGCAGGTGCGTGAATGGCGACGGGGTAAGTGTTGGACCGTTCCCTGGGCGCCGGGCGACGGTTCACCCATGTCACCGCTCACCCCGTACCGCCGTCTGTTCGCGCTGCCCGGCGCCCTCGCCTTCACTCTCGGGAACCTCGTCGCCCGGCTGCCCATGGGCATGTTCAGCGTGAGCGCGGTCATCATGATCGCCGGCGCCCGGGGCTCGTACGCGCTCGCCGGTGCCGTCACCGCGACGGGGCTCGCCACGACGGCCGTGGTCGCTCCCTGGACCGCGCGGCTCGTGGACCGGTACGGGCAGGCCCGGGTGGCCGTGCCCGCGACCGCCTTCGCGCTGCTCGGCGGGACGGGGCTGGTGGCGTGCGTGCGCTTCGGCGCGCCCGACTGGGCGCTGTTCGCCGCGTACGCCGCCACCGCCACGACCCCCAACACCGGCGGTATGTCCCGGGCGCGCTGGGCGCATCTGCTGCGGGGTGACGCGGCGGCGCTCCACACCGCGAACTCCTTCGAACAGGCCGTGGACGAGCTCTGTTTCATGCTGGGCCCGGTCCTCGCGGCGTTCCTGTGCGGGGCGGTGGCCCCGGAGGCGGGCATGCTCGTGGGGTGCGCGCTGCTGATGACGGGCGTCCTGCTCTTCGCCGCGCAGCGTTCGACGCAGCCGCCGCCCCGGCGGGCCGCGGTCTCCGGGTCGCCCGGTCTCGCGCCCGGAATGCCTCCGCTGCTCCTCTCCTTCCTGGCCACCGGCGCGGTGTTCGGGGCGATGGAGGTGGCGACGATCGCGTTCGCGGACGAGCGGGGACACCCCTCCGCGGCGGGCGTGGTGCTCGCCCTCCAGGCGGCCGGGTCGTGCGGGGCGGGTCTGGTGTTCGGCGCGATGCGGCGCGGTGCCCCGCTGCGCACCGACGTGCTCGCGGCGCGGCGCTACGCGGTGTGCGTCGGCGCGATGGCGGTCCTGCTGACGCTGCCCCTCCTCGCGGTCCGGCTCACCGGCTCGCTCGTGGTTCTCGCGGGTGCGCTGCTCGTGGCCGGCATGGCGACCGCCCCGACGATGGTGACCGGGATGACGCTGGTCCAGCGGCGCACCCCCGAGGGCCGGCTGAACGAGGGCATGACGCTCGCGGTGACCGGTCTGCTGGGCGGGATAGCCGGGGGCTCGGCGGCGGGCGGCTGGATGGCCGAGCACCTGTCGCCGGCCGCCGGATTCGCGGTCCCGGTCGCGGCGGCGGCGACCGCGCTGGCGATCGCCGTGCCGGGCGCGAGGACGCGCCTCGCGGTCCGCCCGGCCCGCACCCCGTTGTCCGACCCGTCGAACCGCGTCCACAATTCCGGTTCAACCCATTGACCTGTTCGCGGCACCCCCCTACCTTCCCCCGTCGAAGCGCTTCGACGTCCCGTGTCGAATCGATTCGACGAGTGGTGCGGGACGGTCCGGTACCCATCCAACTCCCCTGGAGGCAGTGGATGTTGACGACAAGAAGACGTCTGGCGGCGGCGGTGGCGGTGACCTTGACGGGTGCCCTGCTGGCGACGGCCTGCGGCAGCTCCGACGGTGGTTCCTCCGACGGCAAGACGCTGAAGCTGTGGCACTACGAGGGGCCGGACAGCGCGATGGGGGTGGCCTGGAACGCGGCCATCAAGGAATTCGAGGCGCAACACCCGGGCGTGAAGGTGAAGTTCGAGGAGAAGGGCTTCGAGCAGATCCAGAAGACGGCGCCCATGGTCCTCAACTCGAACGACGCGCCCGACATCATGGAGTACAACAAGGGCAACGCGACCGCCGGACTCCTGTCCAAGCAGGGGCTGCTGACCGACCTGACGGCCGAGGCCGCCAAGCGCGGCTGGGACAAGAAGCTCAGCGCCGGCGTGAGGACCACCAGCCAGTACGACGCCAACGGCGTCATGGGCTCCGGCAAGTGGTACGGCGTGCCCGACTACGCCGAGTACACGATGGTCTTCTACAACAAGGACCTGTTCAAGAAGTACGGGATCGCCCAGCCCACCACGTACGACGAACTGACTTCCGCGATGGACAAGTTCGTGGCGAAGGGCGTCACCCCGCTCGCCAACTCCGGCGCCGAGTACATGGCCCAGCAGTACCTCTACCAGCTCGCCCTCTCCAGGGCCGACCGCTCCTGGGTCGACAAGTACGAGCTGTACAAGGGAAAGACGGACTTCCACGACGCGGCCTGGACCTACGCGGCGAACACCTTCGCCGACTGGGTGAAGAAGGGCTACATCGCCAAGACCTCCAGCGGCACCAAGGCCGAGGACGCGGGCGTCTCCTGGATCCAGGGCAAGTCGCCGATCCTGTTCTCCGGCAGCTGGTGGTACGGCCGCTTCGAGTCCGAGGCGAAATTCGACTGGGACTCCGGCCTGTTCCCGGGCTCGAACCTCACCCTGGGCTCCGGCGGCAACCTGTGGGTGGTCCCCAAGGGCGCCAAGAACAAGGAACTGGCCTACGACTTCATCGACATCACCATGTCGAAGAAGATCCAGAACCTGCTGGGCAACAAGGGCGGTGTCCCGGTGGCCGCGGACACCTCGGCGATCACCGACGCCAGGACCAAGACGCTGATCTCCGACTACAACACCCTCTCGGGACGTGACGGGCTCGCCTTCTACCCGGACTGGCCGGTGGCGGGCTTCTACGACACCCTCGTCTCCGAGACGCAGAAGCTGATCACCGGCAGCGAGAAGCCCGGCGCCTACCTGGACAACCTCCAGAAGGCGTACGACAAGGGCGTACCGCAGCAATGACGGTGACCGCCGAACGCGGCGGGCGGGTGACCGGTCCGAAGGCCAGGGCCGGTCGCCCGAGCCGCCCGCGCACCTCCTACGCGTTGTTCCTGCTGCCCGGCGCGCTGGCCTTCACGGCCGTCGTCGTCGTGCCGTTCCTGATGAACACCGGGATCGGCTTCACCGACTGGCAGGGGGTCGGCACCCCTTCGTGGGCCGGACTCGCCAACTACCGTGAGCTGCTGAGCGATTCCGAGTTCTGGGCGTCCTTCCGGCACAGCCTGTCCATGGTCGTCGCGATGGCCCTCGTACCGACCGCCCTCGGACTGGTCCTGGCGGCCGCCCTGTTCGACTTCGTGGCCAAGCACTTCGGGACGCGGACGGCGGCCGTGCTCCGGGCCTGCTACTACCTGCCCCAGGTGCTGCCGATCGCCGTCGCCGGGATCGTGTGGAGCTGGATCCTCGCGCCCGACAACGGATCACTGAACGAACTGCTCAAGGCCGTCGGTCTGGGCTCCTGGCAGCAGGACTGGCTGGGTGACCCCGATCTCGCGCTCTACGCCGTCATGGGCGTGATGGTGTGGGTCCAGCTCGGCTTCCCGCTCGTGGTCTTCATGGCGGGGCTGCAACGCGTGGACCCGCAGCTGTACGAGGCGGCCGAACTGGACGGCGCGGGCTGGTGGCGGCGGTTCTGGCACATCACACTGCCGCAGATCCGCCCGGAGATCTCGGTCGTCCTGCTGTGGTGCACGATCGCCGCGCTGAAGGTGTTCGGGGCGGTCTACGTCCTGACCAAGGGCGGTCCCGGGGGCGCCACCGACGTGCCGTCGTACTTCTCCTTCACGACGTTCTTCGAGAAGACCCAGGTCGGCTACGGCGCCGCGATCTCCACCGTCCTGACCGTGATCGTCCTGGCGCTGGCGCTGGTCGGGCTGCGGTTCCAGGTCCGCGCCGAGGACGCCGAGGAAGGGGCCCGCGCATGACCGCCCTCCGCCGTTACCCCGTGCTCGTGGCGCTCGTCGTCGGCGCGCTGTTCATGGTGCTGCCGTTCGCGATCGTGGCCCTCAACGCGGTCAAGTCGCCCGCCGAGTACTCCGCACACGGCCCGCTCAGCCTGCCGCACGGCCTCTATCTCGGCGGGATCGAGGACTTCTGGCAGCGCGTCGACTTCGGGCGGAAGCTCCTCAACTCGGTGCTGATCTCCGGCTCGGTGGCGGCCGGGGCCGCGGTGCTGTCCGTCCTGAACGCCTACGCGATCGGCATCGGCCGGATCAGGGGCCGCACCTGGGTGCTCGCGTTCTTCGTCCTCGCGAACACCCTGCCGCAGGAGACGCTGGTCTACCCGCTCTACTACCTGAGCAAGGAGGCCGGCCTCTACGACACGAGACTCAGCGTGATCATCGTGTTCACGGTGATCCAGACGGCCTTCGGCACCTATCTCCTCTCCTCCGTCCTCGCACGGTTCCCGCGCGAGATCATCGAGGCCGCGCGGATCGACGGGGCGAACACGTGGCAGGTGCTGTGGCGGATCGTGGTCCCGGTCAGCCGTCCCACGATCGGGGTGCTCCTCGTCTTCTTCTTCATCTGGACGTGGAACGAGTTCCTGCTGCCACTGGTCATGCTGATCTCCAACGACAACCAGACGGTGTCCGTGGCCCTCGGCGTCCTCCAGGGGCAGCGCCTGATGGACGCCACGATGACGAACGCGGCCGCCCTCCTCGGCGTGCTGCCCGCCGTCGTCTTCTTCCTGCTCTTCCAGCGGACCCTGACCCGCGGTATCGCCGTCGGCGCAGTCAAGTAGGGGGTACGAGAGTGAAGTTCACCGACGGTTACTGGCTGCTGCGCGAGGGCGTCAGCGCGGCCCACCCGGTCGAGGTGCTGGATGTGACCTCGGGGCCGGACGGCCTGGAGATCCACGCGCCGACCCAGCCCATCCGGCACCGCGGCGACCTGCTGAAGGGGCCGGTCGTCACGCTCCGCGCCCACGCGCCGATGCCCGGCGTCATCGGCGTCACCTTCACCCACTTCCAGGGCGAGGAGCCGCGGGGACCCCGGTTCGGGCTGCGCGGGGGCGAGTTCACCCCGCACACGGAGTACGACGACGACCACGCGACCCTGACCTCGGGCGCCCTGTCCGTGCGCATCTCGCGCACCGCCCCGTGGCACCTCGACTTCCTCGCGCACGGCCGCACCCTCACCGGCAGCGGTCCCAAGGGCATGGGCATCATGCGTGACGCGGCCGGCGCCCACTATCTGCGCGAGCAGCTGGACCTCGGGGTCGGCACCCGGGTCTTCGGCCTCGGCGAACGGTTCGGGCCGCTGGTCAAGAACGGCCAGGTGGTGGACATGTGGAACGCGGACGGCGGCACCGCCACCGAACAGGCCTACAAGAACGTGCCGTTCTATCTGACGGACGCGGGCTACGGCGTCTTCGTCGACCATCCGGGCCGGGTCTCCTTCGAGGTCGGCTCGGAGGCGGTGTCCCGGGTCCAGTTCAGCGCCGAGACGCAGGAGCTGACGTACTACGTCATCCACGGTCCGACCCCGAAGGACATCCTGCGCAAGTACACCGCGCTCACCGGCCGTCCGGCGCTGCCGCCCGCGTGGTCCTTCGGCCTGTGGCTGTCGACCTCCTTCACCACCTCCTACGACGAGGACACCGTCACCTCCTTCATCGACGGCATGCGGGAGCGTGAACTGCCGCTGTCCGTCTTCCACTTCGACTGCTTCTGGATGCGCGAGTTCAACTGGTGCGACTTCCGCTGGGACCCGAGGGTGTTCCCCGACCCGGAGGGCATGCTCGCGCGGCTGAAGGACAAGGGGCTGCGGATCAGCGTCTGGATCAACCCGTACATCGCGCAGCGCTCGCCGCTGTTCGCCGAGGGCCGGGCGCTGGGGCATCTGCTGAGGCGGCCCGACGGCAGCGTGTGGCAGTGGGACCTGTGGCAGCCGGGGATGGCCCTGGTCGACTTCACCAGCCCGGCCGCCCGGGACTGGTATGCCTCCAAGCTGGAGGCCCTGCTCGACCAGGGCGTCGACTGCTTCAAGACCGACTTCGGCGAGCGGGTCCCGGTGGACGTGGCCTACGCCGACGGCTCCGACCCGGAGCGCATGCACAACTACTACACGTACCTCTACAACCGGACCGTCTTCGACGTGCTGCGCAAACACCGCGGGGAGGACGAGGCGGTCGTCTTCGCCCGTTCCGCGACCGCGGGGAGCCAGCAGTTCCCGGTGCACTGGGGCGGCGACTGCGAGGCGACGTACGCGTCGATGGCCGAGTCGCTGCGCGGCGGCCTCAGCCTCGGCATGTCGGGGTTCGGGTTCTGGAGCCACGACATCGGCGGCTTCGAGGGGACACCGTCGCCCGCGCTGTTCAAGCGGTGGATCGCCTTCGGACTGCTGTCCTCGCACAGCAGGCTGCACGGCTCGTCCTCGTACCGCGTGCCCTGGCTGTTCGACGAGGAGGCCGTCGACGTCCTGCGGCTGTTCACCCGCCTCAAGCTCGGCCTCATGCCGTATCTGTACGAGGCCGCCCGCACCGCCCACGCGGAGGGCGTGCCGATGATGCGGGCGATGGTCCTGGAGTTCCCGGACGATCCGGGGTGCGCGCATCTGGAGCGGCAGTACATGCTCGGCCCCGACCTGCTGGTCGCGCCCGTCTTCAGCGACGAGGGCGACGTCTCGTACTACGTGCCCGAGGGCACCTGGACCCCCTACCTCGGCGGGCCGCCCGTGACCGGACCGCGCTGGGTGCGCGAGCGGCACGGCTTCCTGAGCGTGCCGCTGCTGGTGCGGCCGGGCGCGGTGATCCCGGTCGGCGCGGTGGACGACCGCCCCGACTACGACCACGCGGACGGGGTCACCCTGCGCGCGTACGGCCTGGAGCCGGGAGCGGAGGTCACGGTGCGGGTGGGTCCGGTGACCTTCACCGTCGTGCGCGAGGGGACTGTCCTGCGCGCGTCCTGCTCCGATCCGTCCGCGCCCTGGGGACTGGCCGCGGACGGGCGCGAGGTCCGGGCCCGCGCCGGGACGGGTTCCCTCTCCCTCGGTCTGGAGGCGTAGCGATGGTCAAGATCACCGATGTGGCGCGGCACGCCGGGGTGTCCCCGAGCACGGTCTCCTACGCCCTCAGCGGCAAGCGGCCGATCTCCGAGGCGACCCGGCGGCGCGTCGAGGAGAGCATCCGCCGGCTCGGCTACCGCCCGCACGCGGGGGCCAGGGCGCTGGCGAGCAGCCGGTCGAACGTGCTGGCGCTGGTCGTGCCGCTGCGGGCGGGCATCCATGTGCCGGTGGTGATGCAGTTCGCGGTGTCGGTGGTGACGGCGGCCAGGCTGCACGACCACGACGTCCTGCTGCTCACCCAGGAGGAGGGCGAGGAGGGCCTGCGCCGGGTCGCGGACACCGCGCTGGTGGACGCGCTGATCGTGATGGACGTACAGCTGCACGACCCCCGGCTGCCGCTGCTGCGCGCGCTGGACCGGCCGTCGGTCCTCATCGGTTTCCCGGCCGCGCCCGACGGGCTCACCTGTATCGACCTGGACTTCAAGGCGGCCGGCGAGCTGTGCGTGGAACGGCTCGCGGGGCTCGGGCACCGGGTGGTCGCGCTGGTCGGCTCGCCGCCCGAGGTGTACGTGCGGGGCACGGCGTTCGCGCAGCGGGTGGTGCAGGGGTTCACGGCGGCCGCCGACCGCAACGGCCTCGCCTCCTCCGTCCGTCCGTGCGCGGCCTCGCCGGCGGCGGCCCGCCGGATGGCCGAGCAACTCCTGCGCGAGCAGCCCGCGTTGACGGGCGTCGTCGTCCACAACGAGCCGGTCCTCGAACCGCTGATCGACGCCTTCGAGCAGCTCGGTCTGCGGGTTCCCGAGGATCTGTCCGTCACCGCGATCTGTCCGGACGAGCTCGCAGAGAGCCTGCGCGTCCCGGTCACCTCGATCGCCATCCCGTCCGCCGAGGTCGGCGCGCGGGCGGTCGATCTGCTGATGGGGAAGCTGGACGGCACGCCCTGCCCCGAGGCGACCCTGCTCACTCCCCGGCTGACGGAACGGGCGAGCACCGCACCCGCACGCGGGATTCCCGGGGGCGGAAAAGCTCGCTGAAGTCCCGGAGGGAACGACGAAGGCCCCGCTGCTCGGCAGCGGGGCCTTCGTCACGATATTCAATTAAAACATGGGATGAGTGGAGATGGCGGGAATCGAACCCGCGTCCAACGGTGCAAAATCAGGGCTTCTCCGTGTGCAGTTCGCTGCGATTTTCTCAGCCCCGGCGATCACGCGAACAAGTCGCCGACGGGCTCAGCCACTGTTTGATTTCCCAGCGAACCCCGTGACCGGGCTCGATGGTTTAGTCCCCTAGATTATGCCAGGGTCCGGGTCGGGAACACTCCCGGGCTGACACCCATTAAGGGTCCCTCACTCACTGCTTATTAGGCAGCGAGGGCGAAGGACTGGGAATCGCTCTTGGAATTGGCGATTATTTTTTGCGACATATGGTTTACGAGATCATTGCCGCTTCCTCGACACGCTTCCCCTGCTTCAACAGCCGCTGTCGAAACCGATCATCCCCATGTTGATTTTTCAAAGCTCGGTCCCTCCGGGGAGGAACCCGCGCCCTCTGCGGGGTGCGTTGCCATCGTACGTGACCGACGCACGACGGTGCCAGCCTATTCCCGCGGGGCCGTCCGCGGCGTCACTCGCCGCGCTGCTTCCGCTTGGCCGCCGCGATGGCGCGGTCCGACTCGCGCCGGTCCTGCTTCTCCCGCAGGGTCTGCCGCTTGTCGTACTCCTTCTTGCCGCGGGCGAGCGCGATCTCGGCCTTCGCCCGGCCGTCCTTGAAGTACACGGCGAGCGGCACGATCGTGTGGCCGGTCTCCTCGGACTTCACGGACAGCTTGTCGATCTCCTCGCGGTGCAGCAGCAGCTTGCGCTTGCGGCGCGCGGAGTGGTTGGTCCAGCTGCCCTGGTTGTACTCCGGGATGTGGGCGTTGTGCAGCCACGCCTCGCCCCCGTCGATCTGGACGAACCCGTCGGCCAGCGAGCTCCGGCCCTGGCGCAGCGACTTGACCTCGGTACCGGTCAGGACGAGCCCCGCCTCGTAGGTGTCGATGATCGCGTAGTCGTGGCGGGCCTTCTTGTTCTGCGCGACGATCTTGCGCTTGCCGCCCTTCTCGCCGTCCCTGGCCTTGGCGGCAGTCCCGCCCTGCTTGGGCTGGGACTCCTTCGGTACGTACATTCCCTTGCTCATAGTGCTGGCCATTTTCGCACTACGGGGGGCCTCGGGGGAAAGCCGATTACCGGGTCGGCGGCTCGCGGGTCAGGGAAGGTCCCCGAGACCGCTCAGCACGGTCTCGGCCCGCTCCAGCGACTCCTTGTCCGCCTCCAGGTCGGGGGTGATGCCCCGGCCGTCGACGGAGCGGCCCGACGGGGTGCGGTAGTGGCCGACGGTCAGCTCGGCGACGGAGCCGTCGGGCAGCCGGCTCGGCATCTGGACGGAGCCCTTGCCGAAGGTCCTGGAGCCCACGACGACCGCCCGTCCACGGTCCTGGAGCGCCCCGGTGAGCAGCTCGGCCGCGCTCATCGTGCCGCCGTCGACGAGCGCGACCAGGGGTCTGGTGGTGTCGCCCCCGGGATCCGCGTGCAGGGCCCGCTGGGCGCCGTTCACGTCGTACGTGGCGACGAGGCCGCCGTCGAGGAAGACGGAGGCGGTGGCGACGGCCTCGGCGACCAGGCCGCCGGAGTTGCCGCGCAGGTCGAGGACGATCCCGGCCCTGTCCGGAGCCCGCCCGACGGCGCTCCGCACGGCGTCGCCCACGCCCTTGGTGAACGCGTCGACCTTGATCAGGGTGACCCCGCCGGGGAGCCTGCCGACGGTCACGGAGTCCGTGGAGAGCCGGGCGCGGCGCAGGGTCCGGCTCCACGACCGCGTGCCGCGCTCCAGGCCGAGGGAGACCTTCGTGCCGGCGGTCGCGTCCTGCGCGTCGCCGCGCAGTAACGAGACCACCTCGGTGACCGGCCGGCCGTCCACCTTCGAGCCGTCGACGGTGCGCAGCAGGTCGCCCTTGCGGATGCCCGCGGCGGCCGCGGGGGAACCGTCGCTGACCCGGGTGACCTCGATGCGTCCGTCGCTCTCGCGGCGGGCCCACAGGCCGACGCCGGTGTACTGGCCGTCCAGGGCCTCCTCGAACTCCTCGTACTCGCCCTGGGAGTAGACGGCGCCCCAGCGGTCCCCGCTGCGGCTGACGGCCCGTTCCGCGGCCTCCATGGGGGACTTGCCGTCGGCCATGGCCCGGGCGGCGGCGCGGGCGACCTCGTCGTGGCGCGCCGAGGCCGAACCGGGGGCGGGGGCCGGGGTCTTGCGGGCGGGGTCGGAGAACGATCCGGTCGCCGCTCCGGCGACGAGGACACTCGCGAACACCAATGTCAGGGCAGCCCCGCGGCGGATGCGGCGGGGCTCGCAGAACAGGTCACGGCCTGACATGCCGGTGAGTCTAGGACAACGCGAAGGGCCGCACCGTCGGTTGACGGTACGGCCCTTTTGGGATGCGTCACACCTTCAGGTACTTGCGCAAGGCGAAGAACGCGGCCACCGCGGGCATCAGCAGGCTCGTGGCGAGGATGAGCGGGAGCTTGGTCAACACGGCGTCCCAGCCGATGAAGTTGATCAGGTTGAGCTTGTGGGACAGGTCCAGACCGTGGTCGATGATGAAGTACCGGGCGATCAGCAGGAATCCGCAGGCGACACCGCCGCCGATCAGCCCGGCCACCGAGGCCTCAGCGATGAACGGCGCCTGGATGTAGAAGCCGGAGGCGCCGACGAGCCGCATGATCCCCGTCTCACGCCGCCGGCTGAAGGCCGAGACGCGCACGGTGTTGACGATCAGCATCAGCGCGACGACGAGCATCATCGCCATCACCGCGCGCGCGGCCCAGTTCATGCCGTTCAGGAGCCCGAACAGGTTGTCCAGGATGCCCTTCTGGTCCTGAACGGACTGCACGCCGTCACGGCCGTCGAAGGCGGTCGCGATGACCTGGTACTTCTCCGGGTCCTTCAGCTTGATCCGGTACGACTCCTGCATCTGGTCCGGCGTGAGGGAGCTGGCCAGCGGGGAGTCGCCGAACTGCTCCTTGTAGTGCTTGTACGCCTGGTCCGCGGACTCGTAGGTGACCTTCTGCACGACCGTGGACATCTTGTCCAGGTCGGAGACGATCTGCTTCTTCTGGTCGCTGGTGACCGCGCCCCTGGCGCAGTGCGGGTCGGACTCGGCGTCGCTCTTGTTGCAGAGGAAGATCGAGACGTTGACCTTGTCGTACCAGTAGCCCTTCATGGTGTTCACCTGGTCGCTCATCAGGAGCGAACCGCCGAACAGGGCGAGCGAGAGGGCGACCGAGACGACGACCGCGAAGGTCATGGTCAGGTTGCGGCGGAGACCGACACCGATCTCCGACAGAACGAACTGCGCGCGCATGGCGTCTTCCTCAGACCTTTCCGTGGACGATGATCAGTGCTGGTAGCCGTAGACGCCGCGCGCCTGGTCGCGGACGAGACGGCCCTTCTCCAGCTCGATGACGCGCTTGCGCATCTGGTCCACGATGTTCTGGTCGTGCGTCGCCATCAGGACCGTGGTGCCCGTCCGGTTGATCCGGTCGAGCAGTTTCATGATGCCCACGGAGGTCTGTGGGTCGAGGTTTCCGGTCGGCTCGTCGGCGATGAGGAGCTTGGGCCGGTTCACGAAGGCTCTCGCGATGGCCACGCGCTGCTGCTCACCACCGGACAGCTCGCCGGGCATCCGGTCCTCCTTGCCGCCCAGGCCGACGAGGTCGAGCACCTGGGGCACGGACTTGCGGATCTCGCCGCGGGACTTGCCGATGACCTCCTGCGCGAAGGCCACGTTCTCGGCGACCGTCTTGTTGGGCAGCAGGCGGAAGTCCTGGAACACGGTCCCCAGCTGGCGGCGCATCTGCGGCACCTTCCAGTTGGAGAGGCGCGCGAGGTCCTTGCCCAGGACGTGCACCTGGCCTTGGCTGGTCCGCTCCTCGCGGAGGATCAGCCGCAGGAAGGTGGACTTTCCGGAGCCGGAGGACCCCACGAGGAACACGAATTCTCCGCGCTCGACCTCCAGGGAGACATCCCTGAGAGCGGGGCGGGTCTGCTTGGGGTAGACCTTGGAGACATTGTCGAATCGGATCACGGGTGCACCACGGGTCGCCGGGGGTAGGTGTGCGTGACCATACGCGAACCGGGTGTGCAAGCGCAGTCGGCGGACGCGGTTGCGCGCGGCTTGCACGATTTGTCACGGATCTGAGGCGCGATTCACACCCGATCCGAGGGGCTGACGCTGCTCCGGGCGGGGCATGAGAAGGGGAGCCGCGCCGAAATCCGCGGAACCTGGCACAGTGGTAGGGGAACGGTTGCGTTCGCCGCAGCGTTAAGAGAGCGACGTGTACGTGCGAGAGCTGCGTACGCGGAGACGTCGCAAGGAGGGCCGGCGCATGACGTACGACCGACTGGTATGCGCTAACTGCGCGGCACCCGTCAGCGAGGGCCGCTGCCCCGTCTGCCGCGCGAACCGGGAGCGGCTCCAGCAGGAGAGCCCCTTCGCGGGGCTCAACCCCATGGCGTTGATCGCGCTGCTCGCCGTACTGATCGCGGCGCTGGCGCTGGTGGCCCACCAGACGGTGTGAGAGCCGCGGTGGCGGCCCGCCGTCACCCCTTGGACCGGCAAACCCGTAAAGGGCCCGGAGCGAGCTGCTCCGGGCCCTTCGCCGTACGGGTGGAGCGTCAGGCGGCGGCACCGCCGCGGCCGCCCGCGAGGCGCGGCAGCAGCCGGAAGCCGATGCCACCGGCGATCATCGTGGCGGCGCCGACGAGCAGGAACACGGTCTGACCCGCACCCGTCTCGGCCAGTGCGCCGTCCTTGCCCTGCGCCTTGGCGTCCGAGCCGGTGTCGGTGAGCGCGGAGGAGCCCTCCTCCTGGGTGGTGGACCCGCCGTTGGGGTCGGCGTCGTTGCCGCCCGTGCCGTTCCCCGCGGGAGCGGTGGTGCTGCTGCCGGTAGAGGGGTCCTCGGTCGGCTCAGTGGGTTCACCGGTCGGCGTGGTGGCCGTCGGGGCCGGCGACGTGGGCGTCGTCTCGGTCGGGGCCGGCGAGGTCGGCGTCGTCTCGGTGGGAGCCGGCGAGGTCGGTGCCGTCTCGGTCGGAGCCGGCGAGGTCGGGATA
>NZ_JBHXDQ010000008.1:0-190811 GCF_042725875.1 Streptomyces sp. NPDC127038 | reverse complement strand
GTCTGGAACATCGACTCCTTCGACCAGTGGGGCGTCGAACTCGGCAAGGTGCTCGCCAAGCGCGTCGAACCCGCCCTCACCGAGGGCGCCGACGTCCCCGGCCTCGATCCCTCCACGGCCGCCCTCGTGGCCGCTTACCGCACTCTCCGGAAGAAGTGAACTGACAATGCAGCTCGGACTCATCGGTCTCGGCAAGATGGGCGGCAACATGCGCGAGCGCATACGCCGCGCGGGGCACACCGTCGTCGGCTACGACCGTAATCCGGACCTCGCCGACGTCCACAGCCTCGCCGAACTCGTGAGCAGCCTCGAAGGCCCGCGTGTGGTCTGGGTGATGGTGCCGGCCGGCGCCCCCACCCAGACCGTCATCGACGAACTCGGCGACCTGCTGGAGGCCGGCGACACGGTCGTGGACGGCGGCAACTCCCGCTGGACGGACGACGAGAAGCACGCCGAGGAGCTGGCGGCCAAGGGCATCGGCTTCGTCGACGCCGGTGTCTCCGGCGGTGTGTGGGGCCTGGAGAACGGCTACGCGCTGATGGTCGGCGGCGACGCCGAGCACATCGAGAAGGTGCGCCCGGTCTTCGACGCGCTCAAGCCCGAGGGCGACTTCGGCTTCGTGCACGCCGGCAAGGTCGGCGCGGGCCACTTCTCCAAGATGGTCCACAACGGCATCGAGTACGCCATGATGCAGGCCTACGCCGAGGGCTGGGAGCTCCTGGAGAAGGTCGACTCGGTCACCGACGTGCGCGAGGTGTTCCGCTCCTGGCAGGAGGGCACCGTCATCCGCTCCTGGCTGCTCGACCTCGCGGTCAACGCCCTGGACGACGACGAGCACCTGGACAAGCTGCGCGGCTACGCGGAGGACTCCGGCGAGGGCCGCTGGACCGTCGAGGCGGCCATCGACAACTCCGTCCCGCTGCCCGCCATCACGGCGTCCCTCTTCGCCCGCTTCGCGTCCCGCCAGGACGACTCGCCGCAGATGAAGATGATCGCGGCCCTGCGCAACCAGTTCGGCGGCCACGCCGTCGAGTCGGCGAAGTAGGACGGACCATGGGCGATCTCATCCTGGTCCGCCACGGAGAGACCGAGTGGACGCGGACGGGGCAGCACACCAGCTGGACCGACCTTCCGCTCACCCCGCACGGCGAGGAGCAGGCCAAGTCCCTCGCGCCGCTCTTCGCCGGGCACTCCTTCGCCCAGGTCCTCACCAGTCCCCTCGGCCGTGCGGTCCGCACGGCCGAGCTCGCGGGGCTGTCCGGCCCGCGGACCGACCCGGATCTGCACGAATGGGACTACGGCGGCTACGAGGGGATCACCACCCGCGCCATCCACCGGGCCCGGCCCGGCTGGGTGCTGTGGGACGACGGGGTGCCGTCCGGCCCGGACGGCCACCCCGGCGAATCGCCGCGCGAGGTGGGGGTGCGCGCCGACCGGGTGCTCTCCCGGGTGGACGCGGCGCTCTGCGACCACCCGGGTGACGTGGTGCTGGTGGCGCACGCGCACTTCCTGCGGGTGCTCACGGCCCGGCGGCTGGGACTGCCGCCGGAGTCGGGGCGGCTGTTCCAGCTGTCGACCGGAACCGTCAGCCGGCTCTCCACCGAGCACGGCGACCCCGTGATCGCCTCGTGGAATCAGCCGGGAACTTCCGTCACGGTCCGCTAGTTTCCACGGTGCTGCCGTAGAAACCGAAGAGGCACCCGGTCCGCCCGTGCGGGCGGACCGGGGCCTTGACCACACTTGGAGTTCGCATGGCCCTGTGGGACCGCGTCAAGGAGTCCGCGTCGACGATGCAGACCCAGCTCGTGGCGAAGAAGAACGACCTGAAGAGCGGCGCCTTCCGCGACGCGAGCATGGCGATGTGCGCTCTGGTCGCCGCGGCGGACGGTTCGATCGACCCGTCCGAGCGGCAGCGCGTGGCCCAGCTCATCGCCACGAACGAGGTGCTCCAGAACTTCGACGCCATGGACCTCCAGCGCCGTTTCGACGACAACCTGAACAAGCTCACCGCCGACTTCGCCTTCGGCAAGGTCAGCGTTCTGCAGGAGATCGCCAAGGCGAAGAAGAAGCCCGCCGAGGCCCGCGCGGTCATCCAGATCGGCATCGTCATCGGCGGCGCCGACGGCGACTTCGACAAGACCGAGCAGGCCGTCGTCCGGGAGGCGTGCTTCACGCTCGAACTGCCCCCGCACGAGTTCGACCTGTAGGTCCTCCGGCCGGCCGCCGCACCTGACGCCATCGTTCCGCGCGAGTCGGCCGGTGCCCTGCTCCTAGAATCGCGGGCACCGATCGACTCGCCCGAAGGAACGCGATGAACAGCGCCGAAGGACCGGCACGACCAGGCGGGCGCCACCGCGACGCCGCCCGCACGAGAGCCGAGATCCTCGACGTGGCGACCCGGGAGTTCTCCCGCGCCGGTTTCGCGGGCGCCCGGGTCGACGAGATCGCCGCCCTCACCAGCACCACGAAGCGGATGATCTATTACTACTTCGGCGGCAAGGAGCAGCTCTTCACGGCGGTGCTGGAGCGCGCCTACGCGGTGATCCGGCAGGCCGAGCAGGAGCTGGACGTCGAGCGGCTCGACCCGGTCGCGGCCATCCGCAGGATCGCCGAGCTGACCTTCGACCACCACGAGGCCCACCCCGACTTCATCCGCCTGGTGAGCATCGAGAACATCCACGAGGCCGAGCACATCGCCCGCTCGGAGAAGCTGGGCACGAGCGGTTCGCCCGCGCTCGCCCTGATCGGCCGGACCCTGACGGAGGGCCGCAGGTCGGGCCTGTTCACGGCGGACGTCGACGCCGTGGACGTCCACGCGATGATCAGCGCGTTCTGCTTCTTCCGGGTCTCCAACCGTCACACGTTCAAGGCCCTGTTCGGCCGCGATCTGACGGCGTCGGGCCGGCGGGAGCACTACCGCGCGCTGCTCGGCGACATGGTCATCGCCTATCTGACCGCCGACCGCGCGGCGGACACGGGTCCTCCGGGCTGAGCACCCGCCCGCACGCGGTCGGCGGACGCGGTCAGCGTCGGGGGATGCCGTACGCCCGCTCGACGTGCAAGCGGAGCACCAGTCTGGCGTCGCGGACCATGGCGGCGCGGTAGTCGTCCCAGTCGGGGTGTTCGCCGAGGACGTCCCGGTAGACGCGGACGAGCTCCTCCACCGTCTCGTCGTGCGGATCCCGGGCCACGGGCGTGAGCTCGGCCGTGCCCTCCACGACCGTGTAGGCCCACCGGTCCGCGCTGGTCACGTGGTACGAGGCCCGCGGGTCCCGGCGCAGGTTGCGGGTCTTGGCGCGGTCGTCGGTGAGCGACACGCGGATGATCTTCTCGTCGGGGTAGTACACGTGGCTGACGTTCGACAGCTGGGGCCGGCCGTCCTTCTTGAGGGTGACGAGCACCCCGCCCTTGTGTTCCGAGAGCAGCTTCAGCAGTGCGTCCTGGGTCGCTTCCTCAGTCATATCCGCGTCAACGCTCCGGATCCCGCACGTCATTCCGCACCACCGGCCCGCCCCGGCCCTTCCCGGCCCGCCCCGCTCGTAGACAGTGTCTACTGGCAGCTGGTAGACAGTGTCTATGGACGACCGGGAGACCACCGACCTCAGGACGCGGCTGATCGACGTCGGCGTCGATCTCGTGACGGCGGAGGGCGCGCAGGCGCTGACACTGCGGGAGATCGCACGCCGGGCGGGGGTCTCGCACGGCGCGCCGCGCCGCTGGTTCCCGACCCACGTGGAGCTGCTGTCCGCCATCGCGCGCCGCGGCTTCGCCGACCTCCAGGACCGGGCGGACCGGGCGACGGGCGGCGCGGGCACCGGCCCCCGTGCCCGGCTCGCCGCCCTGGCGGAGACGTACCTGGACTTCGCGCTGTCCCAGCGCGGCATGTACGAGCTGATGTTCCGTCACGATCTGCTGGAGAGCGGGCGGCTGGGGCTGCGCGAGACCAGCCTGCCGTTGTTCGAGACCCTGGTGGACCTCGTCGGCCGGGTGCGCCCCGAGGCCGACCCCCGGGTCCTCGCCGGCACCCTCTGGGCGAACCTGCACGGCATCGCGCAGCTGTGGGGCTGGGGAAGCCTCGGACTCGCCACGGGCGCCGACAGTCACGTACCCCTGCTGAAGGCCGCGCTCGACGCGCATCTGGGACCGGAGGAACCGCGATGACACCGGACTCCGGCAGCACCACGGACCATCCCGCCGCCGGAGTGCGCCCCGGCGTGCCGGGGACGGCGCACCGCGGGATCACCCTCGCGAGCAGCGTCGTCGGTGCGGTGATCGTCGCCCTGGACGGCACGGTCCTGACCGTCGCGCAGCCCGCCATGCAGAGCGACCTGGACACCTCGTTCGCACGGGTGCAGTGGACCAGTACCGGCTATCTCATCGCGGTGGCGGGCCTGTTGGTGTTCTCGGGGCGCCTCGGGGACCGCTACGGACACCAGCGGATCTTCGCCCTCGGCATCCTGGGCTTCGGGGCGGCCTCCGCCGGAATCGGTCTCGCGCCCGGGATCGGCTGGGTCGTCGCGCTGCGGGTCGTCCAGGGCGTCTTCGGCGCGCTGTCGCAGCCGGCCACGCTCGGCATGCTGCGCGCCGCGTACCCGCCCGAGCGGCTCGGGACGCCGATCGCGCTGCGGGCGAGCGCCATCGGCATCGCCGCGGCCGCGGGTCCGCTGCTCGGCGGCGCGCTGGTCGCGCACTTCGGCTGGCGGTCCGTGTTCTTCCTGAACGTTCCGCCCGCCCTGGCGATGGGCGCGGCGGCACTCGCCGTACGGACCCCGGCCGTCCCGGAGCCCCCGACCGGCAGGCCCTCGGCGGGCGGCGGTCTGGACGTGCCCGGCGCCTGTCTGCTGACCGTCGCCCTGGCCGCCCTGGTGCACACCCTGGTCTCCGTGCCCGGGACGGGCTGGACGGCGGCGACCGTGGCGGGACTCGTCGTGGCGGCGGCCGCCGGCACCGCGTTCCTGCGGCGGCAGCGCCGGGCCGCGAGCCCGCTGGTTCCGCCCGAGATCCTCGGCTCGCCGGTCGTCGGCGCGGCGCTCGGCATCCTGGTGCTGGTGTCCGCCGCCCTGCTCGGCACCCTGTTCGTCGCCAGCTACTTCCTCCAGCGGACCCTCGGCCTCGACCCGCAGGCAGCGGGTCTGCGGGCGCTGCCCGCCGGAGCGATGATGATTCTCGGCGCTCCCCTGGTCCCCGTCCTGCTGCGCGGGCTCGGCCCGCGCCGGACCGCCGCGGCGGGAACACTCGTCCTCACCCTCGGTGTCCTGCTCCTGGCCCGGCTCGGACCCGAGTCCGCGGCCTTGCCCGTCGCCTGCGCGTTTCTGCTGCTGGGCGCCGGTTTCGTCACGGTGATGGTGACCGCGACGGCGGTCGTCGTACGGCACGCGTCCGCCGCGTCCGCCGGTGTCGCGGGCGGGCTCCAGCAGACGGCGATGAACATCGGGCCCACGCTCGGGATCGCCGTCGCGGCCACGCTGATGTCGGTGACGTCCGGCGCCGCCCTCGGGCCGCCGCTGACCGTGCTCGCGGGGTTCTCCGCGACGGGAACACTGCTGGCCCTGCGGCTTCCGGGGCACAAGGACACCATGAGGGCCGTCCGGGGAAGCCCGGCCGACGTCTCACCGGCACCTTCGGAACGATGAAGCACATGAGCGGCAGCGCGGAGGAGAACCATGGGAGATCTGCGACAGGAGGTCGAGCCGGGATCGGCCGGCCTCGACCCCGAGGCACTGGACCGGCTCGACCGGTACTTCGCCGCCCTGGTCACCGACGGCCGCCTCCCCGGTTTCCTGGTCGCCGTCTCCCGGCACGGGCGGGTCGCCCACCTCACCACGTACGGCCGGCGTGACCTCGCGGCCGGACTCCCGGTGCGGAGCGACACGTTGTGGCGGATCTACTCCATGACCAAGCCGGTCACCTCGGTCGCGGCGCTGATGCTGATGGAGGAGGGCCGCCTCGGACTCGACGACCGCCTGGCCGACTTCCTCCCGGCCTTCGCGCGACCGCGGGTGTACGTCGACGGGTCGGGGCCCGGCACCAGGACCCGGCCCGCCGAACGGCCCATCCTGATCCGGCACCTGCTGACCCACACCGCCGGTCTCACCTTCGGCTTCTACCGCACGCATCCGGTCGACGGGCTCTACCGCGACGCCGGTGTGGAGTCCTCGGTGGCGCCGGGCGCCGACCTGGCCGAGACCTGCGAGGTGTACGCCCGGCTGCCGCTCCAGTTCGAGCCGGGCACCCAGTGGAACTACTCGGTGGCCACCAACGTCCTCGGCCGGGTCGTCGAGGTGGTCTCCGGCGAGGATCTCGACGAGCACCTGCACCGGCGTGTCCTCGGGCCGCTCGGGATGACGGACGCCGGCTTCCAGGTGAGCGGCGAACAGGCGGGCAGACTGGCCGAGTTGTACGGACAGGACACCGAGGGCCGGCTCACGCCCGTCGCCGGGCTGCCGCTGCACGGCCGGCCCCGCTTCCTGTCCGGCAGCGGGGGCATGGTCGCCACGGCCCACGACTACCACCGCTTCATGGAGATGCTCCGGCGCCGCGGCGAGCTCGACGGAACCCGTCTGCTGCGCCCCGCGACCGTGGACCTGATGGCCGCCAACCAGCTTCCCGGCGGCGCCGACCGCCTCTCCTTCGGCAGTCCGGTCCACCGGGAGCCGGGCAACGCCGGACTCGGGTTCGGTCTGGGCGTCTCGGTCGTGGTGGACGCGTCCGCCACCCGGGCACCGTCCAGCGAGGGCGCGTTCGGCTGGAGCGGGGTGGCGACCACGACCTTCTGGGTGGACCCACGGCGCGACCTGACCGTGCAGTTCCTGAGCCAGCTGCGCCCGAAGGGATCCCACTCGGTCTTCCCCGAGCTCAAACGCCTGGTGCACGAGGCGGTACGGCCCTGACCACCACGGCCGGGCCCGGCCGGCACGGCCCGGCCCCGATCACCACGGGGCCGTCGGCCTCCCCCGTCATTCCTCGGTGACGACCGTCTTCGCCTCGCCGGCGAAGATGGCCTTCGCCCACTCCTCGCCGTCCAGGTGCGGGAGGTAGTGGTCGAGACGCTCCCGCTTGGTCAGCAGATAGGTGAGGTTGTCCTCGCACGGCGGTATCAGCAGCGGCACCTGCTCCGCGACCTTGACGCCGTGGCGCAGCAGGGACTCGCGCTTGCGCGGGTTGTTCGACAGCAGCCGCACGGACCGTACGCCGAGGTCGTGCAGCATCTCCGCGGCCACCCGGTAGTCGCGGGCGTCGACCGGCAGTCCGAGGGCGACGTTCGCCTCGACGGTGTCGAGGCCCTCCGCCTGGAGCTTCATGGCCTTGAGCTTGGCGAGCAGGCCGATGCCCCGGCCCTCGTGGCCCCGGAGGTAGACCAGGATTCCGCGGCCCTCGGCCGCGATGGCCTGGAGCGAGGCCGTGAGCTGGGGGCCGCACTCGCAGTGCTGCGATCCGAAGGAGTCGCCGGTGAGGCATTCGGAATGCAGCCGGGTCAGGACGTCCCCCTCTCCGAGGGTGTCCAAGTCGCCGTACACGAGCACGACTTGTTCCTCGCCGAGGTCGTGGTCGAAGAATCCGACGGCGTGGAAATCGCCGTACACGGTGGGCAGCGGGGCAATCACGACTCGTTCGACACCTGTGAGGTGGGCATTCCCGCCGAGTACGCCAAAGTTATCTGTCATGATCTGGTTCCTAAGCAGAGTCGAAAGGGCCGTGAGAGATGAGTAGTTCGGGAACACGCGTGATGGCGTCGGGTGTGCTGTCACTGGACACCACGGAGGATGTCCGCGAGCGGGGGTCCGGTGTCGCCCGCCAGGTCGCCGTCCTTCCCGTCGGCAGCCTCGAACAGCACGGCACCTACCTGCCCCTGACGACCGACACCCTGGTGGCGTGCGCCATCGCGCGGGAGATCGCGGCCGCCTATCCGGTGCAGCTGCTTCCTCCGGTGACGATCTCCTGCTCGCACGAGCACGCCGACTGGCCGGGCACGGTCAGCATTTCCGCCGTCACGCTGTACGCCGTCGTCCGTGACATCGCCGCTTCGTTGCGGCGATCGGGCGTCGACACCCTGGTCGTGGTCAACGGGCACGGAGGAAATTACGTACTGGGCAATGTCGTTCAGGAATCCGCGGGAACCGGTACGCGCATGGCGCTTTTCCCGGCCGCGGAGGACTGGGAGGGCGCGTGTGAACGGGCCGGTGTGCAGACGTCGTTGCTCACCGATATGCACGCCGGAGAAATCGAGACGTCCATTCTCCTGCATGCCCATCCGGAATGCGTCAAAGACGGTTATGAGACCTCCGATTTCGTCGCCGACGACCGCCGGCATCTGCTCACCCTCGGCATGTCGGCCTACACCGAGTCCGGGGTCATCGGCCGTCCCTCGATGGCCGCCGCCGAGAAGGGGAAGGAACTCCTCGCCGGGCTGACCGAGGCCTTCGGGGCGTATTTCTCCTTGGTGACGTCCGAGTCGTCGCACTGACGGTGCCCTCCCGCGCTCTCCTCCTCGCGGGGGCGCCGGAGCGCGGCGCCCCACCGCACGACCAGGACGACGGCACCGGGCAGGGCCGCCGCGAAGCTGAGCACCCCGTAGATCACCGCGACGGTCAGGCCCGTGCCGGCGCCGAGCCCGGCGGCGCCGAACGCCCAGGCGGTGGCGCCCTCGCGGGGGCCCCACCCGCCGACGTTCAGCGGCAGTCCCATGGCCAGCAGCGCCAGCAGGGCCAGCGGCGTCAGCACGGCGACCGACGCGGAGGATCCGGCGTCCCGGGCGGCCAGCACGAACATCGCCAGATGCCCGGCGAGCACCAGCGCCGACGAGAGCGCCACCCCGGGCCAGGCGCGCCGGGCCAGCAGGGCGCCCCGGGCCTCGACGAGCGCCGCGCGGACGGCCTGGTGGCGTCCGGGGCCGGAGGAGCCCCGCCGCCGCCTGACCACGGCGAACGCCGCCGCACCGCAGACCACGACGACCGCGAGGACCAGCGCGCCCTCCCGGGCCTGCGTGAGCACGGGGGACGGCTGGGTGAGCAGCACCACCGCGCCGAACGCCACCAGCACGGCCTGTCCGGCGGTGCGTTCGAGCACCACCGAGCGCACGCCGCGGCCGATGTCACCGGCGCTCTGCCCGTGCCGCACGGCCCGGTGCACATCGCCGAGGACCCCGCCGGGCAGCGCGGCGTTCAGGAACAGCGCGCGGTAGTAGTCCGCGACGGCCGCGCCCAGCGGGAGCTCGATGCGCAGCTCGCGTGCCACCAGGCACCAGCGCCAGGCGCTGAACACGGTCGTGAGCAGCCCGATCCCGACGGCAGCCGTGAGCGTGGTCCCGTCGATCCGCCTCAGCCCGTCCACGAACACCCCGGTACCCAGGCGCCAGAGCAGCACTCCGAGAATCAGGACGCCCGCGGCGGTGCCTATGTGCTTGCGGAACCGGGCGGACAGGCGCCGGGCGCCGGAGGTTCCGTCGGCCTCGGGGCTCCCGGAGCCCCCGGCCGGGGCGGAGACCGGCGCCTGTGCGACGGGCGCGCCGGACTCCGCGGGGTGGTTCGGGGGCGGGCCGTCGAGGTCCGGGGTCACGGCCGCCGGGGCGGCGGACGGGCCCAGTGTCTCCAGGCCCGCGCTCACGCGGCACCCCCGGCGGGGTGGGGCAGCGCCAGCACGTCGCTGTGGTGGACGACGACCCGCAGCTCGCCGGCTGCGCAGGACGCGAGGCGGGACTCCAGGTACGCCTCCGCGCGTTCCGCCAGCTCGGGGCGCTGTTCCACGGCCGCGCCGACCCAGCCGCGCAGCCACTCCGCGGCGAGGTCGGACTCGGCGGGGCCGAGCCGCCAGGGGCTCGGGTTCACCCGTACGGTCGCGCCGTAGCGGGCGAAGGCCTCGCAGGCGGCGGTGACGGCGTCCGGGCCGAGCAGGTCGCCGCGCCGCTGGTGGGCGTTGAACGCCTCGGTGATCTCGGCGTCCAGCGGGTCGGACGGACCGATCTCGACGCGGCCGGCCACCGACAGCGTGAGCAGGGCGGGCACGCCCGCGCCGGCGCAGGCCGCCGCGAGCCGGTCGATCTCCTCGGCGGTGAGCACGTCGAGCAGCGCCGACGCGGTCACCAGGGAGGCGCCGGCCAGGGCGTCGGCCGTCAGCCGCCCGATGTCACCGCGCTGGGTGGTGACACCGACATGGCTGCCGTCGGCCGCGGCCTTGGGCGCTCCGACGGTGGCAAAGTGCAGCAGGTACGGGTCCCGGTCGTGCAGGATCCAGTGCTGGGCGCCGTCGAGCCGGGGCGCCAGCCAGCGGCCCATGGAACCGGTGCCGCAGCCGAGGTCGTGGATGGCGAGGTCGCCGCGCCCCGACCGGTTGGCCAGCCGGATGCGCAGCGGGTCGAGCAGGTCGACGGCGCGCGCGGCGGCGTCGGCGGGTTCCCGCAGCTGGAGCCACTGCGGCGCGTAGCGGACCTCTTCGGCGTCAGGGTCCCCGACTCGCTGACCGGGCACGCCCGTCCTCGCCTTCTGCTCGGCGGTGCCGGAGTCCGGCCCGCTCACGGCCTTCTCCGCCGGGATGCCGGAGTCGGGCCCGCTCGTGGGAGTCGTCGCGGTGCTCACGCCGCCCTCCGGGGTTCCTGGGGCAGCCGGCCGAGGACACCGGCCAGGCTGCGCGCGGTGGTCGCCCAGCCGTCGAGCGCGGCACGGCGTCCGCGGGCCGCGGCCTTCAGCCGGCGGCGCACGTCGGCCTCGCCGAACCAGCCGCGCAGCTCGGCGGCGAGGGCCGCCGGGTCCTCCGGGGGGACGAGGATGCCGGGCACTCCGCCGTCGGGGGCGCGTCCGACGGCCTCGGGCACGCCGCCGACGTCCGTGGCCAGCACCGGGATGCCCCGGGCCAGGGCCTCGGTCACGGCCATGCCGTAGGTCTCCGCGTAGGAGGTGAGGACCATCAGGTCGGCGGAGGCGTAGCTGGCGTCGAGTTCGGCACCCGCCTGGGGGCCGGCGAGGTGCAGCCGGTCGCCGAGGCCGTACTCGGCGATCAGGGCGCGCAGATGGTCGACGTAGGCGGGGTCCTGGCCGAGCCCGCCGACGCAGACGCAGCTCCAGGGCAGGTCGGTGACGGTGGCGAGGGCCTCGATGAGCCGGTGCTGTCCCTTGCGGGGGGTCACCGCGGCCACGCACAGCAGTCGCGAGACACCGTCGGTGCCGGAGGCGAGGGGGGCGATGTCGGCGCCGGGGGCGGCGGCGTGGACCCGGTCGGGGGCGAGGCCGTGGTGGGCGACGAGCCGGCGGACGGCCCATTCGCTGGTGGCCACGACGGCCGGCACGGCCCGCAGGGTCGTACGTTCCAGGGCGTCCAGCTCGGCGGCCACGGCGGGTTCGAGTCCCGTCTCGTCGCCGAGCGGCAGGTGGACGAGGACGACGAGCCGCAGCCGGCCGGCCTCGGGGGCGACGATCTCGGGGACCCCGCAGGCGACGATCCCGTCGAGGAGGACGACCGTGTCGTCGGGCAGCTCGGCCAGGGTCCTGGCGAGCTCCGTACGGGCGGCCGCCTCGGGGCGGGGCCACGCGCCGTCCAGGACGTGCCGCTCGACCTGCCAGCCGAAGCCGGGCAGGTCCAGGCAGAGCCGGCGGTCGTAGGCGTTGCCGCCGCTGGGCGTGGCCGGGTCGTCGACCCCGCCCGGCATGACGAAGTGCACGGTGCGCAGGGACATGGGGATGATCTCGGCGTTCTTGAGAGCCGCGTTCTGCACGGGAACGTAGTTCAGGGCACCGGGTCCGGCCGCGCGGCCGGACGCCGGGGACGCCTTGTCGAGGGTCACGTCAGTCACAGGGCACGCTCGTAACTCGCCCAGGCGATGTGCGACTCGTGGAGGGTGACGGTGATGCCGGCCAGTCCGTGGGCGCCCGCGCCGAGGGCTCCGGCGTGCACACGGTCGGCGAGCCGGTCGGCGATGACCTTCGCCAGGAACTCGGTCGAGGTGTTGGTGTCCTTGAAGTCCGGCTCGCTGTCGAGATTGCGGTAGTTCAACTCGCTCACGACGGCGCCGAGCTCCTGCGTGGCCAGTCCGATGTCGACGACGATGTTGTCGTCGTCCAGCTCGGGGCGGCGGAAGGTGGCGTCCACCAGGAACGTCGCCCCGTGCAGACGCTGCGCGGGTCCGAAGACCTCGCCACGGAAGCTGTGGGCGATCATCAGGTGATCGCGGACGGTGATGCTGAACAACGGACGACCCTCCAGGTGCGGTGCGTCTGATCCCCTGCCGGGATCACGTCGTGTAGTACGGCTGCCCGGTTCACCTTGTTCAGCCGGGTGTTGCCCTTTCTTCGGAGTCCGTGGAGGTCAGGCCGGTTCTCGTCGGCTCAAACCTCTTCGTAGCGGACCCGGTGGCACAGGGCGGGTATCGATCCGGAGGCCAGTTTCCCCATCACGCCGGGGAGTTCGCCGAAGGAGCACTCGCCCGTGATCAGGGCGTCGAAGGCCGGTTCGGCCAGGAGTTCGAGGGCGAGCGCCAGCCGGTCCGCGTAGGTCCGTCCGGCGCGGGCGGAGGGGGAGACGGAACCCACCTGGCTGCTGCGCAGGGTGAGACGGCGTGAATGGAACGCCTCTCCGAGCGGCAGGGCGACCCGGCGGTCCCCGTACCAGCTGAGCTCGATGACGGTCCCCTCGTGGGCGAGCAGGCCGAGGGCGAGGTTCAGTCCGGCCTCGGTGGCGCTGGCGTGCACGACGAGGTCGCGTCCGCCCTCGGCGTCCTCGGGGAGCGCGAAGTCGACGCCGAGCGCGCGGGCGACGGCACCGCGTGCCGGGTCGGCGTCGACGAGCTGGACCCGCACCCCCGGGAAGCGGGCGAGCAGGGCGGCGACCGAGCAGCCGACCATGCCGCCGCCGACCACGGTGATCCGGTCGCCGACCAGCGGGGCGGCGTCCCACAGGGCGTTCACCGCGGTCTCGACGGTGCCGGCGAGGATGGCGCGGGAGGCGGGCACCGACTCGGGTACGGGGGTCACGGCGCTCACCGGGACGACGTACCGCGTCTGGTGCGGGTAGAGACAGAAGACCGTCCGCCCGAGCAGCTGCGCGGGCCCCTGCTCCACCAGGCCGACGTTCAGATAGCCGTACTTCACCGGTGCGGGGAAGTCGCCGTCCTGGAAGGGCGCGCGCATCGAGGCGTGCTGGTTCTCGGGGACTCCCCCGCGGAACACGAGGGTCTCGGTGCCCCTGCTGACTCCGGAGTAGAGCGTACGGACGAGGACCTCGTCCTCCGCGGGCGCGTCGAGGGTGACGTCACGGAGCTCGCCGCGGCCCGGAGAAGCGAGCCAGAAGGCGCGAGCTGTGAGTTCCATGAGCGTCCCCCTGAACGATTCCGCAGATCTTCACGTACGGAGCAGTGACAAGTCGCGCACACGGTACGCGGCGTTGATCGAATCTGTCATTCGGCCGGAGGATCTGCGGTGGCCCTGAACAACATGTACGGCGCAAGGCTTCCCCAGCAGGAGACCATGGTGGGAGCCGGTGTGCAGCTCCTGGTCCTGGCCCTGCTGGGCACGGCGATCGGGATGGGGCCCGCGGGCTGGCTGACCGGCCTGGTGTTCGCGTTCGCCACCTGGGCCGTCCTCACCCGCGCGCTGCGGCGGACACAGCCCCGCTCCTTCGGCCCCGCCAACCGGGTCACGCTCGGCCGCGCGATCCTCGTGGGCGGTGTCACCGCGCTGGTCGCCGACTCCTTCGAGAGCTCGCCGCCGGTGAGCCTGCTCGTCGGTCTCACGGCGGTCGCCCTGATCCTCGACGGTGTCGACGGCAAGGTCGCCCGGCGCACGGGCACGTCCTCGGCCCTGGGCGCGCGCTTCGACATGGAGGTGGACGCGTTCCTGATCCTCGTGCTGAGCGTGTACGTCGGGATGTCGCTCGGCCCGTGGGTGCTGCTGATCGGCACGATGCGGTACGCGTTCGTCGCCGCCGCCCGGGTGCTGCCGTGGCTGAACGGCGAGCTGCCGCCGAGCATGGCGCGCAAGACGGTGGCCGCCCTCCAGGGGGTCATCCTGCTGGTCGCCGGCTCCGGACTCCTGCCGTACGGCGTCGAGGCGGCGGCCGTGCTCACCGCGCTCGCGCTGCTCGTGTGGTCCTTCGGCCGCGACATCCTGTGGCTGTGGCGGCGGAACGGGCGGGGCGCCGTCGAGCGGACCCCGGAGAACCGCGAGCGCCACGAGCGCGTGCCGTCGCGGGACCTGGTCAGCGTGGGCTCCGCGGGCCACGCGTGATCCGGGCTCGGCGGGCCGTGACGGGTGACCCGCGACCTGCGACCCGCGCGTAATAGTTGACGGTTTCTGTCAGGTATCGCCTCCACAGTGGTGCTCACCGACACGGTGAACGTGTCCCGAGCGGGAGGTGCGGCATGGCGCGGCACAGCGTCGAGTTCGAGGTGGCGGGACCCTGGTCCCTGGAGAACAGCAGGGCGTTCTGGGAGGACATGGCACCGGTGCCGCCCGCGCAGTCCGGGGGTGCGGGAGCGGCGCTGCGGACCGACTTCCACGCCGACGCCGACTGGCGGCGGGTCGGGGCGGAGGTGACCCGGAGCGGGTCCACCGCCCGGGTGACGGTCACCGGAGAGGGCGACCTGGACGCCGCCGCCGAACAGGTGCGCCGCTTCCTGTCCCTGGACGTCGACGCCCGCGGCTGGCCGGAGATCGGCGCCCGCGACCCGGTGATCGGCCGGATCCAGGCACGCAGGCCGGGACTTCGCCCGTGCGGATTCCACTCTCCCTACGAGGCCGCCTGCTGGGCGGTGCTGACCCAGCGCACCGGGATGCCGGCGGCCCGCAGGATGCGCGCCGACCTCGTCTCCGCGTACGGCACCGACGGCACGTTCCCCTCGCCCGGCGCCCTGCTCCGCCTGGACGCCGAACTGCCCTGGCGCAAGACCGAGTACCTGCACTCCGTCGCCGAGGCCGCGCTCGACGGAGTGCTCGACGGCGCCGGACTGCGGTCCCTGGACGCCGAGGACGCGATGCGACGGGTGCGGGAGATCAAGGGACTCGGCGCCTTCGCCGGTGAACTCGTCGTCGTCCGAGGGGCCAACCACCCCGACGTGCTGCCGGTCCAGGAGCGCAGGCTGACCGCGGAGATCGCCGAACAGTACGGCCCCGGACGCGAGGTGGGCGAGATCTCGGACGCGTGGCGGCCGCTGCGCACCTGGGCCGCGCTCCATCTGCGGGTCCAGCGCGGCGAGCGCCTCGGCACCGCGGCGAGCCGCGCCCGGGACGTCGGTCCCGCCCCGAAATAGCGGACGGACGCAGGACATTCACGATCTGTCATGGCCGGGAACGAACATCGACTGACTAGACTACGCACCCTCGTGCACATGATCGCGCCACGCGCGGGCAAGGCCGTTCCCGAAGGGTTTCGACGCTTGATAGCCATCGAAGATGTCAGCAAGCGATACGCCGACGGCACGGTGGCCGTCGATCGCCTGTCCCTCCAGATACCTGACCACTCCATCACCGTTCTCGTCGGACCTTCGGGCTGCGGCAAGACCACCACACTGCGCATGATCAACCGGATGATCGAGCCGAGCAGCGGCACGATCCGGGTCGACGGCGAGGACATCCGCGCCCGGCCCGTCAACACCCTCCGCCGCTCCATGGGTTACGTCATCCAGAACGCCGGCCTCTTCCAGCACCGGACGATCGTCGACAACATCGCCACGGTGCCGCGGCTGCTCGGCTGGTCCAAGCAGCGTGCCCGGGAACGCGCGACGGAACTGATGGAGCGGGTCGGCCTCGACCCGTCCATGGCCCGCCGCTATCCCTACCAGCTCTCCGGCGGCCAGCAGCAACGGGTGGGAGTGGCCCGCGCGTTGGCGGCGGACCCGCCCATCCTGCTCATGGACGAGCCGTTCTCCGCGGTCGACCCGGTCGTACGCCGGGGACTCCAGGAGGAGTTGCTGCGCATCCAGAGCGAACTGGGCAAGGCCATCGTGTTCGTCACCCACGACATGGACGAGGCCATCACCATCGGCGACCACATCGCCGTCCTGCGCACCGGCGGCCGGCTCGCCCAGTTCGCGGCACCCGAGGAGATCCTCTCCGCGCCGGCCGATCCGTTCGTCGAGGAGTTCCTCGGCGCGGACCGGGGCATCCGCGGTCTGTCGTTCCTGTCCACCAGCGATCTCGAACTCGACCGCTCCCGGGTCTTCCCCGTCGGCTCGGACTGGCGGGAGATCGCCGGACGCGAGCCCGAAGCGGCCCCCGTGCTGGTGACGGACGCCGACGGCAGGCCGCTCGGCTGGGCCGACCCCGGCGGCTGGGACGGGGAGACCGCGTCCCTGGAACCGTACGGCCCGAGTTTCGAGGTCGGCCGTGACTCGCTGCGGGTGGCCCTGGACCGGACGGTGCTGTCGCCGTCCGGCCTGGCCGTCGGCGTCGACGGGTCCGGCAGGGTCCTCGGGGTCGCCGGGCAGGAGACGGTCGCGGCCGCGATCCGGTCGGCCCGGCGGCGGGCTGCCGACGCCGCCGCGGACGAGCCGGCGGTGAAGGCCGGGCGATGAACGGGTTCTTCGACATTCCGAGCGCCATCCAGCACAGCTACACCGGTCTGATCCTCCTCCATCTGGAAGAGGCGCTCGTCCCCGTGCTGGCCGGGCTGCTGCTGGCCCTGCCGATCGGGCTGCTGTGCGTCCACTTCGACTGGCTCTACGCGCCGGTGCTGTGGACCTCGACCGTCCTCTACGCGATCCCCTCCATCGCCTTCTTCGTGGTGCTCATCGACTACACCGGGCTGAGCCTGCTGACGGTGATGATCCCGCTGTGCCTGTACAGCCTCGTCGTGCTCGTCCCGGCGGTGGTCGACGGCGTCCGCTCGGTCTCCGAGGAGACGAACGCCGCCGCCTCGGCCATGGGCATCGGTCTCGTGCGGCGCTACTTCCAGGTCCAACTGCCCATCGCGGTACCGGCGATCATGGCCGGACTGCGGGTGGCCGTCGCCTCCAGCATCAGCCTGGTCAGCGTCGGCGCGCTGATCGGCAACCAAGGGGCGTTCGGAAACCTGCTGACCTACGCGCAGTTGTACGGTCTCCCCCGGCTCGCGGTGACCGCGGTGGTCACCACCGCCGTCCTCGCGATCGTGATCGACGCCCTGCTGGTCCTGCTGAAGCGGCTCCTCACCCCCTGGCAGCCGCCGTCCGGCGGTACCGCCGGGCGTTCCGGGGCCACGGCCGCGGGCGCCGCCCGCACCCCGGAGGGCGCCTCGTGAACGTACTGAACTTCATGCAGTCCTTCTTCAGCGACGGCTCGCACTGGCACGGCTACGACGGCATCCCGCAGCGCGTGTGGGAACACGTGCAGTACACGGCCGGGGCCCTCGCGATCGCCTCGCTCATCGGGCTGCCGATCGGTCTGGTCACCGGACACACCGGGCGCGGCGGCAACGCGCTGGCCTTCCTGTCCACCGGGGCGCGTGCCCTGCCGACCTTCGGACTCCTGGTCCTGATGTTCATCTGGCTGGGCCTCGGCATCGTGCCGGTGATGATCCCGCTCGTGGTGCTGGCGATCCCGCCCGTCCTGATCACCACCTACGAGGCGATCCGCGGCGTGGACCCCTCCCCGGTCGACGCCGCCCGCGGCATGGGCATGCCCGAGTCGCGGATCCTCTTCCAGGTCGAGGTGCCGGCCGCGCTGCCGCTGATCCTCAGCGGGCTGCGCTCGGCGACGGTCCAGATCGTCTCGACGGCGACGATCGCGGCCTATGTGTCCCTCGGCGGGGTCGGCCGGTACATCCTGGACGGCCTCTACCAGCACAACTACGAGAAGGTGGCGGGCGGAGCAGCCGTCACGGCCGGCCTCGCGCTGTTCGTCCTCATCCTGTTCTGGGCGGTGGGACGGGTGGCGGTCTCCCCCGGAGTACGCAGGCGCCGGTCCGCGTAGGCGGCCCGGACAACGGCCCGGACGACGCGGCGGGGACGGCTCACGAGCCGTCCCCGCCCCGTTCGCTCAGCGCCGTCGGACGAGGAACAGCCGGGTGACCACGGCCAGCATCAGCCCTGCCACGACGAGGTACAGCCCGAGCCGGTCGTCGGGCACGGCCCTCGACCACACGCGCCAGAGCGACGGGGTGTAGCTGTCGGCCGCCAGGTAGTCCCCGTAGACCCGGGGAGGCGCGCCGGTCGCGCCGCGCACCCACAGCAGGGCACCCATGGCGGCGCAGGTCGCGGAGACCGCGTACAGGACGGGGGCGTGCCGCCCGGCGGGGCCCCTCATCCGTTCTCCTGGGCGTGCGCTCCGCCTTCGGCCCTGGCCAGGGCGTGTTCGAGGACGACGAGCAGGGCGTCCCGTACGGAGCCCCTGTCCCGTGCGTCGAACACGGTCAGCGGCACGTGGTCGGCCACGTCGAGGGCCCACCGTACGTCGTCCAGATCGTGTTCGATCTTGCCGTCGAAGGCGTTGACGGCCACCGCGAAGGGGATCCCGCGGTGCTCGAAGTAGTCGACGGCCGCGTAGCAGTCGTCGAGGCGCCGGGTGTCGACGATGACGAGTCCGCCGAGCGCGCCCTCGACGAGGTCGTCCCACATGAACCCGAACCGCTCCTGGCCGGGGGTGCCGAACAGGTAGAGCTTCAGGGTCGGGTCGAGGGTGACGCAGCCGAAGTCCATGGCGACGGTCGTCGTCACCTTCTCCGGGGTGTGCGACAGGTCGTCGACACCGGCGGCGACCGAGGTGATGGACGCCTCGGTGGTCAGCGGCTCGATCTCGGAGATCGCCCCCACCGTCGTGGTCTTGCCCACGCCGAAGCCGCCGGCGATCACCATCTTCACCGGCAGCGGCGGCCGGGGACGCCCGTCGTCATCCCTCACGGATCGCGCCCCGGGAGTCGGGGACAGCTCGGAGACCATCGATCACCCTTCGCAGAACAGTGACATCACGGTGGGAGCGGGCCTGCGGCGCGTACAGGGCCAGTTGGCCGTCCGCGCGCAGATCGTCGGCGAGAACCCGGACCACGTTCAGGTGCATCCGGAGTCTCGCCGCGATCTCCGCGAGCGACTGCGGCTCACGGCAGAACGCGATGATGTCGCGGTGCTGGTCGAACACGAAGCGGTCCAGCGTCGCCAGTCCCACATCGGTCGCCACCACCTGTGTCTCGATCGGGATCGGCGGTACGAGGCTGTCGCCGCCGGCGATCCGGCCCGCGGTCAGCAGGAACGGCCGGACCACCGAGGCGGGGCGCTCCCCTCCCCACTCGGTGTCGCCGCCGGCCCATGGCTCGCCGGACGTCATCACGTCCTCCCCCTTCAACTCACCACGCGCCACCGGTCATGTGACGCGTCGTCGGACGTCAGCCGGCCGGTGCGATGCCCACGGTTCTCTTGAGCTCCATCACCAGCTGCGGACTGAGCACCGCACCGGCCCGGTTGGCGAACAGGGTCATCTCGTAGGCGATGTTGCCGAGTTTCGCCTCCTTCGAGGCGACCACGCCGAGCACCGCGCCGGCGCCGAGCGCGGACACCAGCACGTGTCCCTCCTCCAGGTCGATGATGACCTTGTTGAGGCCGCCGAGACCGTAGTTGCCGGAGGCCCCCATGGCGAGGCTGGTGATTCCGGAGACGATCGCAGCGAGCCGCTCGGAGTCGGCCTGTCCGCGCTGCTGGGAGACCGCGATGAGCAGTCCGTCGGAGGAGACACCGATCACGTCCACGACCCCGGCCGTCTCGGTGGCGAACCGGTTGAGCAGCCAGTTGAAGTCGGCCGCGGCGGTCTTCACGTCCGCCGCGGGTTCCGCTGTCCGGGACTCGGGCCCGCCTGTCCACATGGTCACGTGCTCATGCCTTCCGGGGAAGAGGGTCTGCTGTTCTGGGGGTCGGTGCCGGCCGGTCCGAGGGCTCCGCCGCCCGGCCGGTTCACCGTTGCCGCACGGTCCTCGGCCGCGCTCTCGCGCTCGGCGCGCAGGACGGCGGCCTCGAACTCGTCGATCTCGGAGCGCGCGGCCTCGGCGTCCGTGGGCTGCCAGGACGGCGGCCTGCGGTGGGTGGGCGGTTCCGTGGGCCGGGGCAGCCGGCTCGACGCGGTGGCGGCCGACAGGGTCGCCCCGCGCACCCGGCGGCGCAGCGGTCCGGCGTCACCGGAGCGCGCCGGACCGGTGGGGGCCGGGTCGGCGCCGGTTCCGGGCCGGGCGCCGCCGTGCGTGGCCGCGCGTTCGGCGCCGGTGTCCGTCGCCTCCGAACGGCGGGCGTGGCCCGAGGACTCCGCGGCCCTTGACCACGAGGGCACCCTGCGGGGCAGGCCCGCGGGTCCGGGCGGCGCCTCGACCCGCGCCTTGCGCGGCTCGCTCGGGCCGGGGCGGCGGGCGGGCGGTTCGATGCGCGGGGCCCGCTCGGCGGCGGGGCCCGGGTCACGGGAGACGAGGTGGACGGCGGGCACGGCGACGGTTGCGGTGACTCCGCCTCCCGGGGTGCGGGACAGGGCGACCTCGATGCCCCAGCGCCGGGACAGACCGCCGACCACGAACAGCCCGAGGACCTCCGTCGGGGCCAGGTCGAGGCGTTCGCGCCGGATCAGGCGGGCGTTCTCCTGCTCCAGTCGCTCGGGGCTCATGCCGAGCCCGTGGTCGATGATCTCGACGAGGGCTCCGCCGCCCTGGTGGCGGGGCCGCAGGACGACTTCGACACCGCTGGTCGCCGGGGAGAACATCACGGCGTTCTCCAGGAGTTCGGCGAGCATCAGGGTCAGGTCGCCGACGATGTCGGGGACGACGGTCACGTCGCCCTCGGCGTGCGGGGTGACGCGCTGGTAGCCCTCGATCTGACCGAGCGCGGCGCGGACGATGTTGCTGAGCCGCATCGGCTCGGTGTTGAGACCGGTCTCGGTGATCCCGGCGAGCAGCATGAGGCTGTCGGCGTTGCGCTGGAGACGGACGGCGATGTGGTCGATGCGGTAGAGCCGGTCGAGCACGTCGGGGTCGGTCTCCCCGCGCTCCACCGAGTCGATCAGGGCGAGTTGACGTGCCGTCAGGTTGCTGACGCGACGGCCGACGTTGCCGAACATCTCGGCGATGTTGCGGCGGCTGACGACCTGGCGTGCCAGCAGGGCGCTCGCGGTGATCTGCACCTGGTTGAAGGCTTCGGCCAGTTCGCCGATCTCGTCGCGCACGGGTACGGGGACGGCTTCGAGCCGGGGCGGGCCCGCGTCGTCGGCGTCGTCGTCCGCGACACGGGCGAGCTCGCTCTTCGCGGCGCCCGCCACGTGCTGGGCGGCGGCGGTGAGGGCGCGCACGGTCCGTACGACGGAGCGCCGGGTCATCACGGAGAACAGCAGCCAGGCGGCGAAGGCGGCCAGGATGCCGGCAACCAGCCAGACCACCCTCCACCAGGCCGCGTCCGACGCGGACTGGGCGTTCGCGGCGATCTGGGTGATCAGCGACTGGACGATCTTCAGCCGGTTCTCGGCCTGCCGCTCGTAGGTGGGACCGGCGCGCAGCGCCTCGTCGAGGGCGGCCCGCAGCTGGCCGGCGTTCTCGGCGACCAGCGCTCCGGTGTCGACCTGGAGCGCGGCCCAGTGCTGGGTGATGACGCTCTGGTAGGGGCTGTGCTCGATCTCGGCGAGGTCGGTGCCCTGTTCCGGGCCGGCGAACCGTGTGAACCGCTCGGACTGGTAGGTGTACTGGTCGTAGTCGCCGACCGCGCCGGTGAACTCGATGAGCGCGTTGGCGTCACGGGTACGGGCGGCGAAGACGCTGGTCTCGAAGGAGGCGTGGGCGGTGTCGGCGCGCAGCAGCGCGTCGAGGAGGTTGCCCGCGGACGCGGAGGACTCGTTGCCCGAGCGGCCGAGACCGAGGCCGTCGATGAGTCCCTCGATCACCGATCCGTAGGCCGGGTCGATGTTGTCGGCGGGGATGGGTCCCTGCTCGACGGACTTGCGGAGGCTGTCCAGGCCTTCGAGCTCCTTCAGCGCCTGGGCCTCGCCGTCGGGCAGCCGGTCCTCGTAGGCGGCCCTGACCGCGTCGATGCGGGTGCCGACCTGGTCCTGCGCGGCGAGGTAGGCGGCGGTGTCCGGCGCGCCCTTCCCCGGGCCGGCCGCCTCGTAGCGCAGCGAGACCAGGAGCGCCTGCCGGTGCTCGGTCTGCACGGCGTCGATGAGTTTCGTCACCTGCGTGCTGTCGCGCACGAGTTGGGCGGTGTCGGCGGCGGAGCGGGCTTTGCCGATTTCACCGGAGACGACATAGGCGAGCATCACGGAGATGACGGCGAGCGGCACGATCACCAGAACATTGAGTTTCCGGCGGAAAGGCCAGCGGTCCAGCAGGGATGGTGTCCGGCCGTTCCCGAGAGCAGTGGACGGCTGCCCCGAGGTGGCTTTTCTGTGCGCGGGCACCCAACCTCCTTGACTTCATTCCCCGTTGGAAGCCCAAAAGCAGGCCTGCGTCGATCAATGGTCGCGAGCAGCACGAGCGGGCCGACAAGTGGAACGGGGCCCTCGGCGCGGCCAACACTAGCGGCTGCCGTCAGAGTACGGCCATGATCAACCGAAAAGTGGCACGCGAGGACGCCTGGTTCGCTCCCGTTTCGGTCACGTTGCGCCTACGGGCTGAAGCTGCACGGTCCGCTTCAGTGATCTATTCGTGTCTTGACGGTAGTTGATGCGGCTCGATTGGATCGTCAGGACCGCCGTCCGTGCTCACCGGCCGCCAACGCCCCACCGATTGCCAAGTCTGGATGAACAACGTGACCATCGCCAGAAGCACTCGAACCTCCGCAACTTCCGCTGTTTCCCTGCTGGTTGTGGCCGCCGCCGCGCTGACGGGCTGCGGCTCCTCCAACGACTCCAGCGGCAAGGACCCGTTGCAGGGCGACGCCGCCAAGGCCGGTACGGTCGTGGTCGGTTCCAACGACTTCCCCGAGAGCTTCCTGCTCGCCGACATCTACGGCGAGGCCCTCAAGGCCAAGGGGATCAAAGTCAATTACAAGATGAACATCGGCAGCCGCGAGACCTCGTACGGCCTGATCAAGAACGGGACGATCACGGTCCTGCCGGAGTACAACGGCGCGCTGCTCGCCTATCTCGACCCCAAGGCCGCTCCGGCGTCCGTCGACGAGACCACCCAGGCCATCACGGCCAAGCTCGACCCGAAGCTCTCGGTGCTGGAGCCCTCCAAGGCCGAGGACAAGGACGCGATCGCCCTGAACGAGGCGACGGCCAAGAAGTACCACCTCACCGCCAAGTCGTCGATCAGCGACCTCTCCTCGCTGGCGAAGGACCTCGTCGTGGGCGGCTCGCCGGAGTTCCAGACCCGGCAGCAGGGTCTGAAGGGCCTGAAGTCCGTATACGGTCTCGATTTCAAGAGTTTCAAGGCACTGGACGCGGGCGGCCCGCTCACCGTGGCGGCGCTCAAGGGCAACAACATCCAGGCCGCGGATATCTTCACCACTGACCCTGGAATCAGTAAGAACAAGTTTGTCGTGCTCCAGGACTCCAAGAATCTCTTCGGATTCGAGAATGTCACACCGCTGACATACAAGAGCGGTCTGCCCGCGGCCGGGGTTTCGGTCCTCAACGACGTGTCGGCGAAGCTCGACACCGAGACCCTGGTGAAGCTCAACAGCGAGGTGCAGAACGGCAGCAAGGACCCGCTGAACGTGGCCAAGAACTGGCTGGCCTCGGTGGGACTGAGCTGACGCCGGCACCGGCGGCCCGCTGACGGGTGCCCACGGGCCGGGAGGACCACCTCCCGGCCCGGCCTCTCGACGGGGACGGTGTACGGCTGAGGAGTGAACGTCCGTCATGCTCGACCGCACAGCCGCCACGGCCGCCACGGCCTTCGACGGCCGGGGCCTGGATGCCGCCACGGTGGCCCGGATCGCCGACGGAGCCACGCCTCCACCCCTGTGTCCGGGGGCACTTGAGGCGATGGAGCACACCCGGCGGGCGGCGGAGCGGCTGGCGGCCGAGGGCGCCCGGGTCTACGGACGCAGCACCGGCGTGGGCGCGCACCGCGGGCTCGCCGTCGAGGACCCCGGCGGAGCGGGCCACGATCTGCGGCTGCTGCTGAGCCACGCGGGCGGTACGGGCGAGCCCCTGCCGGCCCGCCAGGTCCGCGCGATGATGCTGGTGCGCGCGAACCAACTGCTCGCCGCGGGTTCCGGGTCGGGCCCCGAGATCGCCACGGCCCTGGTGCGGGCGCTCACGGCGGGAGTGCATCCCGAGGTTCCCGAGTACGGGTCCGTCGGCACCGGCGATCTCACGGCGCTGGCCCAGCTCGGGCTCGCCCTCTTCGGCCACGGAACGTGGTCGGGCGACGGACCGTGGGGCGGGCGGACGGTTCCCGGGCCCCTTCCCCTGCGAAGCGGGGACGCGCTGGCCCTGATGAGCAGCAACGCCCTCACCCTCGGGCAGTCCGCGCTCGCCTGGAACGACCTCGGGATCCCGCTGCGCGCCGCGCACGTCGTGGCCGCGCTCTCCCTGCACGCCGTCGACGGTTCCCTCGAACCGTACGCACCCGAGGTCCACGCGGCCCATCCGCACCCGGCGATCGCCCGGGCCGCGGCCCGCGTCCGCCGGCTGCTCGGCGCGGGGGCCGGAGGAACCACAGCCGGAGGAACCAGAGCCGGAGGAGCGACACCCGGACGAGCCACAGCCGGAGGAGCGACAGCCGTACCGGGACGGCCGGGCGGAGCGCCGGCACGGGTGCAGGACCCGTTCGGCTTCCGCTGTTTCCCGCAGGCCCACGGTCCCGCGATGCAGGCGTGGTCCGGCCTGGAGCGGGTGCTGTCCATCGATCTCAACTCCGCCACCGAGAACCCGCTCATCGGCTGGGACGACACCACGGGCGCTCCCCACGCCCTGCATCACGGCGGGTTCTTCACCGCGCCGCTCACCCTCGCGCTCGACCGGCTGGACCTCGCCGTGCTCGGCACGGCCCGGCTGTCGGCGGCCCGGCTGTCCGCCCTGGGCCGCCCCGAACTGACGGGACTGCGCTCCTACTTGGCCGACGCCTCCACGGCCGGGTCCGGAATGATGATCCTGGAGTACAGCTCCGCGTCGGCCCTCGCCGAGATCCATGCGTGCGCCGCACCGGCCGCGCTCGGGCACGTGGTGCTGTCCCAGGGACTGGAGGAGGCGGCGACCTTCGCCACCCAGGCCGCCCGCAAGTCGCTCCGGGCGGCACAGGCGTACCGGCTGGTCCTGGCCTGCGAACTCGTGGCGGCCGTACGGGCGTTGCGCCAGCGGGACACCCCGCCCGCGCCCGGCACCCCGGCGGGCCGCGCCTACCTCCGCGCGGCGGCGGCCCTGAACCCGGACATGCGTGACCGACCACTGACCGAGGATGTCAGCACGGCCGCGTCCCTGCTCGACGAGTTCGCCGGTCTCACCGGCGAGGACTGAACACCCGGACGGCCGCTCCGGCACAACCGGACGGCCCGGCGGCTCACTCGGGGCCGGACGCGATGGTGCCCGCCGTGATGCCCTTCGGGTTCAGATGGGCGATGTGGCCGCTCTCCGTGCCGGCGGAGGGGTCGATCGCGCAGTCGATCAGTGCCGGGCCGCCGGAGGCCAGGGCCTCGGTGAGGGCCGCGGTGACCTCGGCGGGCGTGGTCGCGCGGTAGCCCTTGCCGCCGAACGCCTCGATCATCCGGTCGTGGCGGGCCGTGAGCATCAGGGTGGTCGGCGAGGGCGCGTCGCCGAGGGGGTTGACGTCGTCGCCGCGGTAGACACCGCCGTTGTTCAGGACGACCGTGACGACGGGCAGCCCGTACCGGCAGATCGTCTCCAGCTCCATGCCGCTGAACCCGAACGCGCTGTCCCCCTCCACCGCGACGACCGGGGCGCCGCCGCTCTCGACGGCGGCGGCGATGGCGTAGCCCATGCCGATGCCCATCACGCCCCAGGTGCCGCTGTCGAGGCGGTGCCGCGGTACGCGCATGTCGATGACGTTGCGCGCGATGTCCAGCGCGTTCGCGCCCTCGTTGACGATGTACGTCTCCGGGTGCTCGCGCACGACGTCACGGACGGCCCGCAGGGCGCCCGTGAACCCCATGGGGTGCGGGTCCGCCGCCAGTCGCTCCGCCATTTTCGCCACGTTCCGCGCCGACCGCGCGCCCAGTTCGGCGCGCCAGGCGGCGGGGGCCGCGATCCGGCCGGGCTTGGCCCGGTCGGCGATCGCCTCCAGCACTGATTCGATGTCCCCGACGAGCGGGGCCGCGATGGGCTGGTTGCTGTCCATCTCCCGTGCCTCGATGTCGACTTGGACGAACCGGGCGTCCGGATTCCAGCGCGGTGCCGCGCCGTGGTCCAGCAGCCAGTTGAGGCGGGCGCCGACGAGCATCACGACGTCGGCCTTCCTCAGGGCCAGCGACCGGGCGGCGGCGGCCGACTGCGGGTGGTCGTCGGGCAGCAGCCCCTTGGCCATCGACATCGGGACGAACGGGATGCCGGTGGACTCCACGAACTCGCGGACCCGTTCGTCGGCCCGCGCGTACGCGGCTCCCTTGCCGAGCACCAGCAACGGCCGCTCGGCGCCCGCGAGCAGTTCGACGGCCCGGTCCACCGCCTCGGGCCCCGGGATCTGCCGCGGCGCGGGGTCGACGAGCCGGCTCAGTGTCCTCGCGCCCGCCTCCGCGTCCATGACGGAGCCGAGCACCGCGGCGGGGATGTCGAGGTACACCCCGCCGGGCCGGCCGGAGACGGCGGTGCGCAGGGCGCGGGCGATGCCCCTGCCGATGTCCTCGGCGCGACCGACCCGGTAGGCGGCCTTGCAGAACGGCTGGGCGGCCGCGAGCTGGTCCATCTCCTCGTAGTCGCCCTGCCGGAGGTCGACCAGGTGCCGCTCGCTGGAGCCGGAGATCTGCACCATGGGGAAGCAGTTGGTGGTGGCGTTGGCCAGGGCGACCAGACCGTTGAGGAATCCCGGCGCGGACACGGTCAGGCAGATTCCGGGCCGCTTGGTGAGGAACCCGGCGGCCGCCGCCGCGTGACCCGCGTTGCTCTCGTGCCGGAACCCGATGTAACGGATGCCCCGGGCCTGCGCCAGCCGGGCCAGGTCGGTGACCGGGATGCCGACGACCCCGTAGACCGTGTCGACGTCGTTCATCCTCAGCGCGTCGACGACCAGGTGATACCCGTCGGTGAGCTCGGTCTGCGGGTCGGTGTTCGCCGCGGTGTCCGGTGTCGAGGGGGCGGTCATGGTCCGGGGTCCTCCTTGGTCGGATCGGTCGCTACGGCTGCTCCTCCCACCTTCGGCGACCCGTTCGGCGACGTCCAAGACCGATCGGCGACCGGCTGACACACCGCGTCTATCAAGAGCCGGAGGAAGGAGGGTCACTGAACTCCCTTGCGGGGTGTGGTCGTTCCGGGGAACCGACGACGTACGGACCCGGTGGGCCGGTCCGGTGTCAGCCCACCGGGTGCTCGTGCGCCAGGGGCCGGCCGAAGACCTCGTCGAGCGCCAGGCCCGTCGCCGCCCGCACGAAGGCCCGCGCTGCGACCGAACCGGGCGTCCCCGCGTGGATCGCCACCGAGACCTGGGCACCGGCCTCCGGATCGACCAGGGGCAGGGCGCGGGTCCTGCCGACAACGGGCATCGCGCGCAGCCAGGTGTGCGGGACGATGCTCGCCCGGGCTCCGCCGCCGACGTGGGCGTAGAGCGCGGCGATGGAGTCCGTCTCCACCTGCGGGGTCACCTCGCACCCCTTCTCGGCGAAGACGTCGTCGATGAGCCGGCGGACGCGCATGTCGGGGGTCAGCAGCGCGAGCGGCAGTTCGGCCGCCTCCGCCCAGGTCGCCGAGGTGGCCGTGGACATGAGCTGGTCGTCGGCGACCAGGAGCATGTACCTCTCCCGGTACAGGGGGACGGCCTGAAGTCCTTCCCGCTCGCCGGGGTCGAAATGGGCGATGGCCGCGTCGATCTCGAAGTCCCTCAGCCCGCGGTGGAGTTCCTTCGTCGACAGCCGGGAGCGGACCTGCACCTTGGCCAGCGGGTGCGCGGCGCAGAACGCGGCCACGGGGATCGCGAGCGTCGTCGAGGCCGTCGGGTCCGTGCCGAGGCGGAGCGTCCCGGTGATGCCCGACCGCACCGCGGCCACCTCCGCCTTGAACGCGTCCTGTTCGGCGAGGATCCGTTTGGCCCACACGACGAGCCGTTCCCCTTCGGGGGTCAGGCCCTGGTAGGCGTGGCCGCGGTTGATGAGCGTGACGTTCAACTCCCGCTCCAGTTTGGCGATCGCCGCGGACAGCGCGGGCTGCGAGACGTAACAGGTCCCCGCGGCCCGTGCGAAGTGCCTCTCCCTGGCCACCGCGACGAAGTACTCCAACTGCCGGAACAGCACGAGCGACTCCTCTCCCCTTCACACCTCTCGGAGCGGGAACGTGCGCCGGGGGCACCCCGGCCGACCTGGGATCATCTCCCGGCACCCCGCCATCCTGCATACGAAAACCTGTATGCTGACGCCGCCGTCGGCGACCCTCTCGGCGGCCACCTCCTGGCAGAGCCGTCGGCCCCACGGGGCCCGGTGGCGGAACGGGGCTCCCATGCGTGAGGCACTCACGGCCGCCGCCACCCGGCGCGTCACCCGCCCGGCACCGCTGCGGCAGGCGGTCTACGACGCCCTCACCGAGCTGATCGTCAACGGCTCCCTCAAGCCCGGCCAGCATCTCGTCGAGGCCGAACTCGCCGAACATCTCGGGGTCAGCCGCCAGCCCGTGCGCGAGGCGTTGCAGCGGCTCCAGACCGACGGCTGGGTCGACCTGCGCCCCGCCCAGGGGGCCTTCGTCCACTCGCCGACCGAGGAGGAGGCGGGCCAACTCCTCGGCGTGCGCGCGGTCCTGGAGACCTACTCGGCCCAACTCGCGGCCCAGCAGGCCGAACCCGGGGACGTCGAGCGGCTCTGGGAGCTGCACCAGGAGGGTGTCGACGCCCTCGCCGCCGGCGACGTCGAGCGTCTGGTCGAGGCCAACACCGCGCTGCACGCCTTCATCACCTCCCTCGCCGCGAACGCCGTACTGGCCGAACTGATCGCGGGAGTCGGCCAGAAGGTGCGCTGGTACTACACGCCGATCGCGCGGCCCCGCGGCAAGGAGGCCTGGAACGAGCACGCCCAGCTGATCAGGGCCATCGCCAAGGGGGACGCCGACCGCGCCGGCGAGGTCATGCGCAAGCACACCGAGCGCACCACCGCGTTCTACCGCAGGCAGCTCGCCGCAGGGGCGGGCCAGGACTGAACGAGGGGGCTCGCGTACGGGGCTCGCCGCCGGGGCCGTCCGCGGGATCACGGTCCGAGTCCTGGGCCGGGGCCGAGGCCGAGTCGGGGGCCGGAGCCGAGCCGGGGGTCGACTCCTGGGCCGGGGCCGAGTCGGGAGCCGACTCCGGGGCCGGGGCCCTTGCTCCCGTCAGGTTCGGGGGCGAGTCCGGCTCCGGGGCCGGGAAGGGCGCCGGCGACCGCGGCCCCGAGGGCCAGCAGCCAGGGCCGTACGCGGCCGAGCAGGATGTCCCGCCCTCCGCCGTCCCGTCCGAGCATCACATCGGCGGGTACGAGCACCGGATCCGCGTACAGCGTGGCGGTTCCGCTGCCGCTGGGCCCTCCGCCGTCGGGCCGGGCCGGGACGAAGAGCTCCGGGGCCTGCGCCGGGACGACCCACAGGGTCAGACCCTCGGACCCGGCGAGCGGCCGCGAGGACCAGAGGTAGCTGTCGGCCTCCCCCGCCGCGACCACCCACCGCTTGCGGCCCCGCAGGGCGACCACGTCGGCGAAACGGGTCGCGACCGAGCGGGACCTCCCGTACGGGTCGTCCCCCTCCCCCGCCCCGCACGATCCGCCCTCGCGGAGGGCGAGGCCGACGAGGTGCCGCCCGGCGGCGATCTCCTCGCGCACCCAGGAACCACCGGAGGACTCGACGGCGGCGACCGCCGCGAAGTGGGACGTGAGCACGGCCGCGGTCGCCGGGCAGACGCGCGCGGTCCGTGCGACCACGTCGGCGGCCTCCGGCAGCCCGAGCCCACCGCCCCCGGACTCCCGGGCGACGGTCAGTCCGAGCACGCCCGCGCGGCCCAGCGCCGACACGGACTCCCGGGGGAACTCGCCCTCCCCGGCCGCCCGTTCGGCCGCGGGTCCGACGATCTCGGCCAGCACGACCGAGAGAGAAGTACGACAGGACACGGCCGGCCCCCTCCACGCGAACGGCTTCACGCGACTGCATACAGTATGCGGCTGGGTTGTCCGCGCGCGCCAGAGCCCTGCACGGACCGATCCGGTGGGACCGCCCGGCACGGGATCGCCCGGGGGGGTCCGCGGAGGTGCGACCGCCGGGCGACGGCTCGGCCACCCGGCGGCGAGGAAGGGGAAAGGAACAGCTCAGGCCCGCGGGTCGATCTCCCGCAGCAGCCCGGTGGTGACGTCGAAGACGAAGCCGCGGACGTCGTCGGTGTGCGGCAGGAACGGTGACGTACGCACCCGCTGCATCGACTGCCGTACGTCCTGGTCGACGTCACGGAACGACTCGACCGCCCAGGCGGGCCGCTGCCCGACCTCCATCTCCAGCTCGTGCCGGAACTCCTCGGTGATGCTCTGGAGACCGCAGCCCGTGTGGTGGATGAGTATGACGCTACGGGTCCCGAGCGCACGCTGACTGATCGTCAGGGAGCGGATGGTGTCGTCGGTGACCACACCGCCCGCGTTGCGCACGGTGTGGCAGTCGCCCAACTGGAGGCCCAGCGCGGCATGGAGATCGATCCGGGCGTCCATACAGGCCACGACGGCGACGCGTTGGACGGGGCGGGCGTCCCTGCCCGGGTCCACGAAGCCCGCGGCGTACGCGCGATTGGCCGCCACGAGCCGGTCGGTGACCGTCCCGTCGGCCGGAACCGCGCCGGTGGAGCGGGCCGGGCGACGGGATGCTGAAGTCGACATGGAAGGGCTACCTCACTCTGGTCGGCGACGGAGAGACCTCTACCCGGCCCATGTATGTGATATGCGATAACCCGTCCGCGACGGGCCGGCGGAGGGTGCGCCGCGCCGCTGCGTCATCCGGTGGGAAGGTGCGGCGTGCGCCCGCGCAGCGGGGCCGGATCGCCGGCCGCTGCGCCACAGTGGTGTGGTGCACGACCACGAATCGGAGCGCGGCGGCCGCAGGGTGACGCTGGAGGACCGCAGCACCGCCGTGCTGGACGTACGGGGACTGCGCTGGGCCTCGCAGCAGAGCACCGTCACCGCGGTCCTCGGACGGCGGCCGGGGGTGCTCGACGTCGAGACCAACCCGGTGGCCCAGACGGCGACGGTGGTCTACGACCCGGGTCGTACGTCCGTGGCGGAGCTGCGGCGGTGGGTGACGGAGTGCGGCTACCACTGCGCGGGCCGGTCCGTCCCCGAACACCTCTGCGACCCACTGACCGAACCCGGCCCGACGACGACGGCGGGACCCGAACCCGCCCCGGCCTCGGCGTCAGCCTCCGCGCCCGCGTCCCCGTCGGCCGAGACGACGGACGGACTGGAGGACGGCGGTCACGCCGGTCACGGGGACATGTCGATGGCCGGCATGATCGCCGACCTGCGCGACCGCTTCCTCGTGGCCGCGCTCTTCTCGGTCCCCATCGTGCTGTGGTCGCCGATCGGCAGGAACCTCCTCCGCCTCGACCTGCCCGTCCCCTTCGGGCTGCGGGAGGACGTGTGGGCGCTGCTGCTGAGCCTGCCGGTGATCCTCTACTCCTGCACCCCCTTCTTCGGCGGCGCCCGGCGCGCGCTGCGCCACCGCACCCTCGACATGATGGCGCTGGTGGCGGTCGCGGTGGGCTCGGGCTGGCTGTACTCGCTGATCGTGACCCTCATCGGCGGCGGCGACGTCTTCTACGAGGCCGTCACCGTGCTGGCCTCGTTCGTCCTGCTCGGGCACTGGTTCGAGATGCGGGCCCGCGGCGGTGCGAACGACGCCGTCCGCACCCTGCTCGACCTCGCCCCGCCCAAGGCGCTCGTCCTGCGCGACGGTGAACCGGTGGAGGTGCCCACCGCCGAGATCATGGTCGGTGACCTGCTGCTGGTGCGCCCCGGGGCCAAGATCGCCGTCGACGGCGTGGTGGAGGAGGGTTCGAGCGAGATCGACGAGTCGATGGTCACCGGCGAGAGCCTGCCCGTGCACAAGGAACCGGGCTCACCGGTCGTCGGCGCCACCATCAACGCGAACGGCACGCTGCGGGTACGGGCGACGAAGGTCGGCTCCGACACCGCGCTCGCCCGGATCGTGCAGCTCGTCCAGCAGGCGCAGAACTCCAAGGCCCCCGGGCAGCGGCTGGCCGACCGCGCCGCGTTCTGGCTGGTCCTCGTCGCCCTGATCGGCGGTGCCGTGACCCTGACCGTCTGGCTGATCGCGGGCCGCCCGCCGAGCGAGGCCATGCTGTTCGCGATCACCGTCGTGGTGATCACCTGCCCGGACGCGCTCGGACTGGCCACGCCCACCGCGATCATGGTGGGAACGGGACTCGGCGCGAAACGGGGCGTGCTGTTCAAGAACGCCCTGGGCCTGGAGACCTCGGCCCGTGTCCGGACCGTCGTGATGGACAAGACGGGCACGCTCACCAGGGGCGAGCCGGAGGTCACCGACGTCCTCACCGACGCCCGTACGACCGAGGAGGACCTCCTGCGACTGGTCGCCGCGGTGGAGCGGGAGTCGGAACACCCGCTGGCGGAGGCCGTCGTACGGTACGCCGAGGCCAGGGGGATCTCCGCCGAGCGGGCGGTGGACTTCGTGAACGTGCCGGGCCGGGGCGCGGTCGCCCGGGTGTCGGGTCACCGGGTCGTGGTCGGCAACCGCCGGCTGGCCGAACGCGAGGGCATCGCCCTCGGGGAACTCGGCGGGGACCGGGAGCGGCTGGCCGCCACGGGCCGTACGGTCGTGATCGCGGCGGTCGACGGCCGCGCGGCCGGACTCATCGCGATCGCCGACGCGCCGAGGGAGACGTCCCGGGCCGCGGTCCGTGAACTGCACGCGCTCGGTGTCGAGGTCGTCATGCTCACCGGCGACAACCGGGCGACGGCCGAACGGATCGCCGTACAGCTCGGCATCGGCACCGTGATCGCCGAGGTCCTGCCCGGCGACAAGGCGGCGAAGGTGGCCGAACTCCAGGCCGGCGGCCGCAAGGTGGCCATGGTGGGCGACGGTGTGAACGACGCTCCCGCGCTCGCGCAGGCGGACCTCGGTATCGCGATCGGCGCGGGCACCGACGTCGCCGTCGAGACGGCGGACCTGGTCCTGATGCGGTCCGACCCGCTGGACGTGGCCACCGCCCTGCGCATCGGCCGGGGCACCCTGCGCAAGATGCGGCAGAACCTCGGCTGGGCCATCGGCTACAACGCGCTGGCGCTGCCGATCGCCGCCGGCGTGTTCGAACCGGCCTTCGGTCTCGTCCTTCGCCCGGAGATCGCCGCGCTGTCCATGTCCGGCTCCAGCTTCGTCGTCGCCGTCAACGCCCTCGCCCTGAAGGGACTTCGGCTGCCCGGCACCGGGACGTGACCGGGCGAACGGAAGGCGGCGGATCCCGTCGGGGAACCCGGGCCGTCCCGGTCCTCCGCGGGAGGAGGACGGACCGGTCCTCGCACGTGGCTCCGGCGGTCGTACGGTTCATGGTGATTTATGGTGGCTCAAGGAGGATGCCCCCACCGGAGGTGCAATGATGCGCGCCGCGCCAGCGATCGCCTCTCTGGCTGTCGGCGTGGCACTCACCGTCGCGACATCGGCCTGCGACGAGGGCGGGTCGGAGACGACGCACGCCCAGTACGGGAACTGCCAGGTCAGCGGACGTCACGGGGAGTTCCATCTGTCGCCGAGGACGGCCGGCGCCCTCACCGTCAAGACGACCCTGCCCGCGCCGGGCTGGTGGAACGGCAATACGCCGGAGTCCGTCAAGAGCGGCTACGAGTACTGCATGGCCGCCAACATCGCCTACCGGTCCGGACTCGACCGGGTGAAGGTGGAGAACGCGCCCTTCCCCGAGGTCGTGTCCGGCCGGACCAAGGACTTCGACCTGGCCCTGGCGCAGATCACGATCACCCCGGAACGGAGCAAGGTCGCCGAGTTCTCCCCGCCCTATCTCGACTCGACCCTGGGCGTGCTGATCAGGGACGGCGAGAAGATCAACGAGAACAACCTCCGTGACGTCCGCATCGGGGTCGCCGAGGGCACCACGGGCGAGGCGTTCGTCAAGAACCGCCTCAAGCCGACCAAGCCCGTCACCGCCTTCCCCAACGACCCCGACATGGTCACCGCGCTGGAGAAGGGGCGGATCGACGCGGTCGTCCACGACACGACGATCCTGCTGGCGTATCCCCAGAAGCGGGAGGGCAGGGTGCGCCTCATCGGCCAGTACCGGACCGACCAGGGGTACGGCGCCCTGTACCCGAAGGGATCACCGAACAGGACCGAGCTGGACCGGGTCATCAAGCAGCTGATCGACGACGGGACCCTCGCCAAGCTGTCGGTCGTCTACCTCGGGGGCGCGTTCGGCCAGGACCCGGACAAGATCCCGTACTTCAAGGTCGTCAGCGGTTCCTGAGCCGGGTTCCGCCCCGCCTCACAGGTCCGCCATCAGCAGGGCCCCGAGGTCACCGGCGGCTCCGGCGTCGAGCGCCTGCTCGGCCCAGATGATCTTTCCCCGGTCGGTGTAGCGGGTCCCCCAGCGGCGGGACATCTGCGCGACCAGGAACAGACCCCGTCCGCCCTCGTCGGTGAAGGTCGCGCGGCGCAGGTGCGGGGAGGTGCTGGTGCCGTCGCCCACCTCGCAGATCAGGCTGTCGCGGTCGTGCAGCAGCCGCAGGGTGATGGGGCTGCCCCCGTACCGGATGGCGTTCGTGACCAGTTCGCTGAGGATCAGCTCCATCGTGAACGCGGCCTCGCCGAGCCCCCAGGCCTCCAGCCTGCGGGTGGCCTCGGCACGGATCCGGGGGACGGCCGCGGGGTCGTCGGGCACCTCCCACTCCGCGACCTGCTCCGGGTCGAGCAGCCGGGTACGGGCGACCAGCAGGGCGACGTCGTCGCTCGATCCGGTGCGCAGCATCGCGTCGAGCACCGCCCGGCAGGTGTCGTCCGGGGTGGCGCCGTCCGTCTCGGCGAGCGCCTCCCGCAACATGCCGAGGCCGACGTCGATGTCACGGCCGCGGGCCTCGACCAGGCCGTCGGTGTAGAGGACCAGCCGGCTGTCGGCGGCGAGCCGGAGTTCCGCCGTCTCGACCGGCAGCCCCGCCCCGACGCCCAGCGGCGGGGCGACGGGGATGTCGGGGAAGGTCACGGAGCCGTCGGGGGCGACCAGCGCCGGACCGGGATGGCCCGCCCGGGCGAGGACGCACCGCCCGGTGACCGGATCGTAGACCGCGTACAGGCAGGTGGCGCCGGTGATGGCCTCGGCCGCCGCGTCCTCGTCGATCCGGGTGATCAGGTCGTCCAGATGTCCGAGGATCTCGTCCGGCGACAGGTCGAGGGCGGCGAAGTTGTGCACCGCCGTCCGCAGCCGGCCCATCGTCGCGGCGGCGTGCAGACCGTGTCCCACGACGTCGCCGACCACCAGGGCCACCCGGGCGCCCGGCAGCGGGATGACGTCGTACCAGTCGCCGCCCACCCCGGCCTGGGCGGGCAGGTAGCGGTGCCCGACGTCCAGCGCGGACAGCTCGGGGAGCACGCCGGGCAGCAGGCTGCGCTGGAGGGTCACGGCCGTGATGTGCTCCCGGGTGTAGCGGCGCGCGTTGTCGATGCACACGGCCGCCCGGGCGGCGAGCTCCTCGGCGGGGGACAGGTCGTCCGCCTCGAAGGGGTCCTGGTCGGAGCGCCAGAACTCCACGACCCCCAGCAGCTGGCCGCGCGCCTTGAGCGGCACCGAGATCATGGAGTGGATGCCGAAGTCGATGATCCTCTGCGCCTTCTCCGGGTCCTGGGCGCGCCAGCCGTCGGCCCAGGCGAGGTCCTCCACCAGGACCGAGCGGCCGGTGGTCATCCCGATGGTCACCGGGTTGCCGGGCACATAGCGCACGAGCGTCCCGGCGGGGCGGAGGGGCGCGTCGTCCCGGATGCCCGCGGCCGCGATGCGGCGCATGTCCGTGCCCTCCCCCGTCGGCTCGCCGCCCTGGAGCACGGACTCCGCCAGCTCGACGGTGGCGAAGTCGGCGAAGCGCGGGACCGCCACCTCGGTCAGTTCCTCGGCGGTGCGCGTCACGTCGAGGGTGGTGCCGATCCGTGTGCTGGCCTCGTAGAGCAGGCGCAGTCGCCCGCCCGCCACGTCCGCGCGTCCGGCGAGGGCGCGCAGTTCGGTGGTGTCGCGGAGGGTGGCCACGCTGCCGCCCTTCGGGCCCACCGGCCGTACGTTGACCGCGAGCAGGTTGTCCCCGGCCAGGAAGACCTTGTCCGTGGCCGCCCGGCCCGATGCCAGCAGCTCGGCCAGGGCCGGGCTCAGTCCGAGTTCGGTGACCGGCCTGCCCTCGGCCTCGTCCGGCAGCGCGACCAGCCGGCGGGCCTCGTCGTTGACCAGCAGCAGCGTTCCGTCGCCGTCCAGGATGATCACGCCCTCGCGGACCGCGTGGAGCACCGCGTCGTGGTGCTCGTACATCCGGGTCATCTCCTCCGGCCCGAGACCCCCGGTCTGGCGCCGCAGACGGCCGCTGACCAGGGCCGAGCCGCCCGCGGCCAGGAGCAGTGCGACACCGCCCGCGGCGAAGATCACCGGCAGCTGCTGCTGCACCACCCCGGCCACCTTGTCCACCGTGACCCCGACGGTGATGAGGCCGACGACGGTCCCCTTGTCGTCGAAGACGGCCACGGTCGAGTCGACGGCCTTGCCCAGGCTGCTGTCGAACGTGGTCTGGTGGGGCGTGCCGCCGAGCGCGTCGCTGTAGGAGGTGGTGACGTGCTTGCCGATCTGCGACGGGTCCGGATGGGTCCACCGGAAGCCGTACGGGCTCAGCGCCACGACGTAGTCGACGCCGGTCTTCTTGCGCACCACCTCGGCGTGGGGCTGGAGCAGCGCCGTCGGGTGTTTGCTCTTCATCGCCGGCGCGGTGCCCGGGGCGTTCGCGAAGGTCTCGGCCACCGACAGGGACCGGTCGCCTGCCTCCCGGATCGCCCGGTTGCGGTCCTGGATCACGAGCACCAGCACGGCCGTGGCGATGAGCAGCAGGACGACCACCAGTTGCAGCAGGAAGACCTGTCCGGCGACGCTGCGCGGGGTCAGGCGCGAGCGAAGGCGCGCGGCGGCCGATCGGCGATGGGCCTCCGGGCCGGCTTCCGGCGGTCCGGTCTTCGGCGGCACACGGTCGCCCCGGCGGCTCGCTGGGACGTTTCGCCCAAGTTTGCCCATTTCCTCAGTATCAGCGACCGACCCGGAGGGCGCGGCTCAGGAGGGCGCGGCTCAGGAGGGCTCGGCTCAGGAGGGCCGAACCCGGGCTCCCCGGCTCTCGGGTTCCCGGGACGGCTACGGAGGTCGGGGGGCGAGCCGGTTCGGGCCCACCCCGGGGAGGTCAGCTGTTGGCGTTGAGGACGGGGTAGTAGCCGCTCGCGTGGCCGGTGGCGGTGGGGTGGTAGGACTCCCAGCTGGGCGAGACCACCAGGGAGTGCAGCCAGCCGTCGCTGGAGCACAGTTCATGGCCGCTGAAGGTGGAGCGGACGTCTCCGAAGACGAAGCCGTGGGCGGCGGCACGGGCGGCGATGACACCATCGATGACGTCAGAGGCCTCGTCGATCTTGCTGTGCTTGGTGGCGCTGAGGCCGACGCAGAAGACGTTGAGCGTATACATGTGCGGGTAGCCGAGGACGACCACCTTGGCGTTGGGGGCCTTGGCGCGGATGGCGTTGTAGGTGGCGTCGAGGCGGGCGGGGAGCGTGTTCTGGGCGTAGCTCTCGGCGGTGTTCACGCGGTTGACGCAGTCGGTGTCGGAGCCGGTCACGCAGGTGGTCATGACGTCCGAGAAGCCGGCGTCGTTGCCGCCGATGGTGAGGGAGACGAGGCCGGTGGAGGAGTTCAGAGGGGCGAGCTGACTGTTGGTCACGTCTGTCGTGACCGCGCCTGAGCAGGAGGTGTCGGCGAACGAGGACGGCGCGTGGGCGTTTTTCCACAGATAGGGGTAGGCACTGAGGCTGCGGTGGCAGTCTCCGCTCGAACTGTCGTAGTTCCCCGCGCCGTTGCCGGCCGAGTACGAGTCACCCAGCGCGACATAGGCCGGTCCGGCGGCGTTCGCCGGACCGGTCAGCACCAGGCCGAACATCATCGCGAGCCCGAAGGCGACAAGGGTGGATCGTAAGTTGACGCGTCTCACAGGACCTCCCTGAGCGGGAAAGCTGGCCCTCATTTGGTACAACAGGCAATCACCTGGCGGAAGTGTTCATGTCAAGATTGTTTCCGTATTCAACATCACGTTTGACGTCACGGAAACATGCACGGGGGCCGGTGCGGGCGGAACGCGCGGCACCCTGGAGGGGTGGACGCCATCGACCGTGGAGGGGGGGACCACGTCGACCCTGAGGAGGTGGACGGGATCGGCCCGAGCGGGATGGCGCCCGTCGACCCCGGCGGGGTGCACCCCCTCGGCCCCGGCGGGACAGCCCCCGTCGAGACATCCCCCCGCACGGCGGTGGCCTGGGTCCCGCCCGCGGAGCTGTGGCCGCCGATCCAGGCGGTCCGCCGGGACCACGACCCGCAGATCCACCGCTGGCCGCCGCACGTCAACGTCCTCTTCCCGTTCGTGCCCGAGCCGGACTTCGACCGGGCCGCCCCGCTGCTCGCCGCGGCGAGCGCCGGGACCCCGGTGTTCACCGCCCGGCTGGACGGCATACGGACCTTCCGGCACCGGGCGTACTGCACCGTGTGGCTGGACCCGGCCGCGGCCGGCGCGGCGCCGTGGGAGGACCTGCACCGTTCGCTGAGTCAGCGGTTCCCGTTCCGCCGCGGGTCCGCCAGACCCTTCACCCCGCACCTATCCCTGGGCCGGACCCGGGACCCGCGGCGCGGCGGCGCCGACTGCGCCGCCCGGCTCGACGCCATGACGGCGACGGTCTGGGAACTCGTCCTGCTCTCCCGCAGGGGGCACGGCCCGATGCGGCCACGCGCCACGATCGCCCTGAGCACGGGCGAGATCCGCCTCCTCCCCGCGCCCGGCCCCGAGGCGCCGGGACCGGAGGACACGGCGTGGCTCTCCGGCATCACCGACAGGTGAGGCCGCCGCACACGCGGAGATCGTATGCGTGAGACCCGCCACAAACCCCTCCCCCAAAACGGACTAAAGCGCAAAAATGCTTCTTTGGAGCAGATTGCCGCCCTCGGTGACCGGCTCCAGCTATCCGACGACCAGCGGCATGGGAGAAGCGTTTGATCACCGTACGCAAGCGACGCACCGGACTGATGGCTACGGCCGGAGCACTCGCACTCACGGCGCTGGGCGGTACCAGCTACGCAGCCACCAACGACACCGGGACCCACCCGGGCACACAGGGACAGACGCAAACACAGACACAAACACCGACGCAGACACAAACACCGGCGCAGACGCCCTCGCAGTCGGCGGCGCCCCAGTCGGGCGCCCAGGACACCTCCGACGCCCGAATAAGGATCACGCCCGGGCAGGAGGTCCACGGCGTCGCGCTCAACGACTCCGTGCACGTCACCGTCAGCAACGGCCGGCTCACCAAGGTGACCATGACCGCCGTCGCGACCGGTACGGAGATTCCGGGCACCCTGTCCGCGGACGGCACGTCCTGGAAGCCGAAGGGCGCGCTGAAGGAGGCCACCAGGTATTCCGTCACCGCGGAGGCCGACGACGCGCAGGGCCGTTCCGCCACGGAGGGCGCCTCGATCTCCACGGTCTCCCCGGTCAACGACTTCATCGGGCACCTCTCCCCCGGGAACGGCTCGACCGTCGGCGTGGGCATGCCGGTGAGCTTCACCTTCGACAGGGCGGTCCACGACAAGGCCGCCGTCGCGTCGAAGATCCAGGTCAGCTCCAGCAGCGGCCAGCAGGTCGTCGGCCACTGGCTCAACGGCAGCCGGCTCGACTTCCGCCCCCAGCACTACTGGAAGGCCGGCTCCACGGTCACCGTCAAGATGACGGTCGACGGTGTCGAGAAGACGGCCACGTTCAAGGTCGGCCGAAGCCAGATCAGCACCGTCGACGCCAGGACGAAGCAGCTGACGGTCGTGCGGGACGGCAAGACGATCAAGACCATCCCGATCTCGTCCGGCAGCGCCGAGCACCCGACGTACAACGGTCAGCTGGTCATCGAGGAGAAGTTCACGCACGTCCACATGAACGGTGCGACCGTCGGTCTCACGGAGAAGGACGGCAAGCCCTCGTACGACATCAAGGCCGTGCCGCACGCCATGCGGCTGACGGACTCGGGCACGTTCATCCACGGCAACTACTGGGGTGCCCCCTCGGTCTTCGGCAAGGTCAACACCAGCCACGGCTGCGTGGGCCTGAAGGACGCCAGGAACGCCGACGACCCCCGGACGCCCGCCGCGTGGTTCTTCAACCACTCGATGACCGGCGACGTCGTGATCGTCAAGAACTCCGCGGACAAGACCAAGGTGGCCCCGGACAACGGCCTCAGCGACTGGAACATGTCGTGGAGCCAGTGGGTCTCGGGCAGCGCGTCCCACTGACGCCACCCCGCTCACCCAGGTGAGCCAGCCCCCTCCGCCGGGCGGCGGCCGACCCCCCACCGACCGCCGCCCGCGGCCCCGGCCCGCGATCCACGCACTGATCACATCTCCAGCGCAGGGCGGAATTCATGCGCGGGTAGCGGAAACCGGTCCCACAGAATCTCCGACCGGATCTCACCGGTGAGCACTGCGGTGAGGAACTGGGTCACGGTCATGTCGTAGCGCTCCCAGTCCTCCCCCGACTCGCTGTTGATCAAGAGGGGCCGCGAGTCGGGGTCGTCGGCCGGCCGGACGAGCCAGTACAGGTACTCGCCGTTGTCCGTGGTCGCCCAGCAGATCAGGCGATTGCCCCCGGATTCCATTTCCGCCGGCCTGTCCTCGAACCGCCACAGCGAATCGTTCGCTTCTTCGCGTTCGGCGCTGATCTTGACCAGGTCATAGACGTCATTGGGACAGCCTGGCTCCAGCAGGAGCAGGTACTCGTCCAGGAGTCCGCCGCCGAAGGCTTCGACGAGGTCCCGGTAGTCCGTGGGGAGCCCCGTGCCCAGCTCGGCTTCGACCGCCTCCCAGTCCCAGGAGCGCTCCGGCGCCGCAGGCCCCCGCAGGAGCTCGGCGAGCCGACCCGGTTCCGGGCTCATTCGGTCCCCCTCTTCTCGTTGCCGTCTGGTCAGCTCTTACGGTTCCGTGCGAGCGGTGCTCACGATCGGTCACGAGAACGCAAATAGGGCCGCGACCATGTGGTCGAGACCCTCATCTGCGTAGCACTACAACGAGTGTAGAAGTGTCCGAGGGGGGACTTGAACCCCCACGCCCGATAAAGGGCACTAGCACCTCAAGCTAGCGCGTCTGCCATTCCGCCACCCGGACAAGGTGTCTGCCGCCTGGCCGGGGGTGTTCCCCGCGGCGACATGGACAACAATACCAAGGTTTCGGAGTGCCTTTCACCTGCATATCCGGGCCCCCGGAGCGGGTCCGCGGAGCTCGGTGGGGGTGCGCCTACAGTCTCACCATGGGTGACTGGATGACTACCGGTGGTCTGCGGGAAGGTCGGCGGCCGAGGACGCTGTCGCCGTGGCGGGAGCATCTTCGGGACACGTTCTGGTTCGCGCCCACCGCGGCCATGGTGCTGGTCTTCGTGGTCTGGGCGCTGGCGACCGAGGCCGACACCGCGATCGTCACCTCGCTGCACGAGGCGCGAGACTTCGACACCCTCGACGATCTGCTGCGGCTGGCCGACGACGCGAAGGCCGTGGTGACCGTGGTCAGCTCGGCGATGATGACCTTCATCGGCGTGGTCTTCAGCATCTCGCTGGTCGCCGTGCAGATGGCGAGCGGGCAGTTCAGTCCGCGGGTGGTCCGGATCTTCGTACGGAGCAGGATCACCAAGGCCACCTTCGCGGTGTTCCTGGCCACGTTCCTGCTGTCGCTGCTCGTGCTGACCTCGTACGAGGGGCAGGCCGAGGCCCGGTACGTGACCTCGATCCCGCTGGTCCAGTCGGTGCTGACGCTCACGATGCTGGGGCTGAGCCTCCTGCTCTTCGTGCTGTACGTGAACCAGACCCTGCGGCTCATGCGCGTCAGCCATGTCATCGACCGCATCACCCGCGAGGCGTTCAAGGTCGTCGCGCGCATGCCCGTGGGCCGTTCCACCGGTGAGGAGGAGGCGCTCGGGCCCGTGACCGCCCGGATCACCCATCACGGGCGGGCCGGCGTCCTGCGGGACGTGCACATCACCCGGCTGGTGCGGGCGGCCCGGCAGCAGGGTGTCGTACTGCGGCTGATCCCCCGGATCGGGGACTTCGTCGTACCGGGCATCCCGCTGTTCGCCGTGCACGGGGGTCCCGCCCCGGCGGGACGCTCGCTCAGCCGCACCGTGTCCGTCGGGGTGGAGCGCACGTTCCACCAGGACTTCGCGTTCGGGCTGCGGCAACTGTCCGACATCGGACTGCGGGCGCTGTCGGCCGCGATCAACGACCCGACCACGGCTGTGCAGGCGATCGACCGGATCGTGCAGTTCCTGGCGGCCGTCGCCGGCCGGCCCCTCGACGCGGCACTGCATCGCGACCGGCGCGGGGACCTGCGGCTGGTGCAGCCGGTGCCGGGGTGGACCGAGCTGGTCGATCTCGGGTTCGCCGAGATCCGCGGCTGCGCGGTGGGCACGCCGCAGGTCACCCGGCGTCTCGTCGCCGGGCTCGACGATCTGGCCGCGATCGCCCCCGAGGACCGCCGTGAGCCCCTGCTCCGGCACCGGGCACTGCTGATCGAGGCCGTCGAGCGGTCGGTCCCCGAACCCTCGGACCGCGCCTTCGCCCTGCGCCCGGACCGACAGGGCATCGGGTGACCGGCCCGTTCACACCATCGGGCGACCCGCCGGACCCACGACACCGGGTGGGCGACCGGTCGGGTTCACGGCAACCCGTGGTCAGGTTCACGGCACCCCGGTGACCCGCCGGGCTCACGGCATCAGGTGGTAGTCCGGGAAGTTCCCCGGCAGCCGTTCCCCCGCCGGGCCCCGCGTCACCGCCCGTACCAGGAGTTCCCCGCCCACGAAGGCACCCCGCCACGACGCTCCGAAGCCGCCGAAGAGCTCGTCGCGGTCGCCGCGCGAACGGGGCCTGCCGTGGCCGACCTTGAAGGCGCGGATCTGCGGGGCCAGCCGGGCGTACGTCTCCTCGTCGTCCGTGGACAGCGTGGCGACCAGCGCTCCGTTCGAGGCGTTCATCGCGGCGAGCAGTTCGGCCTCGGTGTCGACCAGGACGATGGTGTCGACCGGGCCGAAGGGTTCCGCGTGGTGCAACGGCGAGGAGGGGGGCGGGTTGAGGAGCGTGACGGGCTGGACGTACGCCGCCGTGTCCTGGCCGGGCAGGAAGCGGGAGTCGGAGGCCCTGCCGCGGTACAGCGGGACCGCGCCCCGGTCGATGGCCTCGGTGACCTGGTCCCTCAGTTCCTTGGCCTTGGCCGCGTTGATGACCGGGCCGAAGTCCAGCGACGGGAAGGGGTCGTCGGGCCGTTCGACGGCCAGCGGGTGGCCGGTGCGCAGGGTGCGGACGGCCGGCAGGTAGGCGGCGAGGAAGTCGTCGAACAGGGAGCGCTGGACGACGAAGCGCGGGTAGGCGGTGCAGCGTTGCTTGCCGTAGTCGAACAGCTTGGGCACGACGGCCGTCAGCGCGTCCCAGTCCGTGTGGTTCCAGACGCCCCAGGTGTTGAGGCCCTCCTGTTCGAGGACGTGGCGCTTGCCGAGGTCGGCGACCGCGGTGGCCACGGCGGCGCCGGTGTCCCGGCCTCCCACGAAGGAGACGCAGCCGATCTCGGGCGCGCGCACGAGCGCCTCCGAGAGCTCGCCCCCGCTGCCGCTGACCAGGGAGAGTGGGAGTCCCTCGCGCACGGCGAGCGCGCAGGCCAGGGCGAGGCAGGCGACACCGCCGTCGGTGGGCGTCTTGGCGATGACCGCGTTGCCCGCGAGCGCCTGCACCAGCATCGCGTGGACGAGGACGCTCATCGGGTAGTTCCAGCTGGCGATGTCGGAGACGGGCCCGTCGAGCGGGGCCCGGCCCTCCAGCATCGGCTCGATGCCGTCGACGTACCAGCGCACGCCGTCGATCGCCCGGTCCACGTCGGCCTGGGCCTGCCGCCAGGGCTTGCCGATCTCCCAGACCAGCAGGAGGGCGAGCAGTTCGCGGTGTCCGGTGAGGGCGTCGAGGGCGGCGGCGACGCGGGCCCGGCGCTCGGCGAGGGGTACGTGGCGCCAGGCGCGGTGCTGGTCGAGCGCGGCGCGGACGGCCGAGCGGGCGGTCTCGCCGTCGAGCCGGGGCGGTCCCGCGATGGGACCGCCGTCGACGGGGCTGGTGGCGGGCAGCGCCCGGCCGTCGGCCTGCCAGCCGGAGTTCCAGAGGTTGAGCACCCGGTCGTCGCGGAACGCCTCGGGGGCGACGGCGAGGGACCGCCGCCAGGCGTCGGCCCAGGAGGTGCCGGACTTGAGGACGAGAGGGGTGGCGGCGAGGGGGCCGGAGTGCGGTGGCACCGGGCCGGGAGGATTGGGCCCGGGGTGCGACGGCACGGGATCCGGAGGGGTGGGGCCGGGGTGCGACGGCACCGGGCCGGGAGGGGTGGGGCCGGGGGTCGGCATCGGGTGTCTCCGCTCTCGGTGCACGGTCGGGGGCGGGGGCCCGGACCCGGCCGGAGGGCAGGCCGTGCGGGCCGCGCGAGCAGTGGTCGCGTACATGAGGGAACGTAGGGGGGTCCTGCGACGTCCGACAGTCACCTCGTATTAACTATGAGTGACATCACTCGGGGTCGCCCGGTCGGCCAGCAGCGCCAGGACCAGCCGCGCGGTCTCGGTCGGGGTCTCGCCGACCCGCACCCCCGCCTCCTCCAGTGCCTTCTTCTTGGCCCGTGCGGTGCCCGAGGAGCCGGAGACGATGGCACCGGCGTGCCCCATGGTGCGGCCCTCGGGAGCGGTGAAGCCGGCGATGTAGCCGACGACGGGCTTGGTGACGTGATCGCGTACGTAGGCGGCGGCCCGTTCCTCGGCGTCGCCGCCGATCTCCCCGATGAGGACGATCAGTTCGGTGCCCGGGTCCTCCTCGAAGGCGGCGAGGCAGTCGATGTGGGAGGTGCCGACGACGGGGTCCCCGCCGATGCCCACACAGGTCGAGAAGCCGATGTCCCGCAGTTCGTGCATGAGCTGGTAGGTGAGGGTGCCGGACTTGGACACCAGGCCGATCGGTCCGGGGCCGGTGATGTCGGCGGGGATGATGCCCGCGTTCGACCGTCCGGGGGAGATCAGGCCGGGGCAGTTGGGGCCGATGACGCGGGTGCCCCGGGCGGCGGCGTGCGCGCGCAGGGCGACGGAGTCGTGGACCGGGATGCCCTCGGTGATGACGACGGCGAGGGCGATCCCGGCGTCGGCGGCCTCCAGCACGGCGGCGCGGGCGAAGGGGGGCGGCACGAACACGACGCTCACGTCGGCCCCCGTCGCCTCGACGCCCTCGCGCACCGATCCGAAGACGGGGACGGTCCGCGGGCCGCTCCCCCGCCCGTCGGCGCCGGGGACGTCGAACTCCACGGCCAGACCGGCCTTGCGCGGATTGACGCCACCGACGACCTCCGTGCCGGCGGCGAGCATGCGCCGGGTGTGCCGCATGCCCTCGGCGCCGGTCATGCCCTGGACGAGGACCCGGGAGTCCTCGGTGAGAAAGACGGCCATGTCCCGCTCCTTCAGCTGATGTGGGCCAGTCGGGCGGCGAGGCGGGCCGCGTCGTCCATCGTGGCGGCCTGGTGCACCAGCGGGTGCGCCCGGCCGTCGAGGACGGCACGGCCCCGGGCCGCGTTGTTGCCGTCGAGCCGGACCACGATCGGCTTGGTCGGCCGTACGGCGTCCAGGGCTCGTACGATCCCGTCGGCGACGGCGTCGCAGGCGGTGATGCCGCCGAAGACGTTGACGAGGACGGACCTGACGCCGGGGTCGGACAGGACGACGGACAGTCCGTCGGCCATGACCCGCGCCGAGGCTCCGCCGCCGATGTCGAGGAAGTCGGCGGGGCGGGCGCCGCTGCCCGCGACGACGTCGAGCGTCGACATCACGAGGCCCGCGCCGTTGCCGATGACCCCGACCTCGCCCTCCAGCCTCACGTAGTTGAGGCCCCTGGCCGCGGCGGCGGCCTCCAGCGGATCCTCGCGCGGGGCTTGCCGGTCGCTCCAACGCACGTGCCGGAAAAGGGCGTTGTCGTCGAGGGTGACCTTGCCGTCCAGGGCCACGAGCTGCCCCCGTGCGGTGCGCACCAGGGGGTTCACCTCGACGAGGAGGGCGTCCTCGCGCGTGAGCACCCGCCAGAGCCGCTCCAGGACGCCGGCGGTCCGCGGCGGCAGTCCGGCGGCCCGGACGATCTCGGCCGCCTTGTCCTCGGTGACGCCCTCGACGGGGTCGACGGGGACGCGCGCCACCGCCTCCGGCCGGGCCGCGGCCACCTCCTCGATCTCGGTGCCCCCCTCGGCGGAGGCGATGGCGAGGAAGCCGCCGGCGGCCCGGTCGAGCACGTACGAGACGTAGAACTCGCTCTCGATGGCGACGGGTTCGGCGACCATCACCGTACGGACCCGATGGCCCCCGATGTCCGTGCCGAGGATGTCGCGTGCCGCGCGTTCGGCGGCGGCGGGGTCCTCGGCGAGCCGTATCCCGCCCGCCCTGCCGCGCCCGCCGGTCCTGACCTGGGCCTTGACGACGGCCCGTCCGCCGAGCCGGCGCGCGATGTCGCGTGCCTCCGCGGGCGAGTCCGTGACCTCGGCCTTCGGGACCAGAACCCCGTGTTCCGCGAAGAGTTGGCGTGCCTGATGTTCGTACAGGTCCACGATGCGGCTCCTGCTCTGAAAGTGGTGCACGACCCCTGGACATCACCCATCGGATGCGGGATAACCATCTTCATACAGTATTCGTCGACTGTATGCAATGTACCGAACCTGACCCACCGCCGGCTCCATCGGGGCGGTTCGAGGCAACGGACAAGTGAGGTGACCTGTGACGACCAAGGCTCTCGAAGGCATCCGGGTCCTGGACATGACGCACGTTCAGTCCGGGCCGTCGGCGACCCAGTTGATGGCCTGGCTCGGCGCCGACGTGGTCAAGATCGAGGCGCCCGCCGGTGACATCACCCGCACCCAGCTGCGGGACATCCCGGACGCCGACTCCCTCTACTTCACCATGCTCAACAGCAACAAGCGCAGCATCACCCTCAACACCAAGACCGAGCGCGGCAAACAGCTCCTGACCGAGCTGATCCGGCGCTCCGACGTGATGGTGGAGAACTTCGGCCCCGGCGCGGTCGACCGCATGGGCTTCACCTGGGACCGCATCCGCGAGATCAACCCGCGGATCGTCTACGCCTCCATCAAGGGCTTCGGGGAGGGCCCCTACACCGACTTCAAGGCGTACGAGGTGGTCGCCCAGGCCATGGGCGGCTCGATGGCCACCACCGGATTCGAGGACGGACCGCCCCTGGCGACCGGCGCCCAGATCGGCGACTCGGGCACCGGCGTCCACGCCGTCGCCGCCGTCCTCGCCGCGCTGCTCCAGCGCACCCGCACCGGACGCGGCCAGCGCGTCAACGTGGCCATGCAGCACGCCGTCCTCAACCTCTGCCGGGTCAAGCTGCGCGATCAGCAGCGCCTGGCCCACGGCCCGCTCGCCGAGTACCCGGGCGACGACTTCGGCGACGAGGTCCCGCGCTCGGGCAACGCCTCCGGCGGCGGCCAGCCCGGCTGGGCCGTCAAGTGCGCGCCCGGCGGCCCCAACGACTACGTCTACGTCATCGTCCAGCCCACCGGCTGGAAGCCGATCACCCGGCTGATCGGCCGTCCCGAACTGGCCGACGACCCCGGCTGGTCCACTCCCCGGGCCCGGCTGCCGAAGCTCGCCAAGATGTTCCAGCTGATCGAGGAGTGGACGGCGACCCTGCCCAAGTGGCAGGTGCTGGAGCGGCTCAACGCCGAGAGCGTCCCGTGCGGGCCGATCCTGTCCACCAAGGAGATCATCGAGGACGCCTCGCTCGCCGACAACGGCATGGTCGTCGAGGTGCGACACCCCGAGCGCGGCTCGTACGTCACCGTCGGCAGCCCCCTCAAACTCTCCGACTCCCCCGTCGACATCACCGCATCCCCCCTGCTCGGCGAGCACAACGAAGAGATCTACGTCGGCGAACTCGGCCTCGGCGACGAGGAACTGAGGCTTCTCAAGCAGGGCGGGGTGATCTGAGATGGCGGCTCAGGACCGGGTGGCTCGGGTGCGGGCGCTCCTCGACGGTGTGCGGCGCGAGGGACGCACCGCGCTCACGGCCCCCGAAGGCAAGGAGATCGCCGACGCCTACGGGATCGCCGTGCCCGGCGAGGAACTGGCTCGGGACGAGGAGGAGGCGGTGGCCCACGCGGAACGCTTCGGCGGCCCCGTGGTGATGAAGATCGTCTCCCCCGACATCCTGCACAAGACCGACGCGGGCGGGGTGCTGGTCGGTGTCGAGGGGGAGGCGGACGTACGGGCCGCCTTCCGCACGATCGTCGGCAACGCCCGCTCGTACGACGTCCGGGCCCGGATCGACGGCGTCCAGGTGCAGGAGCTTGTCCCGCCGGGGCAGGAGGTCATCGTCGGCGCGGTCACCGACCCGACGTTCGGGAAGGTCGTCGCCTTCGGACTCGGCGGGGTGCTCGTCGAGGTGCTGCGGGACGTCACCTTCCGGCTCGCTCCCGTGGACGACGGCGAGGCGCTGTCGATGCTCGACTCGATCCGCTCGGCGCAGCTCCTGCGCGGGGTCCGGGGTGGCCCGGCGGTGGACCGGGAGGCGCTGGCCGGCCAGGTCCGCAGGGTCTCCGAACTGGTCACGGACTTCCCGGAGATCGCCGAGGTGGACCTCAACCCGGTGATCGCCTCCCCCGAGGGGGCCGTCGCCGCGGACGTCCGCGTGATCCTCGGCGCGCCCCCGGCGGCCGGGCGGCGCCGGTACGGCCGGGCCGAGATCCTCGCCTCCATGGACCGGCTGATGCGGCCGCGGTCGATCGCCGTGATCGGCGCCTCCGACGTCCCGGGCAAGATCGGCCACGCGGTGCTGCGCAACCTCGTGGACGGGGGCTTCGCGGGCGAGATCCATCCGGTGAACCCCCGGGCCGACGACATCCAGGGCCGCAAGGCCTACGCGAGCGTCACGGACATCCCCGGCGAGGTGGACGTCGCGGTCTTCGCCGTTCCGGCCCGGGCGGTGCCCGGGGTGCTTGAGGAGGTGGGCCGCAAGAACATCCCCAACGCGGTCCTGATCCCCTCCGGGTTCGCGGAGACCGGCGAACAGGGGCTCCAGGACGAGATCACGGCCATCGGCGAGCGCTACGGCGTACGGCTGCTGGGCCCGAACATCTACGGCTACTACTCGACCTGGCAGGACGTGTGCGCCACGTTCTGCACGCCGTACGACGTGAAGGGCGGGGTCGCGCTCACCTCGCAGTCGGGCGGGATCGGCATGGCGGTCCTCGGGTTCGCGCGGACCACGGGGACGGGTGTCTCGGCGATCGTCGGACTCGGCAACAAGGCGGACCTGGACGAGGACGACCTGCTCACCTGGTTCGGCGAGGACCCGCACACCCGGTGCGTCGCGATGCACCTGGAGGACCTCAAGGACGGCCGCGCCTTCGTGGAGGCGGCCCGCGCCACCGTCCCGAAGAAGCCCGTCGTCGTGCTGAAGGCCGGGCGCACCGCCGCGGGCGCGCGGGCCGCGGGCTCGCACACCGGGGCCCTCGCGGGCGACGACGCCGTGTACGACGACATCCTCCGGCAGGCCGGGGTCATCAGGGCTCCCGGACTGGGCGACATGCTGGAGTACGCGCGCGCCCTGCCGGTGCTGCCCGCTCCCCGGGGCGACAACGTCGTGATCATCACCGGCGCGGGCGGCAGCGGTGTGCTGCTGTCGGACGCGGTCACCGACAACGGGCTGTCCCTGATGGAGATCCCGCCCGATCTCGACGCGGCCTTCCGGGAGTTCATCCCGCCCTTCGGGGCCGCGGGCAACCCGGTGGACATCACGGGCGGCGAGCCGCCGTCGACGTACGAGGCGACGATCCGGCTCGGTCTGGAGGACCCGCGCGTCCACGCGCTCGTCCTCGGCTACTGGCACACGATCGTGACCCCGCCCATGGTGTTCGCCGAGCTCACCGCGCGTCTGGTGGCCGAGTTCCGCGAACGCGGGGTCGAGAAGCCCGTGGTGGCCTCGCTCGCGGGTGACGTCGAGGTCGAGGAGGCGTGCCGCTACCTGTACGAGCGGGGGGTCGTGGCCTATCCGTACACCACCGAGATGCCGGTGGCCGTGCTCGGCGCGAAATACCGCTGGGCCCGTGCGGCCGGCCTGTTGGGGGGTCGTTCATGACATGAGGACGAGGGGGGCGGCCGACGGTGCGCGTCGGCCGCCCCCGGGACCCGCGGGCGCACGAAAGGCATGTGGCAGGGGGCGCTGACCAGATCTTTCGACGCAAGGGGATCTCGATCGACATGACAACCACCGGCTACTCGACTCCGGTGCCTCTTCGCGAGGTGAGGGACCGGCACGGACGCGTGTACCGCGTCGGCGAGACCGATCTCGACATCATGGGCCGCGGACGCGCCTGGATGGTCTTCCTGCCCTGGGCGGCCGTGCTGGCCATCGGCTCGGCCCAAGGCGCCTTCCTCGCGGCCCGGGACACCCTCCGCGAGGCTCACCCGTGGAGCGGCGGGCACGTCTTCTGGCTGTTGGGCGTCTGGGTGTTCTTCCAGGCGGCCGTGGCCTTCCCGGCCGGGCGGCTGCGCGAGAGCGGCAGGCTCCCGGCCCGTACGGCGATGCTGCTGGGCGCGCTCGCCACCCTGCTCGGCTTTCTGTGGCCGGCGTTCGCCCCGCAGGTGACGGTGGCCCGGCTCGGTTTCGGGATGTGGAGCGGCATCGGCGCCGGTCTCGTCCACGCGACCTGCGTGACCACCGTCGGCAAGTGGTATCCGGAGCGCAAGGGCGGCAGGACGGGCTTCGTCGACGGCGGCTTCGCCTGCGGGTCCGTGCCCTTCGTCCTCCTGCTCACCTCGTACGCGGACCCGGGCGGCCACCGGGGCGTCCTGATGGGCGTCGGCCTCGTCTGCTGCGTGCTGGTCGCGGTGGCCGGCCGGCTCCTCCATGACCCGCCGAAGGGCTGGTGGCCGCCGGACGTCGACCCGCTGAAGGTGCCCGACGACCCGAGGGTCCGGCGGATGAGGGCGAAGAACCCGCCGGCGGTCAGGCAGTACACCCCGGGTGAGGCCGCGCGCACCCCTGTCCTGTGGGTGATGTGGTTCTGTCTGCTGTGCACGGCCGGGATCGATGTCTTCGGCATCGCCTTCCAGATCCCGTTCGGCAGGGACATGGGCTTCGCGGGCGGGATCGTGGCCACGGCGACGGCGCTGAAGGCGGTCGTCGACGGCACCGGGCGCGGGGTCGTCGGCTGGATCTCCGACCGGGTCGGCCGGCGCCACACCCTGATCGTGGTGTGCCTGGTGCTGGGTTCGGCCCAGTTCGGGCTCCTGGCCTCGGGCCGGACCGGCAGCGTGCCGTTCTTCCTGGTCTGCTCGATGGTCTCCGGCTTCGCAGGCGGCGCGGTCTTCCCCCTGTTCGCGGCCATGACCGCGGACTACTTCGGCGAGGACAACAACGCCTCCAACTACGGGCTGGTCCACAGCTCGGGACTGCTCTCGGGCCTGGTGGGCTCCGGTACGGGCGCGGTCGTCGTCGGCTCGTGGGACTACCACGGCGCCTTCGTGCTCGCCGGCTCCATCGGTCTGGCGTCCGCCGTACTGGCCCTGTTCCTGAGGGCACCGGGCAGGCCCCGGGCCCGCGGCATCGTTCCCAATCCGCACCCGCTCGGCGAGGAGATGGCGTCATGACGGCGGAACCGATCGCGGCGAAGGACTCGCCGGAGGAGGGCGGCGCCCAGGGGCGCGCGTACCGGGAGGTCACGGACGCACGGGGCCGGGTCTACCGGGTCGGCGAGAGCGACCGGGACATCCTCGGCCACTCGCGCTCGTTCATGGTGTACCTGCCCTGGGCGGCCATGATGGCCATCAGCGTCTTCGAGTACGCGTACGGCTCGGCCGAGGACACGCTGTCCCACGCCCACGGCTGGACGCAGAGCAACACCTTCTGGATCCTCAGCGTCTGGGTGTTCTTCCAGGCCGGCATCGCCTTCCCGGCCGGCTGGCTGCGGGAGAAGGGGATCCTGACCGCCCGTCAGGCCATGTACACGGGCTCGGTCCTGTGCGCGGCCGGCTTCCTGTCCCTGTCGCACCTCAGCGATGTCGCCCTCGCCATCGTGGGCTTCGGGGTCGTCGGCGGTGTCGGATCCGGCCTGGTGTACGCGACCTGCATCAACATGGTCGGCAAGTGGTTCCCCGAACGCCGTGGCGCACGGACGGGGTTCGTCAACGGCGGGTTCGCGTACGGGTCGCTGCCGTTCATCTTCATCTTCAACTACGCCTTCGACACGGCCAATTACCACCGCGTGCTGGATCTCATCGGCGTCTATGTGATGGCGGTGGTGCTGACCGCCGCGTTCTTCTTCAAGGATCCGCCGAAGAACTGGTGGCCCGCGGACATCGATCCGCTGACCCACGGCGGTTCCGGGAAGCGGGCCGCGAGCCTGTCGAAGAACCCGCCGGCCGTGAAGCAGTACACGCCCAAGGAGGCCATCAGGACTGGTGTGCTCCCGCTCATGTGGATCGCGCTGGTGATGACGGCCGGTGTGTCGATCTTCGGCATCTCCTTCCAGGTCGACTTCGCCAAGGAGGTGGGCTTCGGCCCGCTGGTGGCGGCCTCGTCGATGGGCGTGATGGCGGTCGTCAACGGCGTGGGCCGGGGTGTGGTGGGCTGGCTCTCGGACGGCTGGGGGCGCAAGCGGACCCTGGTGTTCGTGATCGTGGTCCTCGGGCTCGCCCAGTTCGGTGTGATCTGGGCCGGTGACATCCACAGCGAGGCCCTGTTCCTGTTCTTCGCGTTCCTCTCCGGGTTCGGCGGCGGGGCCTTCTACCCGATGTTCGCGGCCCTGACCCCGGACTACTTCGGCGAGAACTACAACGCCACCAACTACGGGCTGGTGTACAGCGGAAAGCTGATCAGCGGCCTGTTCGGCGGCGGGCTCGGCTCGATGGTGGTCGCCGCCTGGGGCTACGACGGCGCCTACGCGCTGGCCGGCGGCATCTCCATGGTGGCGGCCGCGGTCGCCCTGCTCCTGCGCCAGCCGGGGCGCAGCACCGCGGACACCTCGGCGCCGGCACCGCAGCCGGTCGGCTGAGCGGTCACGGGCCACCCGGAGAAGGGTGGCCCGTGACCCGCGCCGGGACGTGACCGGGACACGCGGGGGTTGTGGTCCTTCGGGACACGGCTCCCGCGCCCGTCAGCCCGCCTCGGACGGCCGGCCCGAAGCGGCGTTCGCCCGAACCGGACCCTCCGGCGGGACGGCCGCATACGATCTCCCGGGGCCGACTGTCGCGGGGGGAAACATGAGCAGGGCAGGGGACGAGGCGGCGCGGGCCGCGCTGGACGGGCCGGAGCAGCAGGTCGGGCACGAGGGCCCGGGAACGCTCCAGGGACCGGTCCCGGGCGCGGTGGCGTGTCCGGCCGCGGCGGGGGCGCCGCCCCGGCCGGCGGGCGAGGGTGCGGACCTGCGGGCGCCGGACGCGGGGCCCGCGGCAGACGTCGAGGCCGGGCGGCGGGTCAGCACGCTGGAGCTGTTCTTCGACCTGGTCTTCGTGTTCACGCTCACGCAGCTCACCGTGCTGCTCGCCTCCGACCTGTCGTTCGCGACGGCGGCCCGTGTCGCGCTGATCTTCGTGGTGCTGTTCTGGATGTACGGCGCGTACGCGTACCTCACCAACCAGGTGCCGCCCGACCGGCCTTCACGGCGGCTGCTGCTGATGCTGGGGATGGGCGCGTTCCTGGTCTGCGCCCTGGCCGTCCCGCGCGCCTTCGACGACGGCGGCGTGGTCTTCGGGCTCGGCTTCCTGGCCGTCGTCCTCGTGCACAGCGCGCTCTACACCCGCAGTCACGGCCGTGACGTCATCTGGTACGCGGTGCCCAACGCGCTGGCGGCGCTCGCCGTCACGGCAGCGGGACTGTGCGACGGGCCGCGCGCCGACGGGCTGTGGCTGCTGGCCCTGGTCCTCCAGTTCGTCACCCCGTTCTTGGCCGAACACGGGCCCCGGCGCCGGGGCGGGCGCGACGCCGCGGCGCTGCGCGCGCAGCTCGGCGCGCTCGACCCGGCTCACTTCGTCGAGCGGCACGGGCTGCTGCTCATCGTCGCGTTCGGCGAGTCCGTCATCGCGATCGGCATCGGGATCGGGAACCGGCCGCTCACCGCGGACATGTTCGTCGGCGCGTTTCTCTCGCTGGCGCTGGCCGCGGCCCTGTGGTGGACGTACTTCGTCCGCGATGAACACGCGGCGGAGGCCGCGTTCACGGCGACGCCGTCGGACCGGCGCTGGCGCCTGGCGATAAACGCGTACTACTACGCCTTTCTGCCCATGCTGCTGGGCATCGCCTACTGCGCGACCGGGGTGAAGAAGACGCTCGGCCATCTCACCGAGCACTCGGGCACCGGTCCGGCGCTGGCGCTCGCGGGCGGGGTCGCGCTCTTCCTCGCGGGGGACGTGGCGTTCCGGTCGGTGCTGCGGCTCGGGCCGGTGACGTTCCGCGCGGCCGCGGTACCCGTCGCGGGAGCCACCACGCTGCTCGGCACCCAGGTCTCGGCGGTCGCCCAACTCCTTGCGCTGGTGGCGGTGTTGGTGGTGATGCTCGGCGCGGAGGCCCACCTGTCCACGCGCCCGGGCCGCGCGGCGGACACGGTGTCCGCCGTCTGACTACTTCTCGCGGTCGTGGTACATCCGCCGCGTGTGTTCGGTGTGGGCCCGCATGACGTCGGTGGCCCGCTGTCCGTCGCGTTCGGCTATCGCGGCTATCAGGTCGCGGTGTTCGGTCCAGGACTGCAGGCCGCGCTGTCTGGCCACCGGCGTGTAGTACCAGCGGACCCGGCGGTCGACCTGCGCGGCGAGCTCGGCGAGGACCGCGTTGCCGGCGAGTTCCATGACCGTGGCGTGCAGCCGGGCGTTCAGCGCGACCGCGGCGTCGACGTCGTCGTCCGCGACCGCCCGCTCGCCCTGGGCGCACAGGTCCTCCAGCGCGCCGACGGCGTCGGGGCCCGCGTTGGCGGCGGCGAGCCGGGCCGCCTCGGCCTCCAGGAGCGTACGGACCGTGAGGAGCTGGTCGGCCTCCGCCTCGGTCGGCTCGTGCACGAACGCGCCCTGGGCGGGCCGCAGATCGACCCAGCCCTCGGTGCTCAGCCGCTGGAGCGCCTCCCGGACGGGCTGCCGGGACACCCCGAGATGGCCGGCGAGTTCGCTCTCGACGAGGTGCTGGCCCGGCTTCAGGGCACGGGTGGTGATGAGTTCGAGCAGCGCCTCGTAGACGCGGTCACGGAGCGGGCCTGGCCGCTCCAGCTTGGGTACCGCTCCCTGGGGCAGGCCTGCCGACAACATCACGGTCCTCCCTGAGCGGCGTCGCCGCGATAGGAAAGTCGATGGTCAATTGTCTTTCGCCTACAGTCTACGGCGCACAAACGCGCCGCAGACAGGGGAGTTGGGCTTGTCACACCCTGTTCGGGCCGCCTCACGGGCAGCGGACGACCTGGCCGGCGTAGGAGAGGTTGCCGCCGAAGCCGAACAGCAGGACGGGGTCGCCGGTGGAGATCTCGCCGCGCTCGACGAGCTTGGAGAAGGCGAGCGGGATGCTGGCGGCGGAGGTGTTCCCGGAGTCGACGACATCGCGCGCGACGACGGCGTTGACGGCGCCGATCTTCAGGGCGAGCGGTTCGATGATGCGCAGGTTGGCCTGGTGCAGGACGACTCCGGCCAGGTCCTCGGGCGCGAGGCCGGCGCGCTCGCAGGCCTTCCGGGCGATCGGCGGGAGCTGCGTGGTGGCCCAGCGGTAGACGCTCTGGCCCTCCTGCGCGAACCGCGACGGGGTGCCCTCGATGCGCACGGCGTGCCCCATCTCCGGCACCGAGCCCCACAGCACCGGCCCGATCCCGGGCTCCTCGCCCTCGGGACAGGCCTCGACGACCGCGGCCCCGGCGCCGTCCCCGACGAGGACGCACGTCGTGCGGTCGCTCCAGTCCGTCACCTCGGTCATCTTGTCCGCGCCGATGACGAGCGCCCTGGTCGCGGCACCCGCGCGCACGGTGTGGTCGGCGGTGGCGAGGGCGTGGGTGAACCCGGCGCACACGACGTTGACGTCCATCGCGGCGGGCGAGGGGATGCCGAGACGGGCGGAGACCCGGGCGGCCATGTTCGGGGAACGGTCGACGGCCGTGGAGGTGGCGACCAGGACGAGGTCGATGTCGCCGGGCGTCAGTCCGGCCGAGGCGAGCGCCTTGGCGGCGGCGTGCGCGGCCAGCTCGTCGACCGGTTCGTCGGGCCCGGCGACATGGCGGGTCCGGATGCCCACGCGGCTCCTGATCCACTCGTCGCTGGTGTCGACCATGCCCGCCAGGTCCTCGTTGGTGAGTACCTTGGCGGGCTGGTAATGGCCGACGGCGGCGATCCGTGAGCCGTTCATGAGTGGTCCCCCTCGTGCTTCGGGTAGCGGGATCCACCAGTCTGATCAGTGACTCGCGGGTACGACGGCAGGTGATGCCACAGGAATGGGACGCCAGGCTTGTCGGCTTCTGTCAGACCTCGGGCGGTCCGAACACCTACCCCGAGAACAGTTGGGCAGCCTTCTGGACAAGCTCGTAGACGCCGTAGCACAGGGGTGCGCCCACCCACAGCCAGGCGAGGACGGTCAGCGCCCGCCGGGTGGGCGGGCCCGGGACGCCGTCGCCGGACACGGCCGGGACGCCGCCCGGGTCAGGCGGACTCGGGCTGCTGTCGTGCGACATCGGCGGCCTCCCTCTGCGCGGGAACGTGATGGCGGGCGTGCACGGGCCGTACGAACTCGTTCGCGACGAAGCCGACGGCGAGCAGCCCGATCATGATCATGAATGACAGTCCGTACAGGGACGAGCCGTGTCTGCCCGCCGCCTCCTGGTGGTCCGCGATCCGGTTCACGATCAGCGGGCCGAGGACTCCTGCGGTGGACCAGGCGGTGAGCAGCCGGCCGTGGATGGCGCCGACCTGGTGGGTGCCGAACAGGTCCTTGAGATACGCGGGGATCGTGGCGAAGCCGCCGCCGTAGAAGGAGAGGATCACCAGCGCGGCGAGGACGAACAGCGGTTTCGAGGAGTCCCCGAGCCAGGCGATCAGCGCGTACATCAGGGCGCCGGCCCCGAGGTAGATCCGGTAGACGTTCTTGCGCCCGATCACGTCGGAGGCGGAGGACCAGCCGATGCGGCCCGCCATGTTGGCCGCGGAGAGCAGGGCGACGAACCCGGCGGCCGCGGAGGCGGTGACCGGGGTGGAGCTGTCCGCGAAGAAGTCCGTGATCATCGGGGCGGCCTTCTCCAGGATGCCTATGCCGGCGGTGACGTTCATGCACAGGACGATCCACAGCAGCCAGAACTGGGGGGTGCGGACGGCGGCGCGGGCGGAGACCTGGACCCCGTCGAGCGGGCCGGGAGCGGCGGGTGCGGCGGGTGCGGCGGGTTCGGTGGGTTCGGTGGGTGCCCCGTCGAGCGCGTCCGGCCCGGACACGGCCGGTGTCCCCCCGCGTGGCACAGCGCCGCGCGGCACGCGCACCAGCAGCACGCCGAGCGTCATGAACACGGCGTACGAGAGCCCGTGCACCAGGAAGGCGAGCGCGATCCCGGAGGAGTCGGGGCCGAAGGCCTTCAGCATCTGGGCGGACCAGGGCGAGGCGATGAGCGCGCCGCCGCCGAAGCCCATGATCGCGATGCCGGTGGCGGCTCCGGGCCTGTCCGGGAACCACTTGATCAAGGTGGAGACGGGTGAGATGTAGCCGATGCCGAGGCCCGTGCCGCCGACGAAGCCGTAGCCGAGGACGATCAGCCAGTACTGCTCGGTGGCGGCGCCGAGCGCGGAGATCAGGAAGCCGGAGGAGAAGCAGACGAGGGAGACGGTCATGGCCCAGCGCGGACCGTTGCGCTCGACGAGGGTGCCGCCGAACGCGGCCGACAGTCCGAGCATCACGATGGCGAGCTGGAAGGGCAGCGCGCTCTGGGTTCCGCTGAGACCCAGCGCGGATTCGAGCGGCGGCTTGAAGACGCTCCAGGCGTAGGCCTGGCCGATGGAGAGATGGACCGACAGGGCGGCCGGCGGGACGAGCCGGCGGCTCCAACCGGGGGGTGCGACGGGAGGGCTCATGATCCGGGACGATAGGAAGCGGTTGTCCGGCTGTGAAGCGGGGCGGCGCGAACTCGTCGACCGTATGCGATGAGCGGTATCCCTGACGCGACGAACGGTCGTTTCGGCCCGGGCTCTTGTCGCTCCTCATTCCATCCTGTAGACAATATTTCGTCGACCAGGTTCGGCAGTTCCTCCTCGGTACCCTCGACCGAACGGAGCGCCACACAGTGAGAGTCGCAGTCCTCGGCGCCGGTGCGATCGGCGCCTATGTCGGCGCCGCCCTGCACCGCGCGGGCGCCGACGTGCATCTCGTAGCCCGTGGACCGCATCTCGCGGCCATGAGGCGGCACGGCGTCCAAGTCCTCAGCCCACGGGGGGACTTCACCGCACGTGCCCACGCCACCGACGACCCGGCCGAGATCGGCCCGGTCGACTACGTCTTCCTCGGCCTGAAGGCCAACTCGTACGCGGCGTGCGGGCCGCTGATCGAGCCCCTGCTGCACGACACCACGGCGGTGGTCGCCGCCCAGAACGGCATCCCCTGGTGGTACTTCCACCGGCACGGCGGACCGCACGAGGGCCACCGGGTGGAGAGCGTGGACCCCGGCGGGGCCGTCAGCGCGGTACTGGCCCCGGAACGCGCGGTCGGCTGTGTCGTCTACGCCGCGACCGAGCTGGCCGGACCGGGCGTCGTCCGCCACCTCGAAGGCACCCGGTTCTCCGTCGGGGAACCGGACCGATCCGTCTCGGACCGCTGCCGCGCGTTCAGCGACGCCATGCGGGCCGGCGGGCTGAAATGCCCCGTCGAACCGGAGCTGCGCAACGACATCTGGCTCAAGCTGCTCGGCAACATCTCCTTCAACCCGATCAGCGCCCTGGCCCGCGCCACGATGCGGCAGATGTGCCTGCACGGGGGAACACGCCGGGTCATCGAGATCATGATGGCCGAGACGCTGGCCGTGGCCCGCGCCCTCGGCTGCGAGGTCGGGGTGTCCATCGAGCGGCGTCTCGCGGGCGCCGAGCGGGTCGGCGACCACCGCACCTCCACGCTCCAGGACCTGGAGCGCGGCAAGCCGCTGGAACTCGACGTGCTGCTCGCGGCCGTCGTGGAACTCGCGGAGGTCACCGGGGTGCAGGTCCCGACGCTGCGCACCGTGTACGCCATCTCGGATCTGCTCGCGCTGGGCACGGCGGCGTGAGAGCCGGGCGGGCCCCGGCCCGGGGAGGCACCGCCCGGGGAGGCACCCCGCGGGCCCGCCCCGCCGGGTGCAGGACAATGAGACGAGCGGGTCACCCCCGCACCGCGGCCCGGGTGACCCGAACGCCAACCGGCGATCGCCAGGACCGATCCGGCCGGCCGCACGTACGGAAGCGGGACTGATCAGGACATGGGACGAGTCACGGAACGACGCAAGGTGATCCGTATCCGGGACGGGGCCGTGAGCACCCGCCCGGACACGCTCGTCGCCGAGGAACCGCTGGAGATCCGGCTCAACGGCAAGCCCCTGGCGATCACCATGCGCACCCCCGGCGACGACTTCGCGCTGGCCGCGGGCTTCCTGGTGAGCGAAGGGGTGCTGGGCCGGGCCGACGAGCTCCAGAACATCGTGTACTGCGCGGGCGCCACGGTGGACGGCTCCAACACGTACAACATCGTCGACGTACGGACGGCGCCCGAGGTCGTCGTCCCCGACATCACGCTCGAACGCAATGTGTACACGACGTCCTCGTGCGGACTGTGCGGCAAGGCGAGCCTGGACGCGGTGCGGACCACGGCCCGCTGGAGCATCGACGACACGCTGGACGGCACCGCTCCCCCGGTGCGGCTGGAGCCCGCCCTGCTCGCGAGCCTCCCCGACCGGCTGCGCGCGGCCCAGCGGGTCTTCGACCGGACCGGGGGCCTGCACGCGGCCGCGCTGTTCACCGAGGACGGCGAGCTGGTCGACATACGCGAGGACGTGGGCCGGCACAACGCGGTCGACAAGCTGGTCGGCCGCGCCCTCCAGAACGGCACGCTCCCGCTGTCGCGGACGGTGCTGCTGGTCTCCGGCCGGGCCTCGTTCGAGCTGGCGCAGAAGGCGGTGATGGCCGGCATCCCGGTGCTCGCGGCGGTCTCCGCCCCGTCGTCGCTGGCCGTCGACCTGGCGGCGGAGACCGGCCTGACCCTGGTCGGCTTCCTGCGCGGCGCCAACATGAACGTGTACGCGGGCGAGCACCGCGTCACCCTGCGGGCCACGGCCGGCCAGGGCTGACGCCCGCTCCCCGCGGCACGGCGGCGGGGCCCCGGACGGCGGGGAGCGCCCCCTGCGCCGGAGGGGCCCCGTCTCTGCCCGGCGCCGGCCCGGGCACGGCGGCCGGCGTCCCCGGGACCGGCGGGCCGGCGTCCCCGGGGCCGGCCGGGGTTCACCCCGCCGAGAAGCGCACCTCAGCGGCGGTCACGACCGTGCCGAGGCGCGGGAAGTCCAGCCGGACGGACGCCTCGTGCTCGGCCGGGGTGAAGGCGGCCATGGCGTCCTCCACGAAGACGAGGTCGTAGCCGAGGTCCCCGCCGGCGCGCGCGGTCGACTCGACCCCGAGGTTGGTGGCGATTCCGCCGAACACCAGGGTGGAGACGCCGTGTTCGCGCAGCCGCTCGTCCAGGCCGGTCCCCTGGAAGCCGCCGATGGTCCGCTTCACGATCTCCAGGTCACCCTCCGCGACGAGCCCGGCGACCAGACCGCTCCCGGCGGGCTGCTCCGCGACCCCGGACCGCTCGACCCTGACGAGCACGACGAGCGCGCCCGCCTTCCGGAAGGATTCCGCCAACTCCTGTGCGGTGGCTAGCACTTCGGTCCCCTTGTGCGGTTCGAGAGGCAGCGCCACGATGCGCTCCATCAGATCGACGAGCACGAGGGCCGTGCGCGTCGGATCGAGGGCGAGGCGGGGTTCGGTTTCGGGTGCGGTCATGACGGAACGTTAGCCCGCATCAGCCGTCCGTACCGGAAATCCGGATCGACGAGCCCGTGAACGGCTCCCCGCCGGGCGGTCACACGAACGCGAAAATCTGGCGTGAACACGACCGGTCCTTGCTCCTTGTGGGGTGTGTGAACGCCCAAGTAGCCTCTGCGGCGCGAACGTTGGACGTGGGATGTCCATAGAATCCGGAATGCCCAGTCGCCGTACGAAGGGCAGGTCGCACCATGCCGTCACGCCTCCCCACCCGTCTGAGATCCCTTCTCGTCGTCCTGCTCGGCATCGCCGCGCTCGTCACGATGCCGGGCACGGCCCGGGCCGAACCGGCGTCCACCGACGGCCCGTTCGAGCAACAGGTGCTGTTCAAGGCGTCCCAGGACCCGGGCTACGCCTGCTTCCGCATCCCGTCGGTCGTCCGGACGACCCGGGGCACCCTGCTGGCGTTCGCCGAGGGACGCGTCCTGAACTGCGGCGACGCGGCCGACATCGACATCGTGGTGAAGCGTTCCACCGACGGCGGACGCACCTGGAGCCCGCTCCAGGTCGTCAACGACGGGAACGGGGACACCCACGGCAATCCCACGCCGGTCGTGGACCGGGAGACCGGCCGGATCGTGCTGGCGGAGACGTACAACACCGGCCGCACCGACAGCGCGAGCTGCTCGGTCCCCTGCGACCGCACCCCGCACCTCCAGTACAGCGACGACGACGGCCTCAGCTGGTCGCGGCCGCGCGATCTGAGCGACGAGATCCTGCCCGCGGACTGGAACTCCTGGTACGCCACCGGCCCCGTCCACGGCATCCAGCTCACCCGCGGCCGGCACGCGGGCCGGCTGGTGTTCGCCGTCAACACCGAGACCTGGGACGGCAGTCGGGTCACCGCCAACAACGCCGCCCTCGTCACCAGCGACGACGGCGGCGACCACTGGCGCATCGGGGCGCGGGACTCCTGGCCGATCGCGGCCGACGGCACCTACCGGCAGAAGCCGTCCGAGATGACGCTCACCGAGCGCGCCGACGGATCGGTCCTGGTCAGCGGCCGGGAGCAGGACGGCACCGATCTCGGCCACCGCACCGAGGCGGTCAGCCGGGACGGCGGCGACAGCTTCGTGTCCCCCTTCCGTGACCTCCCGGACCTCTACGCGCCCCAGGTTCAGGGCTCGACGCTGCGGGTCGGCGACCGGATCCTGCTGTCCTGCCCGGCCGACCCGGACCGCCGCCGGACCATGATGATCCGCTCCTCCTACGACGGCGGGCGCACCTGGGACAGCGTGGACCGGGGCACGGTCGTCACCGCCGACTGGTCCGGCTACTCCGACCTGGTGCGTGCCGACGGTGACACCGTGGGTCTGGTGTACGAGGGCGGCGCGGTCGACGCGCGCGACGAGATCCGCTTCGTCCGCTTCACCGAGGACTGGCTCCAGCCGCGCCGGGGCCCGGACCCGACGACGGCCGACCTCGCCCCGTTCACCCGGCGGGCGGCGGTGCTCGGCGGCGCGAGCGAGACCCCCGGCGTCCTCGGCGGCGCGCTGGAGTTCGACGGCACCGACGACGCCGTACGCCTCCCTTACCAGGACCGGCTGCCGCTGGGGACGAAGGACTTCACCGCCTCCCTGTGGTTCCGCTACACCGCCACCAGCGGTGAGCAGCCCCTGCTGTGGATGGGCGGGATCGGGACGAGCCAGCCGCAGGTCTGGCTGCGCGCGGAGCCCGCGTCCAACCGCATCACCGGTCTGATCACCACCAGGGACGGCGCGTCGCCCCCGGCCACGGCGTTCGTACGGACCACCGCCGCCTTCAACGACGGCCAGTGGCACCGTCTGGCGCTGCGCCGCGGCGCGGGACGGCTCACCCTGTTCATCGACGGGACGACCGTGAGCACGGCCGACGTCCCCGGATCGGTGAGCCGGAACTCGCCGTTCGGCGTGCACATCGGCCAGCGGATGGACAGCCGTGCCTTCTTCACCGGGGCGATCGACGACGTACGGGTCTACGACCGCGCGCTGACCGACGACGAACTGTCGGCGCCGCCCTCACGGAAGGTGACCCCGGACACCGTCCTGTGGCTCCCGCTGGACCGTGTGAGCGGCAAGGACTGAGGCGGCCGCCGCCGCCACGGCACCGACACCGCCCGCCGCGCCACTAGCGAGCCGTGCCGGGCGCCGATGAGACGCGGGCCCCGGCGGAGCGGAGGGTTTCGGTGGCGCGGGCCGCTCCGCCGGGCGGGCCGGCCGCGCCACCGGGGCCCGTCGCGTCGCCGGTACCGGCCCGCTCGTCCGGGCCGGTGCGTCCGCCCGCCTCGGGATCCCGGGCCCGGCGCCTGGCGATCACCGCGCACACCATGAGCTGCATCTGGTGGAAGAGCATCAGCGGGAGCACGGCGAGGGAGGCGTGCGCGCCGAACAGCACGCCGGCCATCGGCAGGCCCGAGGCCAGCGACTTCTTGGACCCGGCGAACTGGATGGCGATCCGGTCCTCCCGGCCGAAGCACAGGGCCTTCGAGCCGTACCAGGTCAGCAGCAGCATCGCGGCGAGCAGCAGGGCCTCGACGAGGAGGAGCTCCGCCAGCCGGACGGCGCTCACCTGGCTCCAGATGCCCTGCACCATGCCCTCGCTGAAGGCGGTGTACACGACGAGCAGGATCGATCCGCGGTCGACGTAGCCGAGGACCTTCCGGTGGCGGGTGATGAACGCGCCGATCCACGGGCGCAGCAGCTGCCCGGCCAGGAACGGCACCAGGAGCTGGAGCACGATCCTGACGAGCGCGTCCGCGGAGAAGCCGCCGCTGCCGCCGAGGAGGAGCGCGGCGAGCAGCGGGGTGACGACGATGCCCGCGAGCGAGGAGAAGGAGCCCGCGCAGATGGCGGCGGGCACGTTGCCGCGGGCGATCGAGGTGAAGGCGATCGACGACTGGATGGTGGAGGGGACGAGCGTCAGGAAGAGCAGGCCCAGGTAGAGGTCGTGCGTCAGGAGCGCCGGTTCCAGACCGCGGGCGGCCAGGCCGAGCAGCGGGAACGCCACGAACGTGCAGATCAGGACCGTACCGTGCAGGCGCCAGTGCTTGAGGCCGTCCAGTGCCTCACGGGTGGACAGGCGTGCGCCGTACAGGAAGAAGAGGAAGGCGATGGCCGCCGTGGACGCGCCCGAGGCGACGTCCGCCGCGGTTCCGCTCGCGGGGAACAGGGCGGCGAGACCCACGGTCCCGAGCAGCAGCAGGATGTAGGGGTCGACCGGCATCCAGCTCGGCCACTTCAGGCGTTTCACGGTGCTCCACTGCTCGGTCGCTCGGTTCGGTGCGGCCGATCGCCGTCGGCGGATCGTGCCCTCTCCATCGTCCTCCGCCCCGGCCCGATCGGGAATCCGTCATACCGCTCTGACTGTCATCACGTATCGCGATAACGTGGCGGTGTGTACGACCCGTCCCAGCTGCGTACGTTCCTGGCGGTGGCCCAGACGCTGAGCTTCACGCAGGCCGCCCGGCGGCTGGGGGTGCGCCAGTCCACCGTCAGCCAGCACGTGCGCCGGCTGGAGGACGCGGCCGGCCGGCAGTTCTTCTCCCGCGACACCCACTCCGTCGAGCTCACCGAGGACGGCGAGGCGATGCTCGGCTTCGCGCGGCGGATCCTTGAGGTGCAGGAGCAGGCGACGGCGTTCTTCACCGGGACGCGGCTGCGCGGGCGGCTGCGGTTCGGCGCGTCCGAGGACTTCGTGCTGACCCGGCTGCCGGAGATCCTGGAGGGCTTCCGCACCGACCACCCCGAGGTGGACCTCGAACTGACCGTCGAGCTGTCCGGCACGCTCCACGAACAGCTCGCCGCCGGGCATCTCGATCTGGTACTGGCGAAGCGGCGGCCCGAGGATCCGCGCGGCGAGCTCGTCTGGCACGACCGGCTCGTGTGGATCGGCGCCCCGCGGCTGCGCCTCGACCCGGACCGCCCGGTCCCGCTGATCGTCTACCCGCCGCCGGGCATCACCCGCGCGCTCGCGCTCGAAGCGCTGGAGCGCCAGGGCCGGCCGTGGCGCGTCGCCTGCACGAGCGGCAGCCTGAACGGTCTGATCGCGGCGGCCCGCGCGGGCCTCGGCGTGATGGCGCACTCCCGCGGCCTCGTGCCGCCCGGTCTGGTCCGGGTCCCGGAGCGGGCGGGGCTCCCGGAGCTCGGCGAGGTGGACTTCGTGCTGGTGCACGGCAGACGGCGGCCGTCCGCGCAGGGTGCCGCGGACGCGCTCGCGGCGGCGATCCTCACGGGCGGCGACCGGCTGCACCGGGGGCGGCAGAGCTAGTGCCGCGGGCACCGGGCGGACGTCGGCCGCGGCCTTTCGGAGGCGTTCCGTGTCGTAGCGATTCCGTGGAGATTAAGCACGCGAAACCTACGGAACCGTAGGGAATTCTGTCCGCCCCCTCCCCTTGTGCGGGCATTTCCCCTGGTTGACCTGTGCGCACGGCACACCCCCCGGCGATTCGAGCCCCCTCCCGCCCGCTCCCGTGGTGGGGTAGCTTTCACGGCGCTGTGCGGAGGCCACGAGGAGCGGTATTGCGCGAGTTCACCAACCCCCCGTCGGCGTCGGCGCCGCCGGTGGGCGGCCTGGCCGACGCCGTGTTCGAGTACGCCCATCTGGACCCGCTCCATGTCGCCCTCGGCCGCAAGGACGAGCAGGGACAGTGGCGCGACGTCACCTCGGCCGAGTTCCGGGACGAGGTCCTGGCGCTCGCCAAGGGCATGCTGACCCACGGTGTCCGCTTCGGCGACCGGGTCGCCATCATGTGCCGCACCCGCTACGAGTGGACCCTCTTCGACTTCGCCCTGTGGACGATCGGCGCCCAGGTCGTGCCCATCTACCCCACGTCCTCCGCCGAGCAGGTCTTCTGGATGCTGCACGACGCCCAGGTGTCGGCGGTGATGGTGGAGCACGAGGACCACGCGATGACCATCGCCACGGTCGTCGACCGGCTGCCGCAGTTGCACCGGCTCTGGCAGCTCGACGTGGGCGCGGTGCACGAGCTGTACGAGGCGGGCGCGCACCTCGACGACGAGGTGGTGCACCGGCACCGCCGCGCGGTCACGCCCGACTCGACCGCGACGATCATCTACACCTCCGGGACCACGGGACGCCCCAAGGGCTGTGTCATCTCGCACGCGAACTTCATGTTCGAGGCGGACACCGTCATCGAGCGCTGGGAGCCGGTCTTCCACTCCAAGCGCGGCGACGAGGCGAGCACCCTGCTGTTCCTGCCGCTCGCGCACGTCTTCGGGCGGATGGTGCAGATCGCCGCGTTCCGCGGGAGGGTGAAGTTCGGGCACCAGCCCCAGCTGAACGCCTCCGCGCTGCTGCCGGACCTCGCCGCGTTCCGGCCCACCTTCTTCCTGGCGGTGCCGTACATCTTCGAGAAGGTCTTCAACTCCGCGCGCCGCAAGGCCGAGCGCGAGGGCAAGGCCGGTCCCTTCGAGAAGGCCGTGGACGTCGCCGTGCGGTACGCGGACGCCGTCGAGGCCAAGGCCTGGGGCACCGGTCCCGGCCCCTCGGCGAGCCTGCGCATGCAGCACCAGGTCCTCGACAAGCTCGTCTACGCCAAGGTCCGGGCCGCGATGGGCGGCCGGGTCAGACACGCGATGTCGGGCGGTTCCGCGATGGACCGCAGGCTCGGGCTGTTCTTCGCGGGCGCGGGCATCACCATCTACGAGGGGTACGGGCTCACCGAGTCCACGGCGGCGGCCACCGCCAACCCGCCCGAGCTCACCCGGTTCGGGACCGTCGGACAGGCGATCCCCGGCACCACGGTGCACATCGCGGACGACGGCGAGATCTGGCTGAACGGCGGCAACGTCTTCCAGGGCTATCTGAACAACGACAAGGCCACCGACGCCACCCTGCACGACGGCTGGCTCGCCACCGGGGACCTCGGCTCCCTGGACGAGGACGGCTACCTCACCATCACCGGGCGCAAGAAGGAGATCCTGGTGACCTCCGGCGGCAAGAGCGTCTCGCCGGGCGTGCTGGAGGAGCGGGTGCGCGACCATCCGCTGGTCGCCCAGTGCATAGTGGTCGGCAACGACCGGCCGTACATCGCCGCGCTCGTCACCCTCGACTCCGAGGCCGTGGAGCACTGGCTCCAGATGCGCGGCAAGCCGCCGCTGTCCGCCGGCGCCCTGGTGCGGGACCCCGATCTGGAGACCGAGGTGCGGCGCGCCGTGGTCGCCGCGAACACCCTCGTCTCGCAGGCCGAGTCGATCCGTACGTTCCGGATCCTGGCCAACCAGTTCACCGAGGAGCACGGGCTGCTGACGCCGTCGCTGAAGCTGAAGCGCAAGGCGATCGAGAAGGCGTACGCGACGGAGGTCGAGGCGCTGTACCGGACGTGATCCCGGATCGGTCTCCGGCGCAAGCCCGGGGACGACTGATAGGACTATTTCAGCCAATCTGCGATTCCGTGCGCCCGGAGCCCGGTCAGGAATGCATCACGGCCCGTGATCGTTGACGATACGAGAACCATCCGACGACTGAAGGATCGAGAGCTCGTGAGCAAGGTCCCCCCGATCATCCTGAACAACGGCGTCGAGATGCCGCAGCTGGGCTTCGGTGTCTGGCAGGTGCCGGACGACGAGGCGGAGCGGGCGGTCGCCACCGCGCTGGAGTCCGGGTACCGCAGCATCGACACAGCGGCGATCTACGGCAACGAAGCGGGCACGGGCAAGGCCGTCGGCGCCTCCGGCATCGCCCGCGAGGAGCTCTTCGTCACCACCAAGCTCTGGAACAGCGACCAGGGGTACGACTCCGCCCTGCGCGCCTTCGACACCTCGCTGGACAAGCTCGGCCTGGACTACGTCGACCTGTACCTGATCCACTGGCCGACGCCCTCCCGCGGCCGTTACGTCGACACCTTCAAGGCCTTCGAGAAGATCTACGCCGACGGCCGCGCCAAGGCCATCGGCACCTCGAACTTCCTGCCGGAGCACCTGGCGAGGCTGATCGAGGAGACGTCGGTCATCCCCGCCGTCAACCAGATCGAGCTGCACCCGCACCTCCAGCAGCGCGCGGCCCGTGAGTTCCACGCGGAGCAGGGCATCGCGACCGAGGGCTGGTCGCCGCTGGGCCAGGGCAAGGGGCTCCTGGAGGTCCCGGCGATCGTCGCCATCGCCCAGAAGCACGGCCGCACCCCGGCCCAGATCGTGCTCCGCTGGCACCTCCAGCTCGGCAACATCGTGATCCCGAAGTCCGTGACGCCGTCCAGGATCAAGGAGAACATCGACGTCTTCGACTTCTCCCTGGACACCGAGGACATCGCGGCGATCTCGGCCCTGAACGAGGACCGCAGGATCGGCCCCGACCCGGCCGCGTTCGACGTCGGCTGACCCGGCGCGGCGGCGCGCCCCCGACCGCAGCGCAGGCCCGGACGCCCATCGCGTCCGGGCCTGCGGCCGTGTGTCAGACGGGCTGGCCGATCGGGCGGACGACGACCGTGTTCACATCGACGCCCGCCGGCTGCCCGACCGCCCAGACGATCGAGTCGGCGAGCTGGTCCGCCGTCAGGAGCTGCCCGGGCGGCAGGCTGCCGTAGCTGTCCCAGAACGGGGTCTCCACCCGGCCGGGCGAGATCAGGGTCACGCCCACGCCGTACTCGGTGACCTGGCGCCGGGTGTTCTCGGCGAGCCCGGTCACCGCCCACTTCGTCGCGCCGTAGATGTTGCCGGGCGTGTTCACGTGCCCGGCGACGCTGCCGATCAGGACGATCCGGCCGCGGGACTCCTTCAGCGCGTCGATGGACGCCCTGATGAGCAGCGCGGGCCCGAGCACGTTGGTCAGCACCATCTCCGGCCAGCCGGCGGGATCCCCGTCCGCGACCGTGTCGTGCGTGGCGAAGCCCGCGTTGGCGACGACGGTGTCGATCCGCCCGAACTCCTTGAGCGTCACCTCGACCGCGGCCCGCACCCGGTCGTACTCAGCCGCGTGGCCGACGATCGTCAACAGTCCCTCGGGGCGGCCGAGTTCCTCGGCGAAGGCGCTCAGCCGCTCCGCCCCTCGGCCGGTGACGGCCACCCGGTGCCCGCTGTCGAGCAGCCGGCGGGCGACCGCGGCTCCGATGCCGCTTCCGCCCCCGGTGACGAGCGCGACGGGAGAATCGGTCATGGTGTACCTCCGGGAGTGTCCGGCCCGGGCGGGCCAACTGTGCGCGGAACTCCGGGAGTTCATCACTTGAAGCGTGCTCGAAGTCAAGGCCGGCGCCGACCGCGCCCGGCCCGACGGGCGGTCGGCGGTCGGCGGTCGGCGGTCGGCGGTCGGCGACCGGCGACCGGCGATCGGCGATCGGCCTCCGGGACTACTCGGGCTTGACGCCCACGTACACCGTCATCGCCGTCAGGACGAACACGTCCGAACGGTGGTGCACGCTCGCCTTGTCCGCCGGGTCGAGGAGGCGGTCGAGGGCGGCGACGTCCTCGGCGTCGAGGCCTTCGGCGAGCCCCTCCCGCCTGCGGGTCAGGGCGGTGACGGCGAAGGCGCGGGCCTCGTCCGAGACCGGGGCGGGAAGGTCGAGCAGGAAGGTACGGGTCGCGGTGTGGCGCAGCCCGACCGCCTCCAGCAGGGCCGGCCAGTCCTCCGTCTCCGCCACCGACCCGGGCAGTTCGGTCCGCATCCGGGTGAACCACTCGTCGTGCACCGCGTCGATCCTGGCCTCCAGGCCGGGCCGGCCGATACCGGTGTCACGCGGGAGGAACCGCGTGGGCAGGCCGCCCTCAAGCAGCGCGAGGGTGCCGCCGGGCGCCAGGCTCCGGACGAAACCGGTGAGCGCGGCGCGCTGGTCACCGACGTGGTGCAGCGACCTGCTCGCCCACAGCAGATCCGCCGGATACTCCAGGTCGCCGATGCCTTCCGAGAGTTCGGCCTCGATCGTGCTGAAGCGGTCGGCGAAGCCGAGCCGCCCGGCACGGGCCCGGGCCTCCTCAAGCAGGGGTTCGGCCCCGTCCACGGCGACGATCCGCGCGCCGGGGAACTTCTCGGCGAACAGACCGGAGATGACCCCGGGGCCGCTTCCCGCGTCCACGATCAGCCCCGGGTCGGGACGCTGCTCCCGGAGCCAGTCGGCCGCCTGGACGTAGGCCGGCATGAACAGCTCCGCCTCCTGCACCAGCAGGGGCAGCATCTGGCCGAAGTCCATGTGCGTGTGTCCGTGGGAGTCGCCGTGAGCGTGCCCCCCGGCGTCCCCGTGGCCGTGCGCGCCGCCCTGGTGACGGCCGCGATCCTGCGTCCCGCCCTGGTGGTGGGCGCAGCCGCTGCCGTGGCCGTGATCGTGGTCCTGTGTCATGGGGCGAGCCTCTCTCTCGGTAGGAGGCAAGCCTGCGCCGCCGCTCCCGGAAACGGCCAGTCGTGTTGCTCGAACGGCAAAAGGACGGCACCGGAAAACGGGGTGCGCGGGCGGGCCCCGTCGTCGAGCATGGCCGCATGGACGACGGCATGCTGGAGCGCTTTCTCGAGGACGGCTTCGTACGGATCGAGGGCGCCTTCCCGGCGCGGGTCGCGGCCGACTGCGCCCGGCTGCTGTGGAAGGAGACGGGCTGCTCACCGGACGACCCGGCCACCTGGACCGAGCCGGTGCGCTGGGTCTCGGGGATGGCCCAGGGCCCCTTCGCCGCCGCCGTCAACACGCCCGCCCTGCACGACGCGTTCGACCTGCTGCTCGGCGAGGGCCGCTGGGAGCCGCGCTACTCGCTGGGGAGCTTCCCCCTGCGCTTCCCGCACGCCGACGAGCCGGACGACGCGGGCTGGCACATCGAGGGGAGCTATCTGCCCGAGGGCGCGACCTGGTACCACACCAATCTGCGCTCCCGGGACCGCGCCCTGCTGATGTTGTTCCTGTTCACCGAGGTGGGCCCCGAGGACGCTCCGACCCGCATCCGCGTCGGCTCGCACCTGGACGTCCCCCCGCTCCTCGAACCGTACGGGGAGGACGGCGTCTCGGGTCTCGACCTGGCCCCGAGCCTGGTCGAGGCGTCGGCGCACCGGCCGGTCGCGTACGCCACCGGCCGGCCCGGCGACGTGTACCTGTGTCACCCCTTCCTGGTGCACGCGGCGCAGCCGCACCACGGGAGGCGGCCCCGGTTCATGGCGCAGCCACCGCTGCACCCGGCGGTTCCGTGCGAGCTGGAACGGTCCGACGGGACGTACTCGGCGGTGGAGCTCGCGATCCGCCGGGGGCTGGGGAAGAAGGACTGAGCCGGCCCCCGGCGGAAGACGAGCGGCTTCCTATCCGCCGAGGGCGCGCAGATGGTCGCGCAGCCCGATGCCGTAGGCGGTCGGGGTCCCGTCGTAGTTCGAGATCAGTGACGGGCCCGAGGAGCAGTCCCAGGTGTTCCAGGTCCAGCCGAGGTAGGACAGACCCCGGTCGTCGAACCACTTCATGACGGTGTCGACGAACGAGTGGGAGCAGGTGTTCTCCCCGATCTCCCCCGCCACCAGCGGTACTTGGGCGGCGACGGGGGCGAGGGTCGAGTTCCAGCAGCTCTCGCTCGCGCAGGTGTTGAAGTTGTAGACGTGGTACGCGGCGACGAGATTGCCCGTGGGATCGCTGGGTCTGTACGTCAGCCACTGGCTGAGGTCGTTGGAGTACGCGAGACCGCCGGCCAGGATCACGTTCCTGGCGCCGGTGCCGCGGACGGCGTCGACCAGGGACTGCATTCCGGCGACCTGGTAGGAGATGCCGGGGCAGGTGCCGCCGTCGCGCCAGCAGGTCCACGCCTGGGTGGCCGTGGAGGTCGCACGGTCCGGGTAGGGCTCGTTGAACAGGTCGAACGCGACGGCCTGGTCGTCCTTGAAGGTGCTCGCGACCGAGGACCAGAAGGACGGGGTGTACTGGGCGTCGGGCATCGGTTTCTGACAGGTGGCGTGCACGTCGGAGCAGCCCGCCGAGTTGCCCGTGTACTGGCCGTAGGTCCAGTGCAGATCGAGCACGGGGGTCATGCCGTGCGCCTCGACCTCGGCCACCAGACCCTTGACCGCGGCGATGTAGTTGGCGCCCGCGTACTCCGGTTTGATGTTGGAAAGGCCCAGCCAGCACTCCTCGTTGAGCGGGATGCGGACGGTGTTGGCCTTCCAGTCCGCGATGGCCTTGACGGAGGCGTCGTCGACGGGACCGTCGAAGAAGCCGTAGCCCTGGACGCACATGAACTCGCCGCCGGAGCGGTTGACCCCGAGCAGCCTGCGGGTGGCTCCCGCGGAGTCGACCAGTTTCGTTCCCGAGACGCGCAGCTTCGGCGCCTCGCCGCCCGCCGGGGGCGGATCGGTGGGGGTCGGGGTGGGCGTGGGAGTGGGTGTGGGGGTCGGCTGGGTGTCCACGTTGCAGGTGGTGCCGTTCAGCCTGAAGGCCGTCGGGGGCGGGTTGCTTCCCGACCAGGAGGCGAGGAAGCCGGCGCTGACGGTCGCGCCGCTCGCGAGCGAGCCGTTCCAGCTCTCGTTGGACACGGTGACCGCCGTGCCCGACTGGGACCACTTGGCGTTCCAGCCCTGGGTGACCTTCTGGCCGCCCGGGAAGTCGAAGCCGAGGCTCCAACCACTCAGCGCGGCCATGTTGTTGGTGATGTTCACGGCGCCCTGGAAGCCGGTATCCCACTGGCCGGTGACCGAGTACTCCACCGTGCACGCGGGGGTGGCTCCCGAGGCCGTGACGACCGGCGCGACGGCCGTGCCCACGAGGGCGGCCGCGGCTCCGAACACCAGGAGAGACAGACGCGGGGGGTGACGCATGAAGCGACTCCTTGCAGCTCTGGCGCGCCGTGACGGACGCGTCGACTGATGGAACCGCTCCCACTGGTGCGGATGAAGCTAGCGCCAAGTGCCGCCGTTGCCCAGAGGAGTCGCACAGTCGATCTTCCGAATCATTTCGACTCTTCAAGCACCTTGACCGTTCCCGTCCCCCTCTCCACTATGGGAGCGCTCCCACTGGTTCAAGGCTTGTTGCTCCTCCCCCCATTCTCCGAGCCGCAAGGAGGAACCAGCACCATGGATCACAGCCCTCGATGGAGACGTCGTCGCAGGTCGCGGCGTTTGTGGACCGCCGTGGTCGCAGCACTCGCGCTGCCGCTCACCACGCTGGCGACCGGTACGACTCCCGCACACGCGGCGGCACTTCAGTGCAGCGTCGACTACAAGACCAACGACTGGGGCTCCGGCTTCACGGCGGATCTGACGATCACCAACCGGGGTACCGACGCCGTCAACGGCTGGACCCTGACCTACGCCTACACGGGCAACCAGACCCTCACCAACGGCTGGAACGGCACCTGGTCCCAGTCCGGCAAGGCGGTCACCGTCAAGAACGCGGCGTGGAACGGGACGATCGCCGCCGGGACCGCCGTGACCACGGGGGCGCAGTTCACGTACAGCGGCACCAACGCCGCCCCCGCGTCGTACGCCGTCAACGGCACCACCTGCGCCGGGGCCCACCAGCCGCCGGTCACCGTGCTGACCAGCCCCACGGCCGGCGCCGTCTACACCCAGGGCGACTCCGTGCCGCTGGCCGCGACCGCGGCAGCGGCCGACGGGGCGACCGTCTCCAAGGTCGAGTTCTACGACGACACGGCCCTGCTCGGCACCGACACCAGCGCGCCGTTCACCCTGTCGGCCTCGGGGCTGGCCGTGGGCGCCCACTCCATCGTCGCGAAGGCGTACGACAGCCTGGGCGCCTCCGCGGACTCCACGCCCGTCGGCATCACGGTCGCCGCGGGACCGGCGATCGTCGCCTCCCCGACGCAACTCGGCGTCCAGCAGGGCAAGTCGGGGACGTTCGCGGTCAAGCTGTCGACCCAGCCGAGCGCCACTGTGACGGTGGCGGTGGCCCGGACGGACGGCAACACCGGGCTGTCCGTGACCGGCGGTTCGAGTCTGGTCTTCACCCCGTCCAACTGGAACACCGCCCAGACGGTGACGATCACCGCCGACGCCTCGGGCACCGGGTCCGCGACCTTCACGGCCTCGGCGACCGGCCAGGCCAAGGCCACGGTCACCGTGACGGAACTGGCCGCGACGAAGGCGTACGACGCCCGCTTCCTGGACCTCTACGGCAGGATCACCAACCCGGCGAACGGCTACTTCTCCCCCGAGGGCATCCCGTACCACTCGGTGGAGACGCTGATCGTCGAGGCGCCTGACCAGGGGCACGAGACGACGTCGGAGGCGTACAGCTATCTGATCTGGCTCCAGGCGATGTACGGGAAGGTCACCGGCGACTGGTCGAAGTTCAACGCCGCGTGGACGACCATGGAGACGTACATGATCCCCACGCACGCCGACCAGCCGACCAACTCGTTCTACAACGCGTCCAAACCGGCCACCTACGCGCCCGAGCTGGACACCCCGAACGAGTACCCGGCCAAGCTGGACACGGGTGTCTCCGTCGGCACGGACCCGATCGCCGCCGAGCTGAAGAGCGCGTACGGCACGGACGACGTGTACGGCATGCACTGGCTCCAGGACGTGGACAACACCTACGGCTACGGCGACGAGCCCGGCAAGTGCGAGGCCGGGCCCACCGCCACGGGTCCCTCGTACATCAACACCTTCCAGCGCGGGGCGCAGGAGTCGGTGTGGGAGACGGTTCCGCAGCCGACCTGCGACTCCTTCAAGTACGGCGGAAAGAACGGCTACTTGGACCTCTTCACCGGGGACTCCTCGTACGCGAAGCAGTGGAAGTACACGGACGCCCCGGACGCCGACGCGCGTGCGGTGCAGGCCGCGTACTGGGCCGACGTGTGGGCCAAGGCCCAGGGCAAGAGCGCGGACGTGTCGGCTACCGTCGGCAAGGCGGCGAAGATGGGCGACTATCTGCGCTACGCCATGTACGACAAGTACTTCAAGAAAATAGGCAACTGCGTCGGTCCCACGACCTGCCCGGCGGGGACCGGCAAGGACGCCTCGGACTATCTGATCTCCTGGTACTACGCCTGGGGCGGGGCGACCGACACCTCGGCGGGCTGGGCCTGGCGCATCGGCTCCAGCCATGTCCACGGCGGCTACCAGAACCCCCTGGCCGCCTACGCGCTCAGCACCAACGCCGATCTGAAGCCCAAGTCCTCGACAGGCGCGGCGGACTGGGGCACGTCCCTCACCCGGCAACTGGAGTTCTACCGCTGGCTCCAGTCGAGCGAGGGCGCCATAGCGGGCGGCGCGACCAACAGCTGGGCCGGCCGGTACGCGACGCCTCCGGCCGGGACGCCGACCTTCTACGGCATGTACTACGACCAGCAGCCGGTGTACCACGACCCGCCGTCCAACCAGTGGTTCGGCTTCCAGGCCTGGTCCATGGAGCGGGTCGCCGAGTACTACCAGCAGACGGGGAACGCGAGCGCGAAGGCGGTCCTCGACAAGTGGGTCGCGTGGGCGCTGTCCAAGACCACGATCAACCCGGACGGCACCTACCAGATCCCCTCCACCCTCCAGTGGTCCGGCGCCCCGGACACCTGGAACGCGTCGAGTCCCGGCAGCAACAGCGGACTTCACGTCACCGTGGCGGACTACACGAACGACGTGGGCGTGGCCGCCGCCTACGCCAAGACCCTCTCCTACTACGCCGCCAAGTCCGGCAACGCCCAGGCGAAGACGACGGCCAAGGCGCTCCTGGACGGGATGTGGAACAACTACCAGGACGCGCTGGGCATCGCGGTCCCGGAGACCCGCGCCGACTACAACCGCTTCAACGACAGCGTGTACGTGCCGAGCGGCTGGACCGGCACGATGCCCAACGGCGACGCGATCAACTCCTCCTCCACGTTCGCGTCGTTGCGCTCCTTCTACAAGAACGACCCGGCCTGGTCGAAGATCCAGGCCTATCTGGCGGGCGGCGCCGCGCCGTCCTTCACGTACCACCGGTTCTGGGCGCAGGCGGACATCGCCCTCGCCATGGGTTCGTACGCGGAGCTTCTCGAATAGTCCCCGCTAAGGCTCCGCGTACGAGGCCCTGTCCCTGACGACAGGGCCACCGGCCGGGCGGCCCCTCCCCGCACCGGAGGACCGCCCGGCCGTCACATTTCCACTGCCGCGCCGCACACCGGCTCGGCTCGGCTCGGCTCGGCTCGGCTCGGCTCGGCTCGGCTCGGCTGCGCGAAGTTGATCACAACTGCGTCACCTCTTCACCGATCACTCACACTTTCTTCACATCACCCGATAACGTCACCCCATCACGAACCATCCCTTGGGGGGACCATGTCGTACAGCCAGCCGCCGACCGGTTACGGCCGGGGCGCGGTACCGCCCGGGCCGGCACCGCAGCCCGGCCGTCCCCGCTGGGCGCGCAAGCGCTTCGTACTGCCGGCGATCGCCTTCGCCTTCCTCGTCGGTGTGGGCGCCGGCGGCGGTGACGGCAGCGGCGACGGACAGAAGACCGGCAGCACGAAGGCCGCCACCACGAAGGCCGCGGCGGACAAGCTTCGGCCCGCCCCGACCGTCACGGTCACGGCCACCGCGACGGCGACGGCGACGGCCACCGCCAAGCCGAAGCCCGCACCGACGGTGACCGCGACGAAGACGGTCAAGGTGAGGGTCACCGTCACCGCGCGAGCCGCCTCGAACAGCGGCTCCGGCAGCGGCAGCGGCGGGACCAGCGTCGGCACGTGCTCGATCACGTCCAACGCCGGGAACTGCTACTCGGCGGGCCAGTACTGCCGCAACAGCGACCACGGTGCCAGCACGACCACCGCGGGCGGCAGCAGGATCACGTGCGCGTACCGGTCCGGCGGGTGGCGCTGGACGTACAGCTGACGGCACCGCTCCTCATGTGACGGGCCCCCTTCCCCCGGACCGGGAAGGGGGCCCGTCCGGTCGGGCCGGGGCCGTCAGGGGGTCGGTGGCTGCCAGGGTGTGCAGTCGGGGGTCGCGGCGCAGGCGTCCATGGCCGCGCGGTCGCGGGTGGCGTGTTCCAGCTCGGCCTCCGTGAACATCTTCAGTTGGTCCGGCAGCCGGTCGCACGCGCCGGGCGGGGACTCGAAGCCCTCGCCGGGGTCGTAGTCGGCCGCCGACATGGCGCCGGCCCAGGCGGTCACACAGGCCTGGTGGGCCCGTTCGGCGGCGGCCGCGGAGGGTTTCGGGCCGGCGGCCGGTCCGCCGGAGCCGCTGTCGCCGCCCAGGCAGGAGGAGCCGGCGAGAGCGAGTCCGGCGGCGGCGAGCAGGGCGGTGACGGAGCAGCGCATGGATCCCCCCGGGGGTGACACGGTGTCGGGATCCGGACGCTAGTTGCGGCGGAACGACCGGTCCCGCAGGTCGTTCGGCTTTCACCCAAACGGGGAGGTTCCCTGGTCGCGCCCGGGAACGCCCGTCCGCATCCCCCGGGTTCACGCCCGCCCGGACCGTCACTCCGCGTATCTGCGGCCCAGTTCGGCGATCGTCTCCGCGATCAGGGCGCGCAGCTCGGGCGGCCCCAGGACCTCGACGGCGGTCCCGAGCCGCAGGAAGTCGTCGTGCGCCTGGTCCAGGGACTCCACGGGGACCGTGGCACGGGTCCAACCGTCCTCGTCCGTAACCCCGTTGGCCGCCACGGCGCGGCCCGCGACACCGCTCAGCACCGTTCCGGGCGCGATCCGCACGACCGCCTCCGCGCGGTGCAGCCGCTCGTGGAAGGCCTGTTGGTACGCGTTCCAGTACGCGGCCAGGTCGAAGTCCTCGGGCCGGGCGAACTCCGCTCCGGAGGACTTCAGTTCGAGGATCTGGTCCACCCGGAAGGTGCGCGGGCCAGGACCGGCGACGACGTACCAGCGGCCCGCCTTCAGGACGAGCCCGTACGGCTCCAGCCGGCGCTCCACGTCGGTGGGTTCTCGCCAGCGGCGGTAACGGACGTCAAGGACGCGGCCGTTCCAGACGGCGTCGGCGACCGCGGTGAGGTACGGGGTCTCGTCGGCGTCCGCGTACCAGCCCGGGGCGTCCAGGTGGAAGCGGCCGCTCACCCGGTCCGCGTGCTCGCGCAGTTCACCGGGAAGGGCGGCGCGCACCTTCAGCTGGGCCGCCGCGAGCACCGAGCCGAGCCCGAGTTCGGCGGCGGGCCCGGGAACCCCGGCGAGGAACAGGGCCTCGGCCTCGTCGGCGGTGAGACCGGTGAGCCGGGTCCGGTAGCCGTCGAGCAGCCGGTATCCGCCCGCGTGTCCCGCGTCGCCGTACAGCGGGACGCCCGCCGCGCTCAGTGCGTCCACGTCCCGGTACACGGTCCTGACCGACACCTCCAGTTCCTCGGCGAGCTGGGCGGCGGTGAGCCTGCCCCGGGTCTGGAGCAGCAGCAGGATCGAGAGGAGACGGCTGGACTTCACTGACACAGGATGTCGATGGATCGGGGCGCATTGTGGCTGGTCCAGGGAATGACCTGGGGATTCACCTCGGGTTGGCTGACCTGGGTTGACTTCAGTTGACCCAACTTGACAGTGGTGCACAAGATCTATTCCCCATTCGTACCCCATGGGGTACGACGGAGCCCCCGATGCCGATCCGGCCGGGGGCTCTTACGTGTCAGAACCGGGGCGGGGCCGCCACCCGGGGAGGCGGACTGCGCCCCGCCCCGGTCAGACGGCCTAACGATCTCACCCGGCAGATGTCACGTCATCCACTTGTGAAGGAAATATTTAGATCACATGAACGGCAAGTGAACAGAATCTCGGCATAAGGACCGCCCGCCCGCCGCAGGGGGGTGCTCACGGCAAGCCGTGAACCTGCTGACGGACGGACGGCCGTCCAGAATCCGGCGGGCGGTCGAACGGAATCGGCGACCACTTGGGTACTGACCTGTGATCATCATGCCCCCAGCGTCTACCCGTGCCTACCCGCCGCAACCCCCGACCCGACTGGGTCCTCACCCGACAAACCCAGCTCGGCCACCGCATCGCCACGCTCCGCGCCACCGCCGGCCTCAGCCAGGACCAGCTCGCCGAACGCGCCGGCCTCGACCGGCGAAGCATCCAGCGCTACGAGGCCGCAGAGCGCGAGCCGCAGTACGGCGACCTACTGCTGATCTCCGACGCGCTCGACATCCCGCTCGCCGACCTCGTGCGCTGACGGGCGGCCGCCCCCACCAGGGGCGACAGGAGCGACCGCCCTACCCGGGCCCGGCACATGTCGGTACGCCGGGATCGGGAGTCTCTACCAGTTCTTCCTGCGGTACGGGTGATAGTGCGTCCCGGCGTGCCCCGCTGGCAGGAAGCAGTGGAACCCGCCGTTCGGATGCTCGGCCCAGCAGTAGTCGGACATGGGGCCGCTGTAGCGCGGCAGGGACTTCTTGCTCACCGGACTCTCCTCTCCCGGATGAACTGGCGGCCCGCCGCCTGCCACCGCTGACGCAGCACGCCGGCCTGCGGACACGGGCGCCCGGCGACAGTCCGGCATGAGCCGCACGTCATGCAGTGGGTGAGCAGGGCCTGGTACTCCACGGGTGCGAGCGGCTGTATGGTCCGGACGCTCACGGCCGTACCGCCTGGCGGAGCGGGGTGAGGTGGCGCTGCTCGCGGCATGGTGCGCATGCGTTGCCGCCCTGGACGGGGCGGGCGGTCGCGGAGGGGCCCTGGTGCCAGTCGCACCATTTGGCGCCCGTCGCCGGGTCTGTGCGTGGGGGTGGGGTACGGCTAGGCTCAGGCATGTCGACTCCAGCTCAGTCGGCCAAGCCCCGGGCCCTGCCAGGCCGCGGGGTTTTCTCGTGACCACAGCGTAGACCTAGCTAGCTAGGCACGCTAGGCGAGTCAAGCACACTCGTCTCGCTCGGTAGGCTCATCCTGCCTAGCGTTGCGATCATGGATTGGAAGCCCGACGTGCCCCGATGGCGGCAGGTGTACGAGGTCATCGAGGAGCGCATCGCCGACGGAACGTACCCGGCGGGCAGCCAGCTCCCGGGCGTGCTCGCGATCCAGGGTGAGTTCGGGATCGCGCAGATGACGGCGCGGCGCGTGCTGACCGAGCTGCGCACGGCGGGGCTGGCGCAGATGCAGGTGGGTGTCGGCACCTTCGTTGCAGAGCTTCCGGCCGGGGGCCGCCCGTAGAATGGGATCATGTCCCCCACCTCTGCGGCCTCCGCTGTCGTGCGCCCTGCCGCAGCCGTCAACGAGGACATCCGCCGCCTCTGGACCGGACCCGGCGCACACCCCACGAAACGCCTCACCGCGGAGCAGCGGACCGAGTACCTGCGGCTCGTCGCCGAGTACGAAGCCGCGGTCCGGGCCGGGCTCGGCCCGGCGGCATGGCGAAGCCCCGCCCTCCCAGAGAGCGGGGCCACATCGTTCAGCGGCCGGCGGCCTGCCACAAGGTCAGCCCCATCGAGCCCACCGCCACCACCGCAGCCACCGACGGCAACGGCCATTTGGCACGTTCGAGCGTAGTGACCCGCGGCTCGATGTCACTGCCCTTCGGCATAGCCTCCAGCGCACGCAGCCGGGACTCATGATCGGCGACATCCCGGCTGAGCTCCGTCATCCCCTGCCCGATGCTGTCGAGCTTGGTCTCCACCCGGGTCAGGCCATTACTCAGGGATCTCAGCTCCTGGTACATCTGGCCGTTACTGATGAACACGCCAGGGTCCGGCGTCGCCATCACGCCGCCTTGACGAAACTATCCTGCGCCTTCGCAGCCACGCCGACCGGCTTCCAGAACCCGAAGTGGCTGAGCACACCGGTGGCGAAGCTGACGAGAGCGAGAACGGCTGCGGTGCCCACGCTGTACCCGGCATCGTGCGGGCCCGCGTACTCCGTGACGAACCCCGTCACGCTGCTCAGCGCGAGGAGCAGGACAGCCTTCACCCCGGCGTGCGTGACCTTCGTGGTCACCAGACCGACGAGGACCGGAAGGACGACGGAGACGAGCAGGCCGAGCCAGTACGCCTTGTCGAGGGACATGATGATCTCCTTCAGGGATTCAGGCGACGACGTCGAAGCCGTGCTTCGCGCCGAGCTTCTTCAGGCTGGTCATCCCGGGGATGCCGTCGTAGGGGCCGGCCACCGTGCGCCGCTGGAACTCGGCGTAGGCGGAACGTGTCTTGCTGCCGAAGCTGCCGTCCACGTACTGCGCGGCCAGGAGCCCTTCGGCGTGCAGCGCCTTCTCGACCAGGAGGGCCTCGGCCTTGTACGTGGTGTGGCCCTGCGCCGCGGACGGGTCCTTCTTCGCCGCGGCGACGACGTGCGCCAGGCTGACCTTCGGCTTCGCCGGCGCAGGCGCAGGCGTGGGCGCGGCCGTGGACGCGAACAGGTCCGGCATCGGGCCCGGGTCCACGTGCGAGTTCCCCGGGACCTGGTTGTGCCCGTAGTGGCCGCCGAGCTTCGTCCACGTGTCGAGGGGCACCGTGTCGCGGGCGAACCCGGTCGGTGTCCCGCCCGGCCACGCGTCGACGATGCCGAGAGACCGCAGCCAGGCCACGATCTTGTCGAGGCCCTTGCACGGGGTGTCCCGGACCGTCGCGTACTTCTTCCCGCCGACTGTCTCACCCTCGGTGAACACAATCTCGATCTGGATGCAGTACAGGCCAGTCCGGTTCGTGCGGACGTCGCCCGCGTTCTGTAGCGACAGGGACCGCGAGTCCGCGGGGAAGAACTGGGCTATGTCCCCGGTGAACGGATCCCACAGCAGGTGCGGGGCGACGTCGGCGCCGCCGCCTATGAACCAGCTCAGTTCGTTCCTGAACGTCCAGTCCTTGGCGTTGCTGGTGATGTGCCAGACGGCGCGAGCGGGGCCGCCGCTCATGGCGCCGAGGTTGCCGAGCGAGTGCCGGGTCGCGCCGGGCATCCACAGGTCGGTCATGGGTGCAGTCCCTTCTTGCTGACGTGGTTGTCGGACGCCCACTCGCCCATCAGCTGAGCCGCCTGAACCAGCCGAGGATCAGGCGCAGGAGCCGGAGAAGGAGTGGGCGACGGAGGAGGGGCCGGAGCCGGCTCCGGCGTGATGTCGACAGGGAACTTCCGCCCCGTAATGGCCTCATAGGCGGCAGCGAACGCCGCCAGGTCGATGCCCTCCTGGAACGCCGGATGCGCCAGGTGTTCGGGCCAGATCACGACCCACACTTCCTCCACCTTCCGGGACCAGTACCGGTCGGTGAAGCTCGTCTCCTCCGCCCACGTCTCCATCCGCTCGTCGCCGCCCAGCGGGCCCGCGCCGGGCGCGCCGTAGCCGCCGGTCAGGACCGAGTGGCCGCCCTCGTCAGGAGAGTTGCGGTGGTAGTCCCACGGCCGGCCCTCGGCGAACTCCTCCTCGTTCGCGGCCTGGACGACGATGCCCGTCCACACGGCGCCGAAGATGGAGACAGCGGCCTTGACCTCCTCCACGTTGGTGGGATCGACCTTGGCGAAGCCCAGCGCCTTCACCCCGTCGGGGCCGCCGACCTTGACGAGGTATTCGAGCAGGGTCTGAATGTCCATGCCCTGGTCGTGTTCCGAGCCGGGGCCGTTGGTGTCGGCCGTCCCGTTCGGGTCGAACCCGGGGTTCTGCGTGCGGTAGACCTGCCAGACCGCATCCTGGCCGGGGTACCTCTCAGCGCCGGCGATGGCCGTGACGAGGCGCCGGAAGTTCGCCCACGTCACGGACACGCAGCAGCCAGCGACGTCGTTGCCCAGCATCTGCCAGCCGCCGCCCAAACGGGCCAGGTAGTCGGCCGCCGCCGGGTGGGCCGAGGTCTTGCCGGTGAAGATGCGGGAGAAGGGGATCGCGCGGCGCCTGCTCGGTGCCCGGCGGCCATACTTGCGGATGCTGCCTGTCATGGTGCTCCTCATATGACGGTGATGACCTGCTCGTACTTCTGCGCCACCACCGACCCGATCTCGGGCAGCCCGGTCAGAAAGCCACGGACTGCGTTGACCACGTCGATGTCGTCGACGACGTGCACCTCCTGGTTGATCCCGGAGACTTGCACCGAGACCAGCGGTTCCCCGTCGGGGCTCCGGCCTGTGATCACGTAGGTAGCCATGGGGTCTCCTCAGGCCGTCCGCAGCAGTGACAGCCACGAGTCCGTGTACAGGGTCACCGCGGTCGCGTTGCTGACGAGCTGCGCCCAGTCCAGCGAGAACGTGCCCGGGGTCGTCGAGGTGCGGAGGGTGCCGTACACCCAGACCGTGAGCGGCGTACCGCCCGTACCGAGGCAGCCGTAAGACCGCGCGCTGGTGACGTCGTTGGTCTCGAAACGGGTCAGGTAGCCGCGCGCGTCCTGGGTGTCGGTCAAGAACGCCGGCGCTGCCGAGGCGCCGATCACCGGGGAGTGGCCGATACCGATGGCACCCCACTCGCCGAGACTCGATGCCGGCGCCGAGAAGTCCAGGCTGAGGTCAGCGGCCGTCGGCCCGTCGTACTTGACCCAGCCCGACCACCGATACGCCGCGTTCGCCGCCACCTCGAACTGAAGGTGCGGATCCGCAAACGTCGTCGTCACCGCAGTCCGCGGAGTGTCGGACGTCTTGCGGGCGACCTGCTCCTGCGAGGAGCGCAGCAGCGCCGCCGTGATCCGCTGCCCAGCCAGGAACGTGGGGTAGGCCTCAGCCATGGTGCCTCCTTACAGGGAGAAGTAGGTGGGAGTCGCGAGCCTGATGTCGGTGCCTGCGGCCTGCGCCTTGACGACGCCGTTGATCGAGCGGGTCACGGTGAAGGTCTGCGGGTTGACCACGGCCAAGTTGTCGTAGGACACGACCGGGGACACGTTCGTGTTGCCCACTTCGAGAATCGACCGGGTCCCGACACTCGTCGCCGACGAATGCGAACCATCCGCCACCGTCACCTGCCACTCCGGCGTCTCAATCAGATCCGCCACCGGCCAGGCTTTCGCCCGCAGACGGGCACCCTGCCCCTGGAACCGGATCCGGAAGAACGCGCCCGGCGTGTACGTGTACGACAGGACGCTGGAGGCGAGCACCGACTCCGCGCCACCAATCCGCCGCACGATCGCCATCGTCAACACGTTCGCCGTGGAGAACGCCAGCCGGGCCATGAACATGCCGTCGATGTCGATGTACCGGCCGACGAGCGCCGCGTAGATCGGCGCACCCGTCGCCGCAGCACTCGTGGTGACGCTGCCGTAAAGATCGAAATTGGCGTACCCGATGTCGGTGAAACACCGGCGGCTCACGTCCACGCTCCCCAGCGTGTGCGTACCCACCCCAGACCCGACCGCGTAATCGGTGCCGGTGCCGCCCGACGTCGTCCACGCCTGACCGCTGTCCGCACTACCCCAACTACTCGACGAGGTACGGCCGAACGCATCCACCAGCTTCGAGGAGACCGCGGTCACCCGCATCACCTCACCGCCGACCCGGATGTCCCACGGCACCTCGGCCGTGTCGGTGGTCCACAGCATCGACGGATCATTCACCGGCGCCACATCCAACGACGTCGCCCCCGACGACACCGCGGCGAGCAGCGCCGAGTCGTCCGTATCGATCCGCGCTGTCGACCCGTCCAGGTAGCCGATCTGATTGAACGGCGACGCGGGCTGGCAGTTGAACGTCAACCTGTGCTCGAACCGGCTGATCGTCTCCGACGTGCCGAGGACCAGCTGGTCGATCGTGTCCGGCGGCAGCCACACCGGCGGGTTCGTGATCTGGATCCGGTCGCCCGCGCGGATCGCGAGGATCGCCCGGCGCATCGTCGGCGTAATCGACGGGTGTGCGAGGTTCACGGAGACCGTGGGGAAGCGGGCCTCGTCAACGGTGCCGAGGTGTACGCGCCAGGCCGCGTGATCGAGCAGCGTCGGCGTATCCGAGGTGGCCAGGTTCAGCGTCGTGTCCTGCCCGTACACGCCCACACCGGCCGGCGGCAGCGCCGTCGACAGGCGTCCTGACGTCTCCTCGTAGGTGCCCGTGATCCCGTTCACCGTCACGGTGACCCGGTTTTGGATGTACCGGTCGTCCTCCACCGGCGTCGGAACCTGCGCCAACGCCGCGCCCGCGTAGTCCAGCGCGAGCACCGCGTCCTGGTTGCAGAGAGACGCCCGCGTGCGGTAGCCGAGCCCGAGCACGCTGCGGTTCTCGTACAGCATCCCGCCGTCCGCGAGCACCGCCTCCTGAACCAGCGACAGCATGTTCTGCTTGCCCTGCGCGCCGAGCGGCACCGTGTCGTCGAGGTCGCCAACCCAGTCGAACGGAATGCCCTCCTCACTGCACAACCGCTGAATCCGGCGCCCGGCCGGCTCCCCGACAGGATTCAGCCGGCGCCCCAGCGCATCGACCGCGCTGATCGCGTTCTCCACGGTGCAGTGTCCGACTGCGACGCCGGGCAGGTACTGGGTGCCGATCGGGCTCGTCACCGAGCGGGATGCCGGGCCAAACTGAACCCGGGTCACACGGGTCAGCTGGGTCAGACCAGCGGTGCTGGACACGTTGGCCGTGGCCCCGGTGGAAACGTTGGTGATGCGGACGGCGCGAGTGATGCCCGTGCCCGACTCCTGCAACTCGACCGAGACGTACAGCAGTTTCCCGCGGACGTCGTAGTCCGACTCCAGGTCAGCACCCAGATTGGTGCCGTCAGAAGCACAGGTCCGCAGCGTCAGCGACGTCGACGTGCCGGCGAAATTGCCGTAGTACAGCTCCCAGAACTGGGTGGCGCCCGCGCTGTAGTCGACCTGGTCGATCGAACAGATCACCTTGCCCGTGGTCAGCCCCGTCGCCGGGATGAAGACAAGGAAGCGGACCTGGGTCGCCGTCGGGTCGTCATACTTGGCGACACCGCCGGACACGTACCCGGAGGACAGGTCGGGCAGCGGGTCCGACGCCCCGAACCCCGTGTACGAGGCGAGCTCCGGCGTACCCGTCATCGTCATCGGCGACCCCGACGGCAGCCCGGAAGCCAGCTTCGTCGACCCGGACACATCCTCCATCGGCCAGTACCCGACCACCTGCGAGCCGATCGGGTCCGTCACCGCGTTGTAGATCACCGAGCGGTCCGGCACCGGGCCCTGCGCGAGGCGCCGCAGGATCCCGGCCGCCGTCGCATCCGTCCACACGTCGCTGCCGCTGGTGTCCCAGTTCGGGACCCACTCCGAGATCTCCCCCCACACCCGGTAGCTCTTGCCACCCATCCCGTCCGGCACCGACACCCTGACCGGGGTGTTCCTGCCGATTGCCCCGAAGTACGGGCCCATCGGGTTCCGCGGCGAGAACCGGCCGTCCCGGTTGTCCAGTTGGAGCGAGCAGGTCCCGGCCTCAGTCTGTGAGCCCTCGTCCCGGATACCACGGCTGAGGCTGATGTTCCCGGAGTCGTCCCGGACCAGCGTGTAGCCGGTGATATCCACCCACGCCCCGGACACCCACAGCTCCACCAGGACCGGGTTGCCGTCCGAGGCCTCACCCGAGCTGCGCGCCGGGGCAGGCAGCAGCGCCAGACGGCGCCGCAACCCGGCAACCTGGGGAACGAGGCCCGGGGCCATAGGTCAGCCCACCTCCACGAAGGTGATGAAGCACCGCATGTCGCTCGCGGTTGTCGGGCACGTCGCCCGGATGCGGAGGAACTTCGAGAGCGCGACGATCGGCCGGTCGTCCGGCATGAACGTCCGCACATAGGACAGCCCGGACTCACCCGACACCGAGGACAGCGACACCGTGTCGAACACACGCGTCGCCGTGATCGTCCCCTCGGCCGTGGCGGTGTAGCCGGTGAGCGCGCTGCCGCCGATGCACAGGGAGTTGGTGCCGTTCGGGTCCAGGTTGATGATCCCGGTGGCGGTCGTATGCGCGGTCACCGTGGCCGCGACGTCCGTCTGGAGCAGCTCGATGACACCGTCGGCGCCCGGCGGGTCGTCGAGGCTGAAACCCCACTCCAGGATCTGGATCATCCTGGTGCTCGGGGTCGCCACCTGGAGCATGGTCTTGATCGCGGTCCCCGTGGTAACCGACTGCTGCGCCGCCGTAGTCGGCGCCGGCCCGTTCCAAGTCGTGTACGGCATACGTTCCTCTCCTCTTACCGGCCGCGAGGCGGCTGGAGTGTTGCCTCGATGCCGCCGCGGGCCCGGACCTGCTTGCGGCCCGTGTCCACCCACAGCTCGCCGAAGTCCTTGTCGCCGATGCGAAGCTGAATCACGAGCGGCGCACCGTCCCCACCCGCCGGCGCCCCGCCAGCAGCAGCAGGAGCCCGGCGGGGGGTGTTGAGCATCGACGCCCACGGAGCCTGAGCCAGAGCGAGCCGCCGCATGCTGTCCGGGTTCGACAACACCCGCGACCCCACCGGCAGCTCCGCCAGCTCGGGCCCCTGCTCGCCCACCCACGTCAGCCCCGACCGGATACCGCCCGTGGCGGCCGCGCCGACGATCCCGCCGCTGGCTTTGCCCTTGATCGCCTTCTCGATCAGCTTCTCCATGGACTTGGCCAGCTTGTCCATGCTCTTCTTCAGGCTGTTCTGCGACGCGGTCAGCGACTTCACGACCGCGGTCTGCGCCTTGATCGCAGCCCCATACACCGCATCCGAGGTGGTCTTGCCTGCCGAGCCAGCAGCAGACTCGATCTGCCCCTGCACCGAGTTGATCGACGACACCTCAGACGACGACGCCTCCAGCAGCGCCCCGGCCGTCTCCAGGCCGCCGCCGTCGACACCGGCCTCAGCGACCTGCTGAATGATGCTCTTGCTGTAGCCCTTCGCCTTGAGCTGCTTCAGCGCGGACGCGAACGCGGTCACCTTGTCCCGCGACATCGTCATCTGCCCGCGGATCGACCCCAGCGTCACCGTGGTGTCTGCCCCGGCGCCCTTGGTGATGTTCGCCGAGCTGATCAGGCTGGACTTCACCGAGTCCTTCAGCTGCGATGCCGCGTCCTTCAGCGAGTTCAGCTTGTCCTTCGCCTTGTCCAGCGACGCAGTGACCGAGGTCAGCTTCTTCTCGTAGTTGATCAGGCTCTTGCCCACCGAGTTGAGGTGCTTGAGCAGGTTCGACTCGGTGCGTCCGTGGAACGCGGCCTTGATCTGCCCCGCCGCCTCGTTCAGCGACGACACCAGCGCGTTCACATCCGACGGCGCACCCAGATTGTGCTCGAACGGGGTCCGCTTGTAGCCCGCCGCCCGCCCGAAGTAGCTGATGCCGAACTCGCCGTGCAGCTCGTGACGGGCGTCGGACTCGGCCTTCGCGGCAGCCTTCGCCTGGGCCTGCGCCTTCTTCTGCGCCTTGGTCAGCTTGACCTTGCCGCCCTTGGCGAAGTGCGGCACCCGGTCCTCGTTGATCGCCTCCAGCAACGCCCGGTACTTCGACGTCTGCTTCTTGTTGACGATGAACTCGCCGCCCATCGCCAGCAGCGGCACATCATCCTGCGTGCCCGAGCCGCCCTCGATACCACCGCCGTCGGCGTAGCGGCGCACCATGCCGCCGGCCGCGTACTTGCCGCCCTCGTGGAACACGGAGCCCGCATTCGACGTGGACGTCTTGGTGATGACGTAGGTGGTGGCCGTCTTCCCATCCACGGCGTTCATCGCAGCGTTGACGTTCGAGATCGCGCCGAGGGCCTGGCCGTCCTTCGCGATGATCTGCACCTGGCCGTTCTTCAGGTGCTTGATCTTGAACCCGAAGGCTTCCAAGACCTTCTCGCCGCTCTTGGACAGCGCCTTCAGCGTCACAGACTTCGAGCCGGGCGTCTTCTTCACGGCTGCGTTGAACGACTTGAGGTCCGCCTCCGCCGCCTTCTTGTCGACCTTCAGCTTTGTGGCCTGCGCCTTCGGGGGATTGAGGAGCAGCTTGGCCAGCTTCTCTGCTTCCTTGCGGGTGTCACCCATCGCCATCGCCGTGTCGATGAACGCCTTCCGGCCCTTGGCGTAGGCCTTGTCGACCTGGTCAGCAGCGAAGTGCTGCTTGTTCATCTTGTCGATGTAGTCCTCGGTCTTGGCCGCGAGATCCGACAGCACAGCACGGTTCTTCCGGCCCGCGTCCGTGTGGATGTTGAGGGTGCGCCCGTTCTCCTTCACAGCCTTCGAGGAGTCGGAGATGGCCTGCTCGAACGCCGTCTCAGCGTCGAACGCAGCGCGGTGTACCGCGTTGAGCGCCATGATCGACTGCTCCAAGCCCTTGGCGCTCATCGCCTCAGCGTCGAGAGACTTCTGGGTGTCCACGGCGGCCTGGCCGAACGTGCCCATCGAGTCGGCCGACAGCTTCTCGCCCAGACTCACGCCCCCGAGCGCGCCCTCGTAGTCGTCCATCGTCGCCTTGAACCGCTTCGCCGACCCGCCCCCGGCGATCCACGCCTTCTCCAGACGCTCAGCGGCAGCGCGCGCAGTGTCCGCATGCCCGTTCTGCACCAGATTCGCGAGGCTCTTGTCGACCGCGTCGACGTTCTCCTTCGCCCGCGAAATACCCGGCCCGCTCGCGAGACCACTCCACGCACCGAAGTCCGAGACCCAGGTGGCGAGCTTGTTGTCAGAGGCGCCCTTCGACACCATCGCGATGCTCGTACTCAGATCCGCCAGGTTGTGCTGAAGCTCGCCCGTCACCTTCCCGGACCGCCCCAGATTCCCCAGCGACGTCGTCAGCCGGTCCACGTCGATCGGCGCCCGGTCGTACCCGGCAAGCTCATGCAGCGCCAGGACCACCGCGCCGATGCCGGCGGCCACCACGCCCAGCTTCGCGCCGGTGCTCAGCGTCGAGAACGCGGCCCCGAGACCACGGACCCCGCCGCCAGCCGCGACGAATGCCCCGCGCATGTACATCGCCTTCAGAGCGACCGTCTCGAACACGCCCTGGACTGCGACGGCGCCCTTCGAGAGACCGCCCCACACCAGCTTTGCCGCGGCGATCGCCTTGATAGCGACAGAGACCGTGACGGCTGCCGCCGCGAGCCCCACGAGAGCGCCAGCGAAAGCAACTGTTGCGCCCTTGTGCGCGAGCATCACCCCGACCACCGACTGAAGCGGCGGGATCAGCTTCTCCCCGACGGTGATCGACAGCGCCTCGAACCCGTACTGCAACTCCTTCATCTGAACTGCGAAAGTCTTCTGCGTGTCCTCCCAGCTCTTGCCGAACTTGTGCGCCCCCTCTGACAGTGCCGGGTACTTCGACTCCAGGCGATCCATCTGCGACACGAGAACGTTCAGGCCCGCGCCCGCCTTTCGGCCGAACGCCTCAGTGATGACCTGACCCTGCTCCTTCGAGGAGATCCCGGCCTTCTTCATTCGGGCGACAAGGTCTTCCAGAGCGAGCTTCAAGCCACCCTTCTGCATGTCCTTCGCGAGAGTGTTCTGGGTCAGACCGAGCGTCTTGAGGGCGGCCTCGGACCCCTTGATCGGGTTGGCCAGAGCCATCACCGACATACGGAGCTGGTTGCCCGCCAACGCCCCGCGAATGTTGTTGTCGCCAAATACCGCCAACGCCGCACCGACGTCGTTGATGTTGAGGCCGAATCCCTTGACCGTGGCAACCATGCCACTACCAAAAGCCGAGGCGAGATCCTGCATCTTCATGTCGCCGACACCGACAGTGGCGTTGAGGACACCCATCGCCTTGTCGAAGTTCTGCACACCGGGAATGCCCGAAGCGACAGCGGCCGTCAGCGCATTGGTGACGTCGACGAGATCCGCGTGACCGACAGTCGCGCCCTTCGCTGCAGTCTCGGTCAGCGCCAGAGCCTTCTTCGACGAGATGCCCATGGACTCGAAGTTCGACTCGACGTGGAACAGCGACTCCGCGAGGCTGTCGGGGTCCTGCCCGACCTTCGCCGCGAGACTGAGCACGCCCGACTTCAGCCCGGCCATCTTCGATTGCGCCACACCCGCCTGCGTGTGCAGCAGCGTCATACTGGAGTCGAAGTGTGCGGCCATCTTGATCGACTCGACGCCGATTGCAGCCAGCCCCGCGCCTGCGAGCAACGCCGTCTTGTGGAATGTCTTCATTCCCGAACCGGCCTTATTCACCTCGGCGTTAACCGAAGCCATCGCGGGGCCGGTGAGATTCTTAGCCGTAACCAGAATCTCCACCACGTTCGCCATCTTCTGGATTCACCCCCAATCGCTCGATCTCCAGCAGGCGGAATGTCTCAGCAGGCTCGGCCTCAATCTCCGACGGCGTCTTATGCCACCGGTCGCAGAGGTTGAGAATCAGTTGGGCGTAGGTCAGCTCGCCAGGCTCGGTGACAGGGCTTCCGTCGGAATGGAGGCCACCTGGGAAATCTCGCCAGAGGGTGAGGGCATCTCCAAAGGGGCGGGGACCCCGGAGACGGCTTCCATCCACTTGTTGATGATGTCGAGGATCAGGTCGTCGTCCTCGCCTTTCATCGCCTCCAGCGTGGCCGGGACCGGAGTGCCCTGCTCGTCTTCGAGGTTCCAGTCGACGATCCGGTCGGCGAGGAGCTCGACGGTGCCCTCCAGGCCGTCCTTCCCGCTGGCGCTCTTCCCGGACTTGGCTTCCAGGAGCTGGCCCATGTTGAGGGAGCGGATGGACACTTCGAGGCCGGAGTAGTCACCGTCCTCCCACTTCAGGCGGTAGATCTTGGGGTTGCGCTTGAAGCCCACGTGGGCCCCCTCTCTAGAAGCTGACAAAGCGGGACGTTTAGGTCAGGCCCAGGTCGGAACTGCGCCGTCCGCGAGCACGCCAGGCACGGCAAACGTGAGCTCGCCGCCGTCCGCCCTGGTCAACGGGTAGTCGGTGAACAGCACTTCGTTGGCGAGCGTCTTGCCGGACACGGTGAGCGTCACCGTGCGGTTCACCGACGTGGACGGCACGGTCTTGAACACGTCGTGCGACATGTTCGACGCGGGGTTGAAGACGCCGTTCAGCGTCACCGAGAAGTCGGCGAGCAGCAGCAGCCGCTCGTAGGCCGACTTGTCCACGCCAGTGATGTCCTGCACGCCGCGCGGGGTGGCGAACTGGAGGTTCGTGAAGTCGTTCTTGATGGCCTGCGGCGTGCCCGACGAGTCGTCCACCGATGCGGTCGACCATCCGAGGCCCGAGCTCTTCGCCATGGGTCAGCCCCTCTCAATCTGATCTGCGATGTTCTGCTGGTGCTCGCCGAAGTCCTCCACCCAGAACTCGGGCTTCTGGTGCATCCGCGTCTTGGTGCGGCGGGGGTTGCCGCGGTGATCGCCGTCCCGGACGAGGTACAGCTCCGGCTTGTCCAGGCGCAGCCGGTGCTCGCCGGCGCGGAAGCAGGGCTGGCCGGCCTCGAAGTGCAGCCACGTCTCGCCCGCCGCGATCGGCATCTCGACGAACCGGCGGCCGGACGTCTTCGCCGCGTGCAGCAACTCCTCGTCCAGGCCCTCGACGCGGACGCGCCAGCCGTTGAGGTAGTCGGGGCAGTCCGTCTCGGCGCAGGTGGCCTTGCGGAAGTGCGATGAGGCGGGCGCGACGATGGAGTACGTCTTGTAGGCCTCGGCGCCCATCTGGGGCTGGATCCGGTTCATCAGAAGCTCACCGCCGTCGCGTTCTTCACCACGACGACCGAGAACGTCAGCGAGGAGAACCCGCCAGTCGTCGTGGTCACGGCGCGGAGGTAGCGGCGCACGGTCGCCGCGGACGTGGTGGCGACCCGCTCGCTGGTGGGCCCGGCGGTGATCTGCGTGAAGGTGAGCCCGGTGACGTCGGCGAAGCTGGAGTTGTCCGCCGAGTCCTGGATCTTCACCGTGGCGTCCGTGCCCGTGAACGGCGCGAAGACCTGGAGGTACGCCTGCGCGCCGAACGCGGCTGATGCCGTCGTATCGATCGATGTTCCGTTTGTCGCCGCAGTGTCCGTGCGCTTCCCGGCGGTGAGCTGCTGGCCCCACTCCACGCCGAAGCCGTTGCACTGCGCCTCGACCGCGAACGTGAACTCGCCGCCGTCGGCCCTCGTGCCGTCGTAGTTGATCTGCTTCGACGTCTGGCACGCCGCCGGGTTCCCGAGGGTGGTGCCGCGCGCATACGTGCAGATCACGTTCGCTGTGGGGAGCGCCGCGAGCACGTCGTGCGTCAGCCCCAGCGTCGGGTTGAAGAAGGCCTTCCACGACATCGCGCCCGTGCGCACGCCACCGATCCGCTCATGCGCACTCTTGTCGATGCCGGTCACGTCGAGCGTCGCCGGGCCCCCGGACACCGTGATGCTGCCGATGTCACCGGACATGTCGTAGCCCGCGATGTAGAAGTTGTCGCCCAGCCCGCTGCTCTTCATCTACGCCTCCTGCGACTTGTAAGGGCGCCAGTTCCGCGACGCAAAGCCGTGACGGCGTCGGTTCTTTGCCTGCTGAGAGCGAGTTGCCCACCGGCAGTTCTCCGGCGAGTAGGGGCCGTCGTTGTCGATCCGATCAAGGGTGAGCCCCTCCGGGCGACGGCCCATGTCTGCGATGAAGTTCTCGAAGCGCATCCAGCGCTCGCAGACGGTGATGCCTCGGCCGCCGTAGTCCTTCCACGCCGGGTCGCGAGGACGCAGGCAACGGCGCTTCATCGCCTCCCAGACCTTGTATTCCGGGAGCTTTGACATGCCGTGAGTGGTCCGTGCTTCGGCAACCTTGCGGCGCCCCTCGGCGCCGAGGGCGTGACCCGTCATGGCCGCGCTCATCTTGGCCCGGTACTCGGGAGACCGGACGTACTCGCCCCTAGGCACTTTGGCTCCAAAGATCATTGACGATGAGGGGAAGGGTGATCGTGAGCACCCGGTATTCGGCCCCCGACGTCGTCAGGTAGCCGGCGCGCGCCCCGAGCGGGTCGCCGTAGTGGCCGAGAAGGTCGACTTGGCGGACGAGGCCGTCGAGTTCGAAGTCGCCTGAGTAGGCGGCCATGAGCGCGTCGAGGGCGGTCATCATGTCGGGGTCGATGGCGTCTTCCGGCTCGGACACCATCGACGTGTAGAGGCGGACGTTGAGTGCGAGGCGGGCGCTGGTCGAGTCCAGGCCGGAGCCACCGCGGGCGGGCCCGATCTGCTCCACCCACACCGCGCAGGTAATCCCCGACTGCGGCGCGCTCTTCGGTTCGTGACCGTTCACCGCGGAGAAGAACCCGCTGCTCAGGGCGTGGGACTCCACCGCGTCGAGGATGGTGCGAATGTCGAGGCTCACTCGAACCTCCCCTCTCGCTTACGAATGCGCACGATGGTCGTCTTGCCGCAGCCCAGGGCGTCGGCCAGTTCCTGGAGGGTCTTGTTCGGGTTCGCGCGGACCCACGCAACGTCGGCGTCGGAGAGCGTCACCTTCCGGCTGTTCGCCGCCTGCTGACGTGTCGTCGCCCAACGGCAGTTCTCCGGCGCGTAGGGGCCGTTGTTGTCGATCCGGTCGATCGACATGCCGGGCGGCCGCTCGCCCATGTCCGTGAGGAAGTTCTTGAACTCCCGCCACCGCTCGCACACCGTGATGCCCCGGCCGCCGTAGTCCTTCCAGTCGGCGTTGTTCGTGTTGGTGCAGCGCTGGAGCATGGCGCCCCAGATGTAGTACGTCGCGGTGCCCTGTCGCTGCTCGGGGCGGCGGCGGGCGTGCCCGTGCTTGGTCCGGTCGCGGGACATGCGCTCGCGTGCCTCGTCAGAGATGACGCGCGGGATCGCGCGCATGGCGGCGGAGCGGTTCCGCTCGGCCACGTCGGGGCGCTTTTTGCCCCTCTTCGATTCGGCGATCTTCCGGCGCCGTTCCAGTTCTTTCGCGCTCACAGCAGCCCCATCGCCTTGTACCGGGCCAGCAGTTGAACCGCGATCTGACGCGCCTTCTGGTCCACCAGGGGCTTCGTCCGACGAAATGTCGAGTACCCCGGGAACCTGGTCACCGGGCTGTTCCTGCTTGAAGTTCCTTCTAGCCATGGGCCATAGATTACGTTGCCGTCAGACACCCGATAGCCCTGTCCGGCCCGGTCCACGCTGATCCTGGACTCGTAGTAGCCGGTCGGGTGCTGGAGCACAGCCTTGAGTCGCTGGCGGATGAGCTTTTCGCCCTGCTCGGCGATCCGCAGGCTGATCTCGTCCTGGAACCGGTGCATGGCCGCGGCGGTGCGCCCGTCGAACATGGGGCCCCTCTTGGCGACCCGGATGTCGAACATCGCTTCAGGCATGTCACACCGCCCTGTGGCGGGCTTTACGCCCGTGCTCGGTGTACGTCTGATCCCGCAGCGTCTGGAGCGCGTCCGCGGACACCTTCGCCGCGCTGTTGCCGGTGGTGGAGGCCTTCAGGAACCAGCCGGAGCGCTCCTGCGTGAGGATGGTGATCGCCTCGGCCTTGGCGAGCTGGTGGACCAGGCCGGGCGGGACCCAGCGGTTCACCGTGGTGCCCGAGTTGTGGCTCGCGGTGGTGGTGCCGAGCGCGCCGCGGGTCACGGTCAGCGTCCGCGGCGCGTAGATCGGCGCGCTCGTGTGCGCGGCCAGGACGGTCCCGTCGTAGGCCCGCTCGACAGCCAGCACGTTCCCTGCGATGTCGTCGATCCGGATTCGCTCCGCGTCGAGGAGCAGCACCTCGTCCACCGCGTATTCGGTGCCGTCGGCGACGGTGAGGGCGACGTCGCTCTTCCCGCCGCCGAGCGTCCCGGTCTGCCCCGTGGACGCCTGCGTGCGGCCGATGACGATCAGGCGCTCGGAGCCCAGGCGCAGCAGCGACCCGACCCCGACCTCAGCGGACGTGGCGCCGTCCACCGTCACCGTGGTCTGCGTGTCGTCGATCGCGCCGACCGTGTCGCCGAGCGCGGCCTCTACGAGCGCGCAGCCAGCCCACACGCCGTCGACTTGGATGTCGCGCTGGTAGGTGGGGCCGCCGCCGAACGAGGCGTCGGAGCCGATGTTGAGTTCGAGCCTGCTGTAGGGAGGCCCGGTCCGGTTCGGCTCCAGCAGGACGTCAGAGGTGGAGATCGTCGTGCCGCCGCTGCTGATCGAGTTCAGCGAGGCGAGCTCACTGTCGTCGAGCCACACCCGCCACGCCGTCCCGTACTGCGGAGCCGGCCAGTCGAAGTACTTCGTGGCCAGCACCGGGTAGAACGTGCGGTGGCAGAGGCTGTCGACGCTGCGGGAGGCGGCGGCGAGAGCACTGTCGATCTCCCGCCGGTTACGGGCCGACTCCTTCACGTCGAGGGCACGCATGACGTCCTCGCGGGTCGCGTACACGGGCTCGTCCATCTCTCGTCACCTCCTCTCAGGTGCTGATGTGCTGTCGGTCAGGCGCGGCCGTACAGGCTGAACCCGACCCCGGTGAATGTGGGCGAGGCACTGCCAGTGATGGCCCAGCGGATGCGGCCCTGGTTGCCGAGGCTGTAGCCATTGGTGATCTGGCCGTAGGTGTAGCCCGAGCTGTTGAGGACGGCGCCGCTGATCGCGGTCGCGTTCGAGGTGAGGACCCAGTTCCCGAACTCGTCCGCGACCTCGAAGAACACCGCGAGCGTGGGGCTGGTGCCGGTGGGGGCGTTGGGGGCGTGGACGACGAGCAGGCCGCTGGAGATCGTCGAGATGTCGATCGCCTCGATACGCCCGGTCTGCGCGTTCGTCACGCCCGCGCTGACGTGGTTGGTGCTGGAGTTCAGCATCAGCCCGGACGCCTTGAAGATCAGGTTGTCGCGGATGGTCACCGTCGTCCCTCCCCTCAGCCCTCGTCGTCAGCAGTGCCGGTCTCGGGGCCACTGCCATCCGTCGAACCGGCAGTGGAGGACGCCGCTGTCCGGCCCGGCTTCGAGCGGCTCCCCGCACCGCGGGCACGCGATGGGCGGGCGGGCTCGCTCGGCCCGGAACTCGGCGACGGCGTCTCGCTGGATGTCGAGGAGCTCGTACCAGCTGATACGTCCTCACCTCCTTCACCCTCGGCGGCGTTCGTGGCGCCGCCATGGACGCTGATCTTCGCCATCTCGTCCTCCTCCGAAGGCTGCGTCTTCTCGTTGACTCGCACGGTCGACCCGCACTGCGGACACCGCGGAGCGCCCACCGAATAGGCGGTGGTGCACTCCGCGCACTCCCAGACCGCCATCAGCCCAGCGCCGCCGCGAGGTTCGCCGGCGCGCGGCCCGCGGTCAGGTCGTGGAGCAGGTAGAGCACGCAACCGAGCTGCGCGTTCGTGCCGACATCCGCGACGTCCAGGGACACGTAGGAGTAGCCGTCCGACAGGCTGGTGCCGAGGACGGGGATGGCGATGATCTGCTGCGACTCGGCCGACGTGCCGGCGCCGCCCGGGTCGGCGATCGTCGCGGCCGCGGCCTGCGACACCCGGGACCAGGTCTCCGTGCCCGCGAGGGTGGTCGCGTTCTTCAGGTAGTAGTGGTCGATGACCGCGAGGTTCGACGACGTACCCGAGGACGACGCGGTGTGCTGCTTCAGCGTCACCGTCGGGTCGTCACCGGCCGTGCCCGCCGCCTTGAAGACGACGATCGTCAGCGCGCCCGCCTTCTTCAGGCTCACCCGCTTGCCGGTGGTCGCAGCAGCGGACAGGTCGACCGGAGCCGCGCCGATGCTGATGTCGAACAGCCTGCCAAGTCCTTCGGATGCCATGGGCTTTCTCCTGTCTGGATATCCGGTCCGGGGCGACACTGCCGGCCCGGTCGAAGCCGGCCGCGGGGTGTAAATGCCGCGGCCGGCCAAGGGTGTTACGCGGCGAGCTCGATGAACGGGCTCAGCTTGTTGGTGCTGCCGTTCTGGGGGGTGATGGCGGCCTGGATCCAGGGGCGGCCGTCGACGCGCTGGATGATCCGGAACGTCGTCTTGTCGGAGCCGAAGTTGTAGTCCGTGCTGGAGTCGGCGGTCATGATCTGCCGGTCGCCCACGAGGTAGTACGACAGGTCGACGAAGGACAGGTCACCGCGGGCGCCGAGCGCGCCAGCCTTCTCCGTGATGATCAGCGGGCGGCCGAAGATGGACATCGGCATCCCGGCGGCCGCGTTGACGACGAACACGCTGTTGCCGCCGGTGCCCACGGTGAGGCTCATCTGGAGGAGCTGCGGCAGGACGTCCGGGGAGCACATCCACACGGCGCGCGAGAGGCTGGAGGGCAGCATCTGCGCGAACATGTTGACGACGTCGGGGTACTTGACCTGGCTGGTCGTCGTGCGCGCTACCGCGATCGCGGCCGAGTTCGTAGCGCCGCGGAAGCCCTGGGGTTCACCGGTGCCGGAGCCGGTCTGGAACTTGGCGTCCTCCTCGAACGCGAGGGCCTGCGGCCACAGCGTCTCGATGAGGGCGGAGAACGAGACGATGCTGTCCTGGAGCAGCTCGTTCGGCACCGCGGAGAGGCCGGTGAGCTTCTTCGCGTCGAGGGTGACACGGCCGAACTTCGGGTTCGAGTCGGTGAGCGCTGCGCCTTCCTCACCCCAGTAGGCGACCATGCCGCCGAACACCGAACCGCTGTTGGTGGTGGTGTCGATCATCGGGAACGGCACGCGCGCGCTGTCCATGGGGACGACCGTGGCGAGAGGGCGGACGACCGACTGCTCCAGCGCGAGCTGAAGGAGCTGGCTGCGCAGGGTCTCCGGAACGAGGAACCCGCCGTCCGCAGGCGACACCGACGACGCCGCGTTGCGCAGGGCGCCGAGCTTCTCCGCGTCCGCGTTCGGGTTCTTGTGCCAGATGTTGCGCACGTAGTCGATCGAGTTCTCGAAGTGCTTGTCCACCTGCGCGCCAGCCGCGGCCGCGTTGTAGGCGGTGCCCTGCCGGTGCGAGGTGAGCATGCCGCCGCGCTTGGCCTGCGGGTCGAGGTCGAGCCGCTTGATCGCCTGCGCGGCGTCCTTCTGGCTGGCGTCGGCGCCATGGTCGCGGAGCATGGCGGCGAACTGGCGCTGCGTTTCCTCGGCGATCTGCCGGTTCAGTTCGGTGCCGTCGCCCTGCTGCCGGTTGGCGTACTGGGTGATGAAGTTCGTCAGCGTCTCGGGAGACTCGACGATGGGTGCGGCCGTGGCCGGGTCCGAAAGCATCTCCGCCAGCTCGGCGTCGTTGCTCGGGAGTGTAGGTGTTGCCACTGGTGCCTCCTTCAGGCTTCCTGCGTCGCCGAGCTGTCCGCCGACGTGCTGGGGGTGAAGCGGGCCACGAGTGCGGCCCAGGGGTCTCGTGCTGGCTGGATGAGGCGGGCGACAGCGGCCGTCCACGGGTCGACCGCTGGCGCTGCCGGTTCGGGCTGGAGGTCGAGGAGTTCGGGCCCGTGCTCGCCGCGCACCTCAGCCGTGGGCGCTTCCGGCACGGCCTCGTGAACTGGCTCGGGCTCCGGAGCCGGGGTGACGGCGGCACGGAGCTGCGCGGCGACTTCCTCGCCGATCAGGGAGCGGACGTCCGCGGTCAGCGTGGGCTCGTCGGTCTGCGGCTCAGCCTGTGCGACGGGCGGCGGGGTGGGCTGCGGCGCCTCCGGCCGGGCGGGTCCGGTGTAGCCGTAGGCGGTGAGGTCGAACTGCTGCCGCATCTCCGGCTCCTCAGGCCCCGCCGCCCGGCTCGGGCCTACCTCGTCAGCAAGCCCAGCAGCCACGGCCTCGTCGGCCAGGAACCACGTCTCGTCGACCATCCGCTGACGCCACTCGTCACGGGTCCCGCCGGCCTTCGCGGCGTACATATCGGCGATATTTGCCGAGAGGGTGTCGAGGACTTCGGCCATCTTGGCCATCACCGACGAGTCCCCGCACGCCTCTCCGGCGGCTTCGTGAATCATCAGCGTCGCCCCGGGCATGACCACGAGCCGATCGCCTGCCAGCGCGATGACGGACGCGATGCTCGCGGCGATCCCGTCCACCCGCACCGTGATGTCCGCCGGGTGTGTGCGCAGCGCCGAGGCGATGGCCAGACCCTGGAACACCGAACCGCCGGGGCTGTTAAGACGGACCGTCAGCCGGGGTGCGCTGATGGCGTTGAGTTCTTCGACGAACTCGTCCGCATAGGTGCCGAACCATCCGCCGATGTCGTTGTAGAGGAGCAGTTCAGCCTCGTCCGGGGACGCGGCGTTGGTGATGCGGTAGCAGCGGCGCCCGTCGTCGGCGGCCTGTGCCTGCGGACCGCGGGCCCTGGCTTGCACGTTGACGAACGCGGACACCTCGGCGGACGGGTTGAAGCCCTGCATGCGGCTCATGGCGTGGCCTCCTCCTCTGACCGGCTGACCCGCAGCGTGTGCGGCTGACGGGCGCTCATCCGTTGTCTCCCTGATCCCAGAAAGCCTCGACGGTGCCGCGGCAGCGGATGCCGCCCTCGCAGTCGATGTACGAGCCGGCCCCGTAGGCGGCGGTCACCTCGTCGAGCGTGGTGAACTCGGTGCCGTCGACTGCGGCGCAGGGCTGGCAGGTGTTGATGTCGTTCGCCTCGCTGGCAATCCAGCGCGCGGTCGGTGCGGCCTTCAGCGTTGCGATCCGGCCGGTGTTCTGCGCCCGGTGGACAGCACCGCCGAGCTGGTCGCGCTTGAACGTCCCCTTCAGGGTGCGGAGCATGCTCTTCACCGCGGCCGCCACCTCAGCCGCGGACACCCCAGGCAGGAACCGCCGCACAGCCTCCTGCGCCGCCGTCGAAGCGAAATTCGAGGCGATCAGCGCGGCAACAGCAGACGCGATAGCCGTCACCAGCCCGGCAACCTGCGGCACTGCCACAGCCATACCCTGCCGGCGTGCCTCGTCGGCCATACGGTCTGCGGCCTGCTGCGCTGCGTCTTCGAGCGCGGTCCGCACCACATCAGCGGCGCGCGTGGAGTCGAGGGAGAGTGCGGCCAGGGCTGCCGCGTCGGCAGCGTTGACGGCCTGCTCGATCTGAATGCCGAGGTTGACGATCCAGTCGTCTTCGACCGGGGCGAACGCGAGGAGCAGCGCGGCGAGCGCGGCCTCGTGGTCGCGCCGCATCTGGTCAGTGTCGCTGCTCGCGTTCCGGATGGCCGGGGCGGAGCCGAGGAGCCCGGACACGGATGCCGTCCATGCGGCGGCCGGCTCGGGCGGTGCGGGAGGCAGGGCACGCGCTGCCGGTGCGCCGGTGAACGCGATCTCGGGCAGTCCGACTGCGGAGAGGACGTCGGCCGGGTCGAAGCCTGCGGCGACCAGCTGTGCTGCTGCTCCGGATTGGGCGGTGAGCTGCTTGGATTCCATCTCGACGTCCCCGGTGACGGGGTCCTCGAAGTCGAACTCCAGGCCCTTGCCCATTGCCCCGTACATCGGCAGTAGGCGCGTGTTGAGGACTTCCTGGATGCGGCGCAGCCGAGGCCGGATGAGCCAGCGGCTGAACATGTCGACGGCCGCCTCCATATTGGCTCTGTTGGCGTCGTCGACGGTTCCCAACATCGGCTTGGGGAAAGCGAAGGCCTCGCGGATGACCTCGCGGGATGCGTTGCGGAGCTCCGCGAACTGCATGTCCGCCATCGAGTAGCTGCGGTCGACCCACTCCAGGCCGTTCTCCAGCAGGGCAACCCTGTGGGCGTTCTGCACGCCCCGGTGCTGTTCGTTCCAGCGGTCGCGGAACTCGTTGAACTCGTCATCGCTGAGCCGCTGGCTGGCCTGGACGATGCCGCCAGGCTGCGCCGAGTTCCTGAAGAAATTGGCGTTCCACTCGGCGCTCGCGCGGCTGGAGTCGAGGTCGGCGAGGAGCGTCTGTACCGGGCCCCACCCGCGGTACGGGTCCAAGGGGTTCGGCCTGCGGAGCATGATGACGTCGTCGAGTTCGAGGGGGACCTGCTCCCCTGTGGGCGACGAGTACTTGTACCCGGACAGGAAAGTGTCGCGGTCCGGGATCGGGACCATGCGGTCGGGACGGGCGAACCAGAGTTCCAGCGGGATGTCGAACCGCTCGTCCTTGGTGATGATCCACCACTGCTCGCCGGTCAGTTCCTCGTGCTGCTGCGTCGCCTCACGCCACTGCGGGCCGGTCATGAACGGGTTCGGCTGGTTCCACAGGTCGAGGGCGGCGTGGGAGGTGACCTCGACCCGGTCCTCCGGGCGGCCCGACTTGGCGCTGCGGTACAGCTTCCACTCGACCTGGCTGTACGAAGTGGTGATCCGCTCGACGATCGCAAAGAGAGTGCCCACCGACCCCATGGCCCGCATCTGGGCCTCTTGGCCGGCGGGGCGGAGGTAGTTGGTGATGAGCCCGGAGCGGCCCGCAGTGGGGGCAAGGGCGATGGGTGAGCGGTTGGTGAAGGTGGAGACGGTTTTACCGAGGGAGCCGAAGAGCGTCTTGCCCATCGGCCACCTCCTTCACGTCAGTCGCTGTCGAGCACCCACTGGAGGACGCACGTGAGGATTCCTCCGGCGATGAGACCAACCCCTGTGCCGAAGATATTCCAGCATCCTGCTGTGATGAGTGTAAATCCTCCTGTCAAGAGGGTGGCAGGCCGCAAATCTTTCAGTCTCTTTAGGTTCACGTGACCTCTCCTCATCCGACGAACCTCACCCTCGGGCGGCCCGCCGCGTAGTACGCGAGCAGCAGTGCGTCCGCGTTGTCCGGGCTCCGGCCGAGCCGCTTCCTGATCTCGTCCTTCGGCTCCACCCGGATCCGCCCCTTCGGGTCCACGTCCCAGCGGGGTTCCAGCAGTTGGGCGACCGTCGTGTCGCCGTTCTCCATCGACGCCAGATCCCAGCCGCCCGACTCGGACAGGCCGCGGCCCAGCTCCCACCACATCTCGGCCCGCAGGTTGATGAACTTTTTCGGCTGTGAGGCCGCCTCTGCCACGTTCACGGCCATGACGTGCGCATGGTGCTCGCCGCGGCCGGCTGCATTGCGGAGTTCGCCGATCACGCCGAAGCCGACGCCGATGCTGTCGACCTTCACGGCGGTGGCTCCGGACTCTTTGATGGCTTGCAGGACGAGCGGCGCGATCTTCTCCGGCCGGTCTGTATGCGCCCGCCACTCCCGGCCCGCACGCCGGCCGCGGCGCTCCCGGATGACGGTCTCGTCCCCGCCGCCACCGACGTCGACGCCGAGCTCCACGGGCAGAAGGTCGTCGGCGGCCGGCCGCCTCTCGGGGTCGATGCGGCAGCGTGCCACGTCGGATGCACGGACGACCTTGTTCGGGGCGTCCTCGCTGAACTCGCCGAGCACCTTGGACTTATAGAGAGGGTTGTCCTCGCCCCACTCGCGGGCCTTCTCCTCCACCCACTCACGGCCGACGAGGGCCTGCGCCACCTCGTCAGGGACTTCCTCGCCAGTCAGGTTGGGCGACTCGAACGCGCTGATCCCGATGACGTGCCAGCCGGAGCCGGGCTGGCACACCTTCCGGAAATGCGACGACGGATTGTCGGGGTTGCCAATGGCGAGGATCCGGCAGTCCGCGTTCGTCGTCAGCGCATCCGCGGCCACCCACAGCTGCTCGGGGATGCCGCAGGCTTCGTCGAGGATGACGAGGACGTAGCGGGCGTGGATGCCCTGGAACGCGGACTCGTCGTGGTCGGCGGGCTTGCGGCCGAACGCCACGAGTTCGTCGTCGAGGTGCCATTCGGTCTGGTTCACGCGGCCGGCGAGCTTGCCGCGGCGGTGGGTGCGGCGGATGTACCGCCAGAGGATGGCCCGGACTTGAGCAAAGGTCGGTGCGCTGGTTACGACGAAGGCTTCGCCGGGCGGGTGGGTGTCGAGCCACCACGACGCAACCAGACTGGCCGTGTGGGACTTGCCGACGCCGTGACAACTGCGGACGGCGGTGCGCCGGTTGTCGCGGACGGACAGCATGATCTCGCGCTGCTTCGACCACACCACCTGCCGCAGTCGCTCCTGCACCCAGCCGACGGGGTTGCCCGCGTACAGGCGGGACCGCTGTTTCAGGTTGCGGTGGTCTACCTTCCGTTGCAGCCCGTCCCGGATCTCCTTCAGCGCCTTCGTGTCCCCGGCGCGCACCAGCTGCTGAATCTGCTGGTGCACCTCTTCACGCGTCGGTGTCGTCACCAGCCGCCTCGCCCGGGTCGTCGAGGGCCGCGTCGAGGAGCCGGCCAATCTCGCGGCCGAGTTGCTCGGCTTCGATGCTGACGCGGGAGGGTGCGTCGAGGCCGAGGAGCTTGCGGCGGGATTCGCCGTTGCGGCGCCGGGAGTCTTCGATCTTCAGGAGCCGGTCGATGGCTTGGAGGACGGGCGCGTCGTCGAGAAGGGGTTCGCCCTGGTGGTGAACGATCTGGCCGCCGGCGGAGACGGTGACGTGGTGGCGTTCGAGGACTTCGCGGGCTGCGGTTTCGAGCTGTTCGAGGCGGCCGAGTTCGGCGTCGAGGCGTTCGAGTTCGAAGTGGATGGCGGCTTCGGCGGGTTCGCGGGCGATGTCGTTGATGGCGCGGCGGACAGCGTGGTGGGCTTCGCCGCGGTCGCTGTAGCCGAGTTCGTCGGCGATCTGCTGGTAGGTGCGGCCTTTGGCGCGGAGGTCTGCTGCGGCTGCGTCGCGGCGGGCGTGGTCGGGGGTGCGGGCGAAGCGGCCTTGGCGGTCGTGGGCGGGTTCGGGGTTGGCCACGGCTTCCCCTTCCTGGCGTTATACGTATGACGGTGGGCGTGCTTTGATGTTAGCGATGCGTGCAAGGCGGGCGGCGTGGCGCGCAGGGCGAAGGCCCCGGTCCTGGATGGCAACCGGGGCCTTCTGCTGTAGCGGGGGTCAGGGCTGGATGTCGTCCAGGCCGTAGATCTTGTCGAGGCTGGCGGCCGCGTCGCGGAACGTCTGCTGGAACTGGGAGCGCGCGGCCTGCCAGTTGTCGATGACGTCGCCTGCGCCTGCCTCGGTGAAGCCGCCGCGCTGCGCGAGGGCGGCGATGGCGGCGTCGCGGGTCATGTCTCCTGCGTCGACTGCGCGGCCGTAGAACTCGATGTCGTCGGCGATGGCCATGGGGTCAGTGTCCTCCGTGCGCGGCGGTCATGGGGTTCATCCTGTCGTGTCGGCGGGTCAGGCGGCGAGTGCGTCGGCGAGGATCTCGACGCGGCGGGCGATGGGGCAGTCGACCGGGTAGAGGACAACCACGGTGGCGAGGCTGGTGGTCCGGGCCGGCTTGTCGCTGGCGGCCGGGCGCTCCACCAGGTAGCGGGTGCGGTGGATCGAGTAGGTCCGGATGCGGTCGAGACGGAAGGAGCGAGCTTCACCGGTGCTGCGGTCCATGGCCTTGATGAGGATGTCGCCGGCCTGGCTGATGACCACGTCGAAGATCTCGACGGTCCGGACCGTCTCGACGAGGGCGCCGGTCTTGCGGCCGGCTTCGCCCTTCTCTTCCTTCAGGTAGGCGACGGTGACGGGGTGCTGGCGGTCGAGTGCCTTGATGAGGCGGGTGAGGGTGGCGGTGGTGGTCTCGCGTGCGGTGTGCCTCATCGGTGGTCCCCTTGCTCGGTGGCGATGCCTCATAGGATAGGCCTAATCCATGAGGCATGTCAACTAGGCTAGGCCTAGTTCATGAGGCATACTGGGGGTATGGTCACCCGAGACGACGTCACCAAGATCCGACAGGCCTACGACGAGGCCATCGCCGAAGCTGAGCAGCAGCGCGCCAAGGGCCTCGCCGAAGCAGCCGACCACCTGCCGCAGAAGGACATCATCGAAGCCACCGGCTACAGCCGAGAGACCGTCAGGCGCCTGATCATGGAAGGGCGGGCGGCTCAGTGAAGTCTGGCCACGCGTCCTGCTACCACACGGGTTACTCGCTGACCTGTGCCGAGTACGACGACCTGCGTCGCCTCGCCAAGGGACGCTGCAAGATCTGCAAGGCGGAGACGGCTCGTCTCTTCATCGACCACGACCATGCGCTTGGCGTGTGGGCGGTGCGCGGGTTGATCTGCCACCGCTGTAACCAACACCTCAAGGTTGTGGACGCGGGACGCGGCGCCCCCGGTCCCGACGTAACGCGCTACCTCGCGAATGCGTGGCACCGGCGTCAGAGGTCCAGCGCTGCGAAGGCGGCGCGTGTGAAGGCGCAGCGCGATTGTCCCGCGTGCGGGAAGCTGACGAGCGTATACGCCAACGGCAACCTGCACCGCCACTGGTCCCGGCTGCCGGGCCAGCACGACACGATCTGCCCCGGCGCGACCCTGCCCGAGCGGCCGGAGCGCCTGGTTCGCATGGTGAGCAACGAGGAGAACAGCGCATGATCACCGACGCCTACGTGCAAGAAGCCGCCGCCCCCTTGGTCTTCGCCTTCCGGCAGATGGGCGGCATCGAAGGCGAGGTGACCGTGAGCGCGCTCGATGCCGACGGAGTCACCCACACCCCGAGCCGGGTCGACATGCGCCACCCGTACACCGGCTTCCTGGTGGAGATTCGGGTGAGCCTCGACCCGGGCTGGGCGTACCCGGCGCGGGTGATGGTGGACTGGGCGGAGGAGCGCCCGGTGGGCAGCGAGGAGAAGACCGCATGAGCGATGTCGACTGCCCGCACTGCCACGCCACGTTCGACAACCTGGACGTGCGCCTCGTCGCCCCCGGGCCGGGTGGAAAGCCTGTCGCGATCAAGCACACGAAGGACTGCGTCGACTACCCGGGGGACGCGGGTTCGGTGCGCCCGGGTGAGGGGCCGACCCCATGAGCGGCAGAGCCACGCTGAGCGGCCACCCCGACGGCCCCGTCGTCGTCGCCCTGCCAGACGCCTGGAACGAGCCGCCCCCTCTCGCCTACGTACACAAGCTCAGCGAGGCGGGCCGCTACCTCAGCGACTCGCCAGGCGTGTTCGGGACTCCGTTCCGGCTCATGACGCGAGGGGACGGCACCCCGGTCGTCCTGCCAGACGGAACGCTGGAGTACTGGTACGCCCCGGAAGCAGGGCGCTGACCCACTGCATGACGGAGGCCCCGCCGGACCGAGATCCGAGCGGGGCCTCGCTACGCCCGGGGTCAGTACTCGCCCGACGCCCGCAACTCGTCCAACACGGCGCCCGAGTTCTTCGGGCAGTACACCTTCACCCCGGCCACGAGCAGCGTGTCCGCGTCCGCCTTCGCCGTACCCCAGTCCTCACCGACCGGGTACAGGCCACCGTCGTGGATCCCGAACAGCCACTTCACCGAATGCCCGGCGTCGAGGCCCTTGCACCACAAGTCCGGGTACAGCAGCAGATCCCCGTCGGTCGGCGTCCCGTTGAACTTGATCTGTCTCGCTGCCTTCAGGTAGCGGGCGTCGTTGCCCGCGGTGGATGAAGCGGACGGCTTCGCGGCCGACTTGTCGTCGCCGCCGCTCGACCCGCATCCGGTGGCGGCCCCGGCGAGCAGCAGGCAGGCGAGCAGAACGGTGGTGTGGCGCATGGTCCCCCCAAGGCGTTGGTGCCGGGGATGCTAGCGCCGGCCACCCACAGCCGGGGCGGGAATGCGGACAGCTCCACCGCATCGAGGGGGCGTTGCGGTGGAGGCGTCTCCCAGGGTGCCGGTTCGCGGCCGACGCTCCGGCCAGTGTGGCAGCCGCAGTTACCGCCCAAAGGCGCGAACGAGGAACTCGGCCAGGGCCAGCAGCCCCAGCAGGCCGAGCGCCGCGCCCGTGCTCACGTACCGGCCGTCCGGGTCCGGGGTGCTGCCAGGGACGCGGACGATGGCCTCGCCGTGCGGGACGAGTCCGCCGTGTTCGGTGTCGCGGTGCTGCTGCCGGGCGTCCTCGGCGGCGCGCCGCGGGCCGGGCGGGCTGGAGGCGCGGCAGCTGGCGCAGCGGTAGACGTAGGGCATCAGGCGCTCTCCAACCGCTCTCCGGCCGACTCTCCACCCGGAGAATCTACGGCCTGACCTGCGTCTCCATCCGGCTCTCCGTCCAACTCTCCGACTGGGGAGGGGAGTGCTTCGAGAGCGGCCCGCGCCACGCCCGAGCGGCCAGCGACGCCGCCGATGCGGAGGCTGCGTTTGACGGGCACGCCGAGGGTGCGCAGCGCGGCCCTGAGGTCGGGGTCGCTGCGCCCCTCGTGGCCGGGCAGTTGGCGCATCGCGGGGTACAGCTCGCGGAGGTGGATGCCGGGGCGGTCGCCGATGAGGTCGAGGAGCCATCGGACGAACGCGTCACGGGCATCCGGAGCAGCCACCTCGAAGGGCTCCTCGGCGGGGGCTGGTGGTGCTGCCCACCACGCTGCCACGCACCAGGTGACGACGGCTCCGGGGACCGCGAACTGGGCCGCGCGGGGGGCGTGAACGGCTCCGTAGCCGACGAGGTAGCCGGCCACGGCTAGGCCGCCGAGCCGTTCCCACAGGCTGTACCGCTCCCCGAGCCGGGCCCAGCAGCGGCGGACGAGGATGCACGTCCCGGCCCACAGGGCGTAGCCCGCCCCCGTGAATACGAGGACGGGCCGGATCTCCGCCGTGAGCCACGCGGGCAGGCGCGGCTTCATCACAGGACACCGATCGCGTGCGCCCCGGTGAGGATCAGGGCCTGCGGCAGGCCCCAGATCCCTCCCGCCTGCGCCCACACCCCTGCGGCGACGATCCCGGTGATCGCTGCCTTCCCGGGGGGCAGCTCACGGAAGTACATGAGGCCGGCGAGCACGAGGGATACGGCGCCCATGCCAGCTGCGCCGAACCCGCCGTTGGTGAACATCCCGGCGAACGCATCGGAGACGTTGCGGCCGATGGTCCAGATCGACCCAGCCGTCATGTACAGCGTGCCCGCGGCGACACCGGTCCACTGGGCCTGCTCGGAGGTGAGGCGCTTGCGGATGCGGGACTTCTTCCCCCCGCCCCCACTGCCGGGCGCGCCTCCAGCTGCTGCGCCCTTGGGCTCGCGGATCCCGGCGACGAGGATCACGGTGAGGGCCGTGGCGATGCCGCCGGCACCGACCGACCCAAGGATCTTCCCGCCCTCGACGCTGATCTCGGGTGCGGTAGCGAGCATGTTCGCGATCACGTGTTCGTCCTGTTCAGGAGGCTGCGGGCGCCCAGAGGGCGAGAGCGAGGATGGCGGTGGCGAGGGGGATGCGAGCAGCCCAGGCGATGCCGGGCCACCAGTGCCGGGTACGCCGGTCCCAGAAGTGCGCGACGACCACGCAGCCGCCGACGCCGAGGACCAGGGCGCCGCTGACGCTGTACTGCCGGCCGCAGTCGGCGAGCGCGTGCGCGCACTGCTGGTAGAGGCCGAGCCCCCACCCGGCCCCGGCGGCCGACGCGTTGTAGAGGGCGCGGCGGGTCTTGGGGCTGACCGCAGCAGCGGCACGGTCCGGGACCGCGGTGAACACGGCGGGCATGTGGGGGCGCGGGTAGTAGTCGGGGACCGGGGCGAACACCGGGCCCCGCTGCTGCTCCTCCTGCTCGTCGTCGGCCTTCGTGTCCGTCTCGTCGTAGAGGTCGTTCCACCAGTCGTCGGTGGCCATGAGGTCTCCGTGCGCGTCGGGGCCCACGCCGTGGCGGCGGAGCCAGTGCTGTACGCGGCGCTCGTCGGGGCCAGGGGTGCGGCTCACGGGTAGAACCCCGTTCCTTCGCTGAGCCGGCGCTGTGCGGCCTTGAGCCGGCGGCCGCCGGTGGCCGGGCTCACGCCGAGGAGTTGAGCCGCGGTGGTCTTGGTGAGCTGGTCTCCGGCCCTGAGCCGTGAGGCGATGGTGATGATCTGCTGCTCGATCTGATCCGCCTCCGGCTCACGGTCTGGCTCACGCGGCTCAGGGCTCGGCTCAGCGGGGCTCGCGGTGAGCGGCTCAGGCGGGCTCAAGACGGGCTCACGTGATCCCTGCTGGTCAACGGGCTGCACAGGCAGCGGAGGTGCGGCCGGTGCAGGCTGGGGCGCGGCAACGACGAGCGCCGTCTGAACGGTCGTCTCGAAGCCCGGCTCACGCGCGGGCTCAACGCCCGAGTCGGGCTCAGGCTCACGGCTCACAGGCTCAGCAGGGAGCAGCTCAGGGCGAGCCGGCCGCCCGGTCAGCAGCTCACCAAGCGCCTCGTCCGCGCCCTCAGTGAGCCGCTCCCGCTGCACCGTGACGAGCCCGGCACCGAGCTGCACGTCGCCCTCGCCAGCCCGGCTCAGGAGCCGCCACACCTTGAGCGTCGACCGCTTGCGCACCCACTTCCACGGGTGGCGTTCGGCGCGCGCCCGGTGGTAGGCGATCTGCCGCAGCGTCGAGGCGTTGCGGCGCTGCGCCTCGATGTCGATGTCGGTGCGGTGCACGACGATCCGGCGGGCGAGGAAGGAGATGCCTTCGGCGGCCGCGGTCATGGCAAGAGGGGTGAGGGCGAAGACGACTGCCTCGGCCAGGGTGGGCGCGATAGCGAGGCCCATCACGGAAGCCGCGGCGGGGAGCAGCCAGAGTGCTGCGCGGACGATGCGGGGCGCGGTCTGGCCGAGCATCGTCACGACGATCATGACGAGCGCTGCGACGAGGGTGGCGCCTTCGCCCGCGGCAACAACGCCGAGCGCGGTCTCCTTGCGGTGGAGGACGGAGTCCGCGTTGGCGTAGGTGCCGATGGCGCCGCCGATCCCGACCGCGATCATGGGAATCGTGGTGATGACGAGGACGGTGATCTGTCCGCCGGTCAGCTTCTTCACGGTGGGTCTCCGGGGTGGAGATGGGGCCGCCCCGAGCGGGGGGATTTTCGCTCGGGGCGGCGGTCGGTGGGGTCAGGTCCAGTCGCGGCGGCCGCGGAACTTCTGGCCGGCTTGGTCGCCGTCGCGGAAGACGCGGGCGCGGTGGCCCTCTCTGCGCTTACGGGCGGCTGTCTCGCTGGCGGACTCGCGACCCTGGTACTGGGTCTTGGCGCGTTGGCGGTCGTCGCCGAGGACGCGGTCGAGCCAGCCCATCACGCGTCCTCCGTTCGGACGGTGGCGCGCATGAGTTCGGCGCGGGTGTGGCCGGCGGCTTGGGCTTCGGCCCAGAGTTGTTCGATGCGGGTTTCGTTGGCGCGCCAGGCGGGGTTCTCGTCGTAGCGGGCGCCGACCTGGCGGGCGATGTCGCGGCCGGTTTGGACGGCGGCGGCGTAGCGGGCGACGAGGGGCGGCAGGCCGCTCATGCGGTCGCCTCCGGTCGGGGCAGGGCGCGGCAGCGCTCGGCGTGGCCTTGGGCGAGTTCGCGGGTGCGGCGCTCGTTGAACGAGGCGTAGCCCTCCCCGCAACCGAGGCACGTCATGACGCCGTGGTCGCTACCGCCTTGGACGTCCACGGTGGCGCCGCCGACGGTGAGGTACCGGCCGATTACGCCGTCGGGCCACGGCGCGGCGAAGGGGCCGGACTGCTGGCTCATGCGGTCACCGCCGCGGTGAGGTTCTGGTCGGCGCGCTTCCACAGCTTCCGGGCGCGGGGCTCGTCGCCGGCCGTCTCCGCGTCGTGGGCGGCGTTCGCGTAGAGGAGCCCGGCGAGGTGGGTGAGCGCGTCGGCTTCCGCGAGGGCTGCGGGGGTGGGCGTACTTGCCGTACCGCCAGTAAAGTCGTGCACGTTGTTCCTCCTGGTCACATCAGGCAGGGATGGCGCCCGGCCCGGCGTGTCACCGCCGGACCGGGGTTGAGGCGGGGCCCGGTGTGTCACCACCGGGTCTCGCCGTCGTTCAGCCCCGGCCCGCGTGTCACCGCGGGTCGGGGCTTTGCGTTGTCGAGACTACGGGGAGTACTGGCGCTTTGACAAGTACTCTGGGAAGGTGAGGGCATGCCCGACGCAGGAGAAGGGGGCGGGTTCCCTGAAATGGTGACTTTCACCGAGATCGCCAAGCGGCTCAACGCGGGCGACTACATGCCCCGTCCGATCACGCGTCAGGGCGTCCGGCACATCGCGGAGACCGACCCTGCGTGGCCGGTGCCGCGCGACCGGTGGATGCGGATCGGCAACGCGTGGGCGCTGCCGTGGAAGCCGGTCGAGGAGTTCTTCAAGGCGCGCACCACGCGGGGACGTGGGCCGACGAAGCAGACGGAGGCGTAAACGCTATGAGCACCATCGACCTGATCGGCCGCATCCGTGCCGCCACCCCTGGCGAGGTTGTCGGCATGCTGTACGACGCCAGGGACTTACTGCGGACCGCCGAGTGGGAGGACGCCGTGCAGGCCGCTTTGACCGCCGGGCCTCACGACCGGACGAACCCCTACGACGACAATGCGGCCATGATGTGGACCGCTGTCGAAGCCCTCGTCGAGGACGCGGTCGACAACATCGCCGAGTACGTTGCCGACGACAACGACGTCGCCGAGGTCGCACTCTGGCGTTCCGTCTGCCAGCCGGACCCGTACAGCAGCATCCGGACGGTGCCCGTTCAGCAGCTCGTCACGTGGGAGAACGTCCGCGACGCGATCAAAGATGCTGCGCTGCCTGCCGTGCGGTTGGCGATCGCGCACGCGGCGGGCGGCGGGGCTGTGAAGGAGTTCATCACCCCGGAGCAGTACGCGACGCTGACGGCGTTCGTGCCGGGCGGCAGGGAGCCGAGCGAGCCGTAGCCTGCCGCGCCCTGGGCCCCTGCCGCGCGCCGTGGTGGGGGCCTTCTGCTGCCCGTGCCATGATCATCGTGTGGACCTTCCCGATGATCTGATCACCCTCGAAACCACCGCCGAGACGGAGCGGGCGAAGCTGGAAGGGCTGGCTGGCGCTGAGCATGGCGCGCAGTGGCGGGCCTGGCGCGACGCGGCGGAGCGGGTGCAGGCGGCGATCACCGCGCACGCGACGGCGGTCGGGGCGAACCGGGTGGACGTCGAGATGGCGGTGAAGCGGATCGTCCGGCACGAGGGGCCGGCAGAGTAGCCGGACGCGACGACGCCCCGCCTCGGGGGACGAGGCAGGGCGCAGCGTCAGATCGCGGTCAGGATGGGCAGCGGCGGCACCACCCCGGCCAGCCATCCGCCCGGCTCGGTCGTGAAGTGCGGGGCCGGGCTCGACTCCCACCACGACCGCATCGCCACCACGGTGCGCAGCTCCCGGGTCCGCTTGTGGGTGAACGTCGTCTCCCGCTGCCCGACCCGGCGCACGGCGATGCGGCCGCGTTTGCAGCCGTCGGGGTAGTCGTTCCAGTTCACCCCGGCCTCGGACCACAGCAGCTCTTGCATGCCGCCGCTGTTGACGCCGTGGAGCCGTTTGTGGGGGAAGTGCGCCTGTGCGGCCATGCTGATGCTGTTGCGGACGGCGTCGCGTTGGCGCCACAGGAAGTAGTTCGCGACCTCGACGGGGTCGCTGATCGTGAAGACGCGGGCATCGAACAGCGCCCGGTGGCCGGGCCGGCGCTCGTTGAGCACGGCCGTCGCGAGGGACGCGGCGATGGACAGCTGCTTGGCGACGACGCCGCCGAACCAGGGCTCCGTGTTGTGGGCGCCGAAGTCCGTGGCCAGGACGCTGATCTCGTCGGACTGGGTGTAGGCGAACCGGGCTCCGGCGATCTCGGCGCAGAGGGCTTCGGCGACGGCGTTCATGTCGGCCATGAACTGCTCGTCGAACGGCTTGGTGGCGCCGCGGAGGTAGGAGTGGAAGGCGCGCCCGTCGACGCGGAGGATCGTGTACGTGCGGCGCGGGAGGAGCGTGCGGGTGGTGGCCTCGTAGCGCTTCATGCGGTCGCCGATGGCGCTGTTGTCGGTCACTGCTGCTCCTGTCCGTCGAGGGCGCGGATGGTCGGGCACGGATACGGCACGCCGGACTCGTGGGTGCACTCGGCGCAGGTCCCGTACTCGTCCCGGTGGAGGGCGCGGACGCGCTTGATCCGGGCGCACGCGGCGGCGTGCATCTCGGCGAGTTGGGCCGCGTCGTAGGCGATGAGCAGCGCCTCGGCTGCGGGGGTGGGCTCGGTCATCGCTGCTCCTTCGGCATCAGCGCCTGGATGTACTTCGTGATCTCCGCAGCGGTGAGCGGCGGTGGCGCGCCCGGGGTGGGACGGCAGTGCACCTCGCCCGGTGGGATCTTGTCGTCGTAGACGAGGGGCCAGCCCGTCAGCCGGGCCGCGGCGAGGACTTCCGGGTCGGCGCGGGGCTCGTGGTCCTTGGGTCGGAGGATGTCGCGCAGCAGGTCGAGAGTGCCGGGCTCGACGGCGACCTCTTGGACGGGGTCGACGCGGACGAAGAGGATCTCCATCAGTGCTGCTCCTTCGCGGCAGCGTCGTGTCGCGTGGCGCCGGCACTGTGGTCCGTCCACAAGGTCCGGCCCGCCGTGCCGCGCTTCGGCCCGACGTGGTTCTCCGGGTGGCCCGCCTCGCGGGTGCACTGGACGGGCCCGCCGCCGAGGACATGAGGGCCGTCGATCGTCGCGGTGCAGAGGGGCTTGTCGGTGGTGGTCATGGGCTGCTCCGAGTGTTCTTCGGCGAGGATGGTGTCGAGGGCGTCGGCGATGTAGCGGGCGCCGGTGATCTCACGGAGGTCTGCGCGGAGTTCGCGGACGCGGGCGAGGGCGGACTCGGCCTGCCTCTGGCCGGATGCGTGCTCGCACTCGGTCACGTGGGCGTGGCGCAGCACCTCGTCGGCGGAGGCCGGGTTCCGGCAGTCGCTGGTCGCGCAGGTGACGTGCCCACCGAAGCCGAGGAAGAGGCTGGCCCGCCCGCAGGCGGGGCAGTGGCCTTGGACTTGGGGGAGCCCGGCGGCGAGGGGTGCGGTCGAGGCGGGCTGGTTTGCCTCGACCGTGGCGTACAGCTCGGCGGTGGTGAGCAGCCCTTGCCGGTGGAGGATGACGGCGTCGCGGACGCGGGCGAGTTGGTCGTAGAGCTGGTCGAGGTCGTCGTCGTTGATGGTGTCGGCGGTGTGGCGGATGGGTTCGGTCACGGTGCTGGCCTTTCGTCGCGTGCGGCGCACCAGGGGCAGTCGGTGACGGTTGTCGGGTGGTGCTGGTCGTGGGTGTCCCAGTGGTGGGTGCATCGGTCGCGGCCGAGGATGCGGACCGCGGTGTCGGTGAGGGCTGCTGCGAGTACCGGGTTGGTGATGCCGTGGGCGGCGAGGGTGCGGGTGAGCGCTGTGTGGAGCGGGTCGGAGGCGGTCATGACTCCCCCTCGGCGCGGGGCGGTTCGAGGCCGAGTTGGACGGCGGCGAGGGCGACGGCGTCCCGGATGGACAGCCCTTCTTCGGAGGCGGCTCGGAGGGCGAGGGCTCGGGTGTGGAGGTCGTCGGCGAGGGCGAGTTGTTCGGGGGTGAGGGCGCCGGGTCCGGTGCGTCGGTGGAGCTTGTCGGGGCGGCTTGGCTGCCAGCGGTCTTCGGTGTCAGGCATTTGGGCCTCTTCTCGGGGCGTGAGCGGGGCATGGAGGGGCGTTGGGGGCTGAGTGAGAGTGCGCGGCGGGAGAGGGGGGTTCAGGGGCTCAGGGAGTTAACGGGCGGGTAACTTCGGGCGGGGCCCCGTCACGGCCCCGGCTGCCCGCATCGACAGCCGGGGCACGGTGGGTCAGGGGCTCGGGTCCCGGTGCGCGGGCGCGGCCTTCGGGTTGCCCAGCCCCAACTCCCGCTCCGGTCCGCACGCGTCGTACAGGGCCGACACCTCCCGCCACGCCGGGTCTCGGGCGTCCGGGTAGGCGGCGCCCTGGGGCCGCTGACTGCGCTGCCGGGCCGCGTACAGCTCGGCGGTGAACCCTTCGGCGCCGAGGGCCTTCAGGTCCGCATAGGCCTGCTCCAGAACCGGGAGAGTGTCGGGGGTGATGGGCTCGCAGTCGGCGCCGCCCCACGCGAAGACGTCGGAGACGTTGGCGTTCAGGTGGACGGTGCCGTTGTCGACGCGCCAGAGCAGGTCGTCGTAGGCGTCGGCGTGGGACATGGAGAAGATCTCCAGGACGCGGGTGACGAAGGCGGGATCCTGCGTCTCGGCTTGTCCGGTCGTGTCGTCCGTGTCGTGCGGGCCGGACACGGCAGCCATGCGGCGAAGCTCGGTCATCACGTCCAGGGCGCCGTTGCTGCGCTCGAACTCGTGGTGCTTGCGCAGGCTCTCGGCGACGTCCTCGGCGATGTCGGCCGCCCGGGTCAGTGCGGCGGCCCGGTCGGTGGTCTGGTTGGCGGGCAGCACGGCCAGCACCGCGGCCACGTCCCTCAGAAGGCCCTCGGGGTACTGGCCGCTACGGTCACGGCTTCCTGGCCGCAGCGCCTCGGCAATGCGGTCGCGGAGTGCGGTCTCGTCGGTGGGCGCGGACGCCGGGACCGAGACGGCGGCGGGCTCGTACCGCTCGGCGAAGTCGGCGGCGGCCAGCACGGCCCAGTCGCCGCTGGCGGGGCGGACGATCCAGTCGCCGGGCTGTGCGAGTTGCTCGCCTTCCGGGGTGTCGAGCAGCAGGGTCGTGGTCTCGCCCATGCCGGACGGGTGGCGGAAGCGGACGCCGTTGCCGAGCAAGGTGCCGACGATGGCGCCTGCGTCGATCATGCTTCCGGGGTTCCACTGCAAGGCGGCGATCTCGATGGGACGGTGGCGGTAGCGGTCGGTCACGTCAGGGCTCCAGGGGTACGAGAGGATGGACGGTGCGGGCCACCCGCCTGTTACCGGCAGGCAGGTGGCCCGTGCTCGTGATCACGGGGTGCGAGGCGGCTTGCCGACACCCGGGCAGGGCTTGCCGGTCGAGAAGCCGGACGGGCTGACGCCGGTGTGGCGGTGCATGGTGCCGTCGGCCTTCACGCGGTACGGGAAGCCGCATTCGCCACAGGGCTGCGAAGTGCCGACGATGGCGCGGGCCTTGATCTCGTGGGCGATCCGGCCGACCTCTTCGAGGACCAGGTCGCGCTCAGCCTCGTTCGGGAAGTAGTGCTCCGGGTCCCAGCCGGCGCGCAGTGCGGTGATGAGGATCATGGCGGCGTGGTGGGTGGCTGAGCGGCGTAGCTCCTTCGCGCGGGCCGGGGTGATCAGGGGGTCGGTCATCGGGTTCCTTTCGCGGGTTTGGGTGCGGGCGGTGGTCAACGGGCGGGCACGACAGCAGGCGCGGCGGGGTCGGCGGCCCACTCGGCGGTGTCCGCGCGGTGGTGGCCGTCGTGGCCGGGCTCCAGCTCGCACCAGTCGCCGTCGTTCGGGTCACCACAGATCGGGTCCGCGTCGGGCTCGTCCGCGACGGCGCGCATCTCCTCGGCGGCCGGGACGTCGACGGTGCGCAGCAGGTACGCGGCATTCGTCTCGCCGGTCTCGTGCAGCCACGCGGCGGCGTCGGCGATGCCCCGCGCCCGGATGGCGGCGAGTTCGGTGCGGAGGCGGCGGACTTCAGCGACGAGCGCGGTTGCCACCTCGGGCGGCATCGCGGCGATGTACGCGGCGTCGGCCTGGACCTGCGCCCAGTCCTCCTCCGCGGTCCAGTCGCGGTGCGTGGGGTCGTTGTCGAGGGGCTCCTCGTCGAGGCGGGCGATGGTGCGGCGGGCCGTGTAGCCGCAGCCGGTGTCCTGGAGGTCGGCGGCGATCTCGATGAGGCTGTCTCCGCCGTACTGGTAGATGCCCCACGGTCCGGGGGTGGCGGCGTTGGCGCGGGTTTCGATGGCGTCGAGGTCGAGGGGCTTCGGGTCGGTCATGATCGCTCCTTGTTGACTGAAAGTCAGTGGTTGGTTTGGCTGCGGTGTTGGTCTCGGGTGGTGTCGTGGGCCGCGACCGAGTGGGGCACGGGTCAGGCGGCTTCGGTTCGGATGAGTCGGAGGTGGCGGCGGGTGGTGGAGAGGCTGGGGTCGTCTTGCCAGTGCCAGTTGTGGAGGGCGTCGAGGAGGCCGGCTCGGTGGGCTGCCTGCTGCTCGGGGGTCCAGGGGGCGCGGCCGGGGGCGGGGGCCGGCCGGACCGGGATCTCTTCCTGGAGGAGCCGTTCCAGCGGGCTCACAGCTGGTGCTCCTTGATGTGGGCGGCTTCCTCGGCGGCGTCGGCGTCGAAGCAGCGGACGCAGAGTTTCTCGGGCGGCAGGCCCTCGATGCGGCGGGTGCACCAGTGGTCGCCCTGGTCTTCGATCTCGGAGATCAGGCGGGCGGCTTCGATGAGGTCGACGCGGCCGAGGACGTCGATGCAGTCGTGGTCGGGCTTGCGGGGGAAGAGCGGGCGGGTTTGGCGGCAGCGCCCGCATTTGCCTTCGGGGGGCGAGGTGGTGGTCATCAGAGGCTCCAGAGGGTTGGTTGCATGGGGCGGAGGTCGAGTGCGGTCTGTCCGTCGATCTGGCCGGTGGTCGGGGTGCGGATGACGGGCGGCAGTGCGCGGAGTCGTCGGGCGCAGGTGGGTCCGTAGGGGCCGGGGCTCGAACGGAGGGGGCGGTGGCAGCCGGCGCAGCGGCGGGCGGTCACGCGGCTCCTCCTGCGGCGTCGACGCGGGCTTGGTGGGCGTCCTTGCGGGTGCGGCCGTGGGGGGTCTTGCACGGCTGCCGGGCGGCGGCCTTGCATCCGTCCTTCGGGCAGGGCACCGAGAGCTCGGGCGGACGGGCGTCCATACCGACGGACTCGCGGAAGTCGGCGGGCATGTACGGCTGGTCGTCGTCCGCGGGGATGAGCCGGCCGACGCCTTCGAGTTGGCGGACGACGCGGGGGTGGGGTCCGCCGGTGAGGGCGCCGACGGGGATGGCTTGCTCGCGTCCGTCGGCGATGGCTGCGAGTTGGGCGCGGCGGCGGGTGACGAAGTCGGCGCCGGTCTCCGGGGAGACGGGGGGTTCGTAGGCGGGGATGGTGGGGCCGAGGCGTTCTTCGCGGATCTTCGTGCGGGTGGTGCGGACGTGGTGGGGTTCGATCCAGCGGCGGCCGGTCTCGCCGGGCTGGGCGGGTGCGCTGTAGAAGCGGGCGACGGCGTCGAAGGTGTCGTTGTCGAGGGGCAGGTCGCGCAACGCGGCGGCCCATGCCTGCTTGGCGATCTCGCTCGGCTGCCGGTTGTCGAAGGCGGCGCAGGCGGCAAGGAGGCGGGCAGCCTCGTCCGGGGTCATCGGCCTTCCGCCTTCCTCTTGCGCTCGACGTAGGCGCGCAGCGAGACGACGGCCATGTCGTAAAGCGCGCGCAGTCCGACGCCGAGGTCGTCCGGGCTGTCGCGGTAGAGCGCCATGTACAGGGCGTCCGCGGTGTCCTCGTCCCGGTTCGCCCGGGCGGTGATGAACTGGCTGGCGAAGCGGATGCCGGGCGGGAAGGCGTCGATGCTGCCTGCTTCGCCGGTGTCGATGTTCTCCACCACGATCCCGAAGTGCTCGCCCGGGCGCTGGTTCTGGAGTGCGTCGAACGAGGCGGCCTCGGCGAGGGCGCAGAAGGTGGCGTACATGGCCTGGTTGCTGCGGCGCACGATCGGGTCGAGCAGGCTCCAGGCGGTGTCGTCGTCGCCTGCGCATCCGTGGGTGAGGGCTTCGAAGATCTGGCGGCTGTCGGCTTCGGTCTGGGGGTTCTTCACTGGGTGTCGTCTCCTGAGGCGAGGGCGAGCCAGCCGGCGACCTTGGCGTCGGTGCCGGTGAGCGGGGCGCCTGGTTGGCCGGGAAGGGCGATGACGTTCGAGGCGCCGAAGCTGGGGCGGCGGTCCGCGGTGCGCTTGGCCTCTTCGCGGATCCACTTCTGCCAGGCGTCGGGCCAGGACTTCCGGCGGGCGCCGGTCGAGCGGTAGTGCGAGATGAACTGGGCGGTGACGAAGTCGATGTCGATCAGCGAGGCGTAGCCGTCCCGGTGTGCCCAGCGGCGCATGCCATCGGTGAGGGCGAAGTTCGCGGCGTCGATCGGCGCGAGGGGATCAAGGTCAGCGCCGCTACTACCGGTAGATCCCTCTCCTACATCAGCCACGTCGTAGTTATGGGAGGGGAGGGGAGGGGAGGGGACAACCGTTGCACCCTCATGGGTGTCACGCCGTGACAGGTCGTCCTGACCTGCGGTGGAGTCTTCAAACAGGGGGTCTTTTCGGGCCCGATTCGGAGCCGAATCCGACTCGTTTCCGCTCCGATTCGGAGCCGAATCCGAGCCGATTCCCGCGTGATTCCGGTTCGCGCGGGCCGTTTCCCGCCCCCGGTTCTGCCTCTTCCGGGCGGCCTCGCGGGCGGCCTCGATCTGCGCGCGGGACTTGTTGTAGTCGAGGTAGTCGTGGATGACGTAGTCGCCGTCGGCCGGCTGCTGGCAGCGCGGGCAGGCGTGCCCGGCGCCGTGGAGCATGCCGACGGCGATCAGCTTGCGGACGTTGGGTTCGGTGCCGTAGCTGCGGACGATGTCGCCGTCGAGGTGGCCCTCGGTGAGGTGCCGAGTCGCGTGCACGCCGAGGCGCACGAAGAGGCCGACCGCGGCGTTGCCCGCCTTGCGCACCTTGGGGTGCGTGTCGAACCCGTCATCGAGGGCGAACCAGGCCATGAAGTGCTTCTCTCGTCCGTGCTGATCAGGGAGATGGGCGGGGCCGCCCGGGAGCGGCCCCGCGGGTGGGGCTACTTCGGCATCGGGAACTTCTCGGGGCTTGCGCCGCCCGGCTTGTAGCGGAGGAACGTGAGCTGCTCGCCGTCCCGGTACGCGTTCCACGCCTTGATCACGAAGGCGAGGAGGAAGTCCTCGGGTACGCGGCCGGCCTTGTCCGCCTCCGCCTGGATGCGCTTGCGGAGAATGAGGACGGGGTGGGTCTCCGGGACGATGGCGCCGCTGATGAGCAGGTGGAAGAACTCGGCCGCGTCACCGGTGTCGAGCCGGGAGAACAGCCAGTGCGTCAGGCCGGCCACCGACCCGGGGAGCGGGATGGCTGTGCGTACCTGCACCGCGAGCTGCGCGGAGCGGCGGAGTTCCGGGTGCTCCTCGAAGAAGCTGAGGGACTCCTGGTTGGTCGGCGGCTTGGCGCCGACGTTGCGGTAGATCCCCTGCGTCCACATGTGAGCGCGTCGGATGATGGCGGCCGTGGCGACGGCGTTGGATTCGCCGCGGAGGGTGAGGGCGTCGGCGAGAGTGCGCTTGCGGCCGTCGTCCATGGTTTCCTGCGCGGTCGATTCCAGCCCGGTGACGACCAGCATGGGCAGGGTGACCTTGGCGAGGGTGATGGCGGCCAGGCGGTGCTGCCCGTCGAGGAGGGTTCCGTCTGCGGCGAACTTGATGCTCTCGCCGTTCTCGGCCCAGCGGCCGGCCTCCATGTCGCGGGCGTAGCCGAAGACGGCGCTCTCGCGGACCCTGCGGTTGTGCGTGTTGTTGGCGAGCCACTTCTCGGCGAGTTCGGGAGTGACCTTGACGATGGCGTAGGACGGGCCGTCGGCGTCTGCGCTGGCTACGATGGTGTTGTTCACTGCTGCTCCTGTTCGAGGGAGTTGGCGACGTCGGTCAGGGCGTCGGAGATTTTGTGGAGGCTCGTCGCCCACCAGCGGCGGGCCTCTTCGTTTGCCTGGGCCTGGTCGAGGCGCATGGCCTGGATCAGACGGGTGGTGTTGTCCAGCGCGCCGAGGAGTTCGGGGAGCTGGTGGTGGGTGGTGTCCCGGTTCTTGGTGAACCGGTCGTCTTGGGTGAGGCGGTCGAGGCGTTCGGCGGCGCGGGAGAGGTCGCGGCCGGCTTCGGTGAATGCCTCGGGGAGCGGGCGGCGCTTGGGCTTGGGGGGCTCGGGCCTGGTCGGCTCGTCGACGATCTCGGCGTCGACCACCTCGTCCGCGCCCGGCTCGACCCAGAAGTTCTCTTCCGCGGCTGATGCGGGGCGGGTAGCGGGACGCTCCCTGCCGTCTAGCGAGAGCACTGTGCGCGGCTCGTCTGTCGGAAATCCGACAGACGACTGAACGTCGCGATTCACGGTGTCGTGGTGCACCCCGATAGCCGCTCCGATGGCGCGAGTGGACATGCCCGCGGCGGACATTCCGGCGACGATCTCGCGGCGCTGTTCGCGCGGGAGTCGCACACGGTGCTCGCCGTACTCGCCGTCGAGGTAGGCGTCCCACGTCTCGTAGCCGAGGGTCTCCCAGTCGCGGGCGGCGTAGGCGGCGATGACGTCGGTCTGCCATTCGGCGAGGACGCGCATGCCGGAGCGGATGCGGTCGGCTCGGGCGCGGGCTTCCTCAGTGTCGGGTGCCTGCACGATCTCGGTCACGCAGTCCTCCTTTCGGTTGTTGGGCGTGGCTGGATCTGCGCTCTGGCGGTGCCGGGGCAGCACTGCCATACTACTTTAAAGGTTGGAAAGACTGGAAGGATTGGCAATGACTTACACTCTGGCCATGGCCCTGCACCCGAAGATCGAGATCAAGAAGGACGGCGTCGCCGAAGTCGGGATGACTGACGCGCGCGCCGCGCTGACGTCGTTGATCCGCGAGGTCAGCTGGGGCCAACGACCGGGCGCCTTCACCGAGCGCGGGACCCGGGTAGCGATGCTGGTGCCGCCCGAGTTCTACGCACAGGCGGTCCGGGACCGGGCGATCATCGACGAGCTGCACCGCAGGACGGAGCCAGTCGAGGGCGTCAAGCCCGACCAGGTGCTCATCTCCCGCACCGTTCGCGAGGCGCTGCACTCCGCGGCGCTGGCCGTGGACGCACGGGCTGCTGAGTCCTGACACCGTCTCCTCCTCCCTGTCGCCGGGCCTCGCCGTGTGCGGGGCCTTCGTGCTGTGCGGCTACTCGTCGTCCTGCACGTAGGGCGCGACGTGCTCGGGCCGGATGGCCCGCCACAGGTGGAGTCCGGTCGGCTTGCCGTCGAGGCGGAGGAACATCGCGGCCTTGGTGCCGGGGTCGGTGATCGTCTGCACGGCTCGGGCGAACGCGCCGCGGTCGTGGGCAAGGCCGGAGACGCCTGCGTAGGCCAGCTCGACGAGCCCCAGGCGCTGCGTGTGCTCGTTCTCCAGGCGGGCGGCGACGGATCGGACCCACTGGTCGAACTCGTCGGGTACGGCGTCGAGGAGCGCTGCGAGCGGGTCACCCGTGGTGGCGCCGACTTCGGCCGCGGGGCAGCCGAGCGCCTTCGCCACGAGGTTGGCGGGCTGGTCGGCGAACTTGCGGAGGCCGAGCATCCGCCAGATGTCCCGCTCGGTGATCCCGGTCAGCACCTTGTGGAGGCGGACGTACTCCGACAGCTTGACCTTGGCGCGCTGGCCGGAGGCGTAGCGGATGACGTAGCCCTCGGTGGAGATCCCGCTCGTCGGGGTGCCGTCGGGGCGGGAGTTGGCTTCGGCGAGCTTCACGAGGTCGGCAAGCGGCAGGGTGCCCAGACCCCACCAGGAGCGGACGACGGATCCGATCGGCTCCCAGTCCGGGGCCGCCCACTCCAGCTGCGCCTCGCGGCCGTCGGGCCAGTAGGCGCCGAGGAGGATGAGGTCTTGACGGTCGCCGTAGTCGACGACGATCCGGTTCTCCGGGTAGACGATCTCGCACAGGTAGGTGACGCCCGGGATGAGCCAGCCGCTGTCGGCGGTGTTGAGGCGGGCCTGCGCCCACGCCGCCTGCTCCGAGGTGAACGAGCCCTTGGAGGCGACGTGCCAGCGGCCGTCGTAGTGGAAGACGATCCCGAGCGACCCGTCGGCCTTGTCGTAGATCCGGAACGGCTCGTCGGGCAACGGCGCCGCGTAGTCGTGGCCGAGCTGGTGCTCGCCGACGTTGAAGAACTTCGGGAACGGCCACGCCACGATCTCGCCGGTGGTGTCGTCGGCGATGAGGCCGCGGCACCGGAGCGTCGCGGTCGTCCACTGCCGGGAGTACTGCGCGGTCCGCGTGTAGGTGTAGATCGACAGCGGCAGGGTGGGGTGCTGCTTGCGGGTGACGAGGCCAGCGTCGATCGCGGCAGCCAGGTCGGCGGCGGGGATGAGGTCGTGGAGCTGGGTCATCGGATGTCCTCAGGTGGTGGTGGTCAGGCGATACGTGCGGCCTGCGCTGCCCGGGTGCCGCGCCAGCGTCGGCAGGCGGACTTGTCCCGGGCGAGGCCGAACCCGTCGTAGCGGACGACACCGTCGCGACGGAGGTGGCTCATGAGCCGGGCCCAGTGGAGTTCCTGGCAGGGCGGCTGGGGCAGGTCGTGGGCTTGGGCGATGCGCCAGCAGACGAACGGCCGGCCCGACCGGGCGGCGGCCACGAACGTGGGCCAGACCGTGGTCTCCCAGGTGTCGTAGTCGTCTGCGGGGGTGGGGAGGGTGCCTTCGAGCTGGGGTTGTTGTGCGGGCATGGGGTCCTCCTGTCGTGCTGGGTGGGGTGGGCGCCCCGCCGGGGAGGTGGCGGGGCGCCCGGTGACGGCCGCAGCGCCGCTGGGGGGAAGGGCGCTGTGGGGCCGGCCGTCGATTCAGGTGGTCTTCTGGACTGCGGCCTGCGCCGCCCGGTACGCCTGCTGGCTGGAGCGCCGCTTGCCACTGGCCACGGCCCGGTCGTCATGGACCCGGGAGTCAGACAGCGGAGACGGCGTCGTCCACGCGGTAGCCGGGAGACCCGGGCCCGGCGGCGCCTCCGGCAGTCCACGGATCGCGTTCGGCGTATGCCGCGAGCAGCGCCACCCCGCAGGGAACAGCCGTGGCCGGTCCAGCCCGTGAGGCAGCCACGGCACGTCACACCCGCGGCGGCGCCGGGGCCCGCTCACGCCGCGACCTTCGACGTGCCCGTGCGCCGCAGTCGGTTGTCCGCGTCCGTGTTCGCCTGACGACACGGGGCGCAGATCGCCGACTTCTCCCGCTGGTGCTTCTGATAGCCGGCGCGGGTCCCGCACTTCGCGGGCTCCCGCTTCTTCACCGGCGGCTTCGGCTCGGCCTGCTCGGTCTTCGGCTGCCGGGACTGGCGCGCCTGCTCGTACCGGCTGCGGCGCCCCTTCGGACCCAGCCCGCCGCGGATGCCGTGTCGGCTCTCGCCCCCGCGCCCGCCCTCAACGCGCATGGCATCGGCGAGACACTCGGCTGCCACCGGACAGGCGGCGCAGATCTGCTTCGCGGCGGCGGCCTTGGCCGTCTCTCCGGGGAGAGGGAAGAACAACTCCCGGTAAGGGGCCATGTCCTCGCGGGCGCAGAGGGCTTCGGTGCGCCAGTCGACGGGGCGTTCGGTGGCGGGGACGGATCCCGTGTAGTGGCTCACCGCTGCACCGCCTCGCGCTCGGGCCACTTCACGCCGGCCAGCGCCTGCATCTGCCGGTCCGGGATGTCCGCGAGCGGCAGCCCGAGCCAGGCGTAGCCGGCGGCGGCGAGAGCGAACCCGTCGCACTCGTCCGCCGCGGCCGGGCCCTCGAAGGTGCGGCCGTAGTGCTGTTCCGCGGCGGCGCGCATGGTGCTTTTGGAGGCGGCGCCGTGGCCGGTGAAGAACAGCTTCAGCGAGCTGGGCGGGACGATCGCGAACGGGATCTCGCGGCGCCACAGCCAGTGCTGGACCATGCCGCGGAGCCAGGCGAGTTCCTCATGGCCGCCGAGTCCGGCGTGGCCGAACGAGGGGCCTTCGAGGACGACGAGGTCCGCGTTGCGCAGGTACGAGCCGATCTCCTGGACGAGGAACGCGAGCCGCGGGTGGCCGGTCAGACTCTTGGGCCGGACCGCGTCGGTCCAGTCCGCAGACCCGAGCCCGGTCGATCGGAGCGAAAGATCCGCCCCGATCACCAGCGGCTGGCCCGCGGCCGCGACCACGGGGGCCGGCGGCTTCGGGGCGAGTTCGAAGAGGGTGGTCACGCCTGTCCCTCCTCGTCGGGCCAGAGGATGCTCGGGGTGACCTTCACGGCCCGGCCGTTGCGGACGACGACCCGCCACAGGTCCCCGGCTTCCTCGCCCTCGCAATCCAGACGGCCGCTGAAGGTGTGGCCGGGGAAGGCGTCGATCATGTGCTGGACGTGGTCGACGAGGTGGTACGCCTTGAAGGAGTCGTCCCAGGCGGGCACGAGCGCCGAGCAGGTCTTGCGGACGAGCTGGCCGTCGTCGGTGTCGACGGTCTCCTCGTCGATCTTCAGCCGGACGTCGTACTCGGCGCGGCCGGCCGAGGTCTCGGGCAGGAGCGGGTTGTTCTTGATCTCCGCCCAGGTGAGGGGCGGTTCGATGCGGATCTCTCCGTCGACGCGGGTGTAGTAGCCCATGGGTCAGTTCCCCTCGGTGTCGTCGTTGATGGCCTGCTGGATCCGGTCGAACCCCGCGTCGGGGTCGGCCTCGGGCAGGTCCCAGATGAGGGCGCACGCCTCGTGCAGCGCGCTGTCAGTGCCCCAGCGGGACTCGTCCTCCGCCGGGGTGAGCTCGGCCGGCATGACCGTGACGCGCGTCCGTGGACGGGCCCGGTAGATGGCGATGGCCAGGGCGATCAGCCCGACCGCGACCGCGATGTTCGCGGCGTTGGCCCCGGTCATCGGGCGTTCTCCCGGGTGAGGTGGCCGCACTCGCACAACCGGCCACCCAGCCGCAGGAAGTGATGCCGCCGGTCCCGGTTCTCCAGCGGGCAGTACGCGACACCGGTCTCCAGCACCTCCCGCGACCGCATCGGCGAACGACCCAACCGACGCCGGCCCGTCGTGCGCGGGGCGGCCGGCGCGGGCCACAGACGGGCGACCGCCGTGGCCCCGGCGAGGCTGAGGAGGAGCGCGCACGCGCCCACCGAGATCGGGTTCACAGCGGCCTCCGTTCCATCCGCGAGAGTTCGATCCGCAGGTCCACACCTCGCGCCCGGAACGCGTGCTGCAACGCGGCCGCCATCGACGGGGCGTCCGTCAGCGCGGACGACGGGTCGCTGGCAGCGGCGATGTGGTGGGCCACCACGTCCTTGAGGACGGACAGTTCGCCCGACACCCGCAGCAGCGCGGACGCGGTGGCTCGGGCCTCTTCGATGTGGGCGTTGCGGTCTTCGATCAGGGCCTCGATCCGCGCGGCGCGCTCGTCAACGCGTGCGGACCGGGAGCGGCGGAGCAGTCTCATGCCGCACCCCCGCGCTGCGCCGGGATCAGCGGCCACTCCGGCGCGCAGTACGCGCTCGGATCCGACTTACGGAAATGCGCCTGGAGCCCCGCCTGCTGCTCCTCACGCCACGCCTGCTGCGCCAGATACAGGCGCTGCGGGTCATAGGAGTTGAGCCGCGGGTGCCGCTCGTACAAGGCGTCGACGATGCCCAGCGCGGCAATCGCGTCGGCCTCCGCCTCGTGCCAGTTCTCCAGGTGCACGCCGTAGTGAGCGGCGACGACCTTCAACTTCCGCGAGCCCTTGCGGTACCTGTCCGCCTGCTTGTCCAGGACCAGGCCGTCGACGAGCGTGAACGCCGGCCCGCCGAGCCGGTCGGCCATCGTCGGCAGGCCGTGCCGCAGCAGCTCGAAGTGCAAGACCGACCAGTCGTAGGCCATGTTGAACGCGACCAGCGGCATGCCGTATCGGATGGTCCGGGCCATCGTCTCGGCCATCTCTTCCAGCGCGGCCTTCGGTTCGACGCCCTCGGCCTGCGCTTTGGCGTCGTCGATTCCGTGGATCGCGGTGGTCTCGGGCGGGATCGGTACGCCGGGGTTGATGAGCCACGTCTGTACGTGTTCCGGGGACGGTCCGCCGCGTCCGACGAGGGCGGCGGTGACGATGCGTGCCTCCGACGGGTTGGTCGAGGTGGTCTCCGTGTCCCAGCCGATCCGACGGGAGTCGAGGTACGTCATGCCGCACCCCCGAGCTGCTGCTGAGCCGGGTATCGGTCCGCGAAGAACGCCTTCCACACCTTGTCGAACAGGGGCCGGTCCGACTCCGTGTACGACTTGACCGGCCGCTCCCGACCGTCGACCAACCCGAACGACTCCTTCGGCGCCTGGCCGTTGTGCTCCAGCTTGTAGGCGGCCACGAGCTGTCGGCCGAAGGGCGAGCGCACCGCGCGGCACTCATCCCGGGACAGGCCACGGTCCTTCAGGTAGGTCTCCACCAGCAGCGCCCGGTCCTCCGGAGCGATCTCCGGGACCTCACCCGTTGCCTCGGCGTAGTGGTGCAACTGACGCGAGCGCTTCCACCGCGGATCGACGCTGTCGTCCATCGCAGCGATGATCTGGATCAGGCCGAGCGCGCGACGCGCACGGCGCTCCTCGATCTGCTGCTCCAGCGCGTCGAGTTGATCGTCCGTGGCGCGCTCGTTGATGGCCCCGCCCTGCGTCCAGTAGTCGTTGACCGCTGAGGCGGTCTCACGCTGGTAGGCGACAAGCAGCGGGCGGGTGGCCTCGGCGACCCTGGCCTCGTTGACCGTGGCCAGCCACATGAGGAAGGTGCGGACGTCGACTGCGACCATGCGGTACGTCTTGCCGTCGGCACCAGTCGTTGCGATATCGCTACGACTGGCCCACGACCGGTCGTTCAGCTTTCGCAGCTGGGCCGGGTAGCTGAGGCCGATCGCCTCGACCGCTGGACGGAAGACGACGTGCGGTTCCCCGTCGACCATGACCGTCTCGACGGCCCCAGCGGAGAGGTTGATGCGTGCGATCTCGGTGCTCATTCGGCTCCTCCGGCAGTGAGTTCGGGCAGGGCAACAGCGGCGAGGCGGCCGTCACGCCAGGCCTGCATGACCTGGTCGCGGCCGTCCTTCTTGAAGCGCAGCGAGTGGGTGCGCGCGCGGGACGGGGCGATGGCTACGCCCGGCACCTCGTGGATCACGCCGGTGTCCGGGTCCGCCCAGTCCGTGCTCCCCGCCGCGGTGAGCGCGCCGAGGACCTTGTCCCGGAACGCGGCCCGCACCTCGGTCACGAACCGGCGCTCAACCTCGGTCCCGTAGTGGGCGATCACCCAGGCCGTGAATGCCTCCTCGTCGGTCACCTTCGCCGCCGCCTCACCGGAGGAGAGGCTGACGGTGGCAATGTCCGGGCCGTCAGGGAGGGCGGCAGCGACTTGACGGGCGCCCGACTCCTCAGCTGCCGCTTCGAGCGCGGTCCGGGTGTCCTTGCGGGCGGCGTCGTAGGCGCCCTTGACGGTGTCGAGCAGCGTCTTCAACGCGGCTTCCCGCATCGCTGCTTCCTTGAGGTTCATCGCAGAACCCCCCGCGCCTTGAGCACGAGCGCCCCGGCGTCGGCCTTGGCCGCCTCGGTCTCGGACTCCGACCAGTAGCCCTCGGCGCCCTGCTTGATCCGGTCGTTGAGGTGGTCGATGAGGGTCTGCGGTCGGTCGATGTGGGTGAGGCCGTCGCGGCCGGTCATGTTGAACGGGGACGGGCACGAGCAGCCGGAGTCGTCGGCGAAGTACAAGGCTCCGGTGGTGGTGTCCTGCCAGACGACGGTGAGGTCGAAGCTGTAGCAGGCATCGCCCCACTGGACCTCGCCGATGGTGCGGAGCCCGTACTTCTCGGGGCTCCCGTAGATGTCGCTGTACGACATGGGTGGTGTGGTCTCCTTGCTGGGAGGGGCCGGCCTGCCTGCTGTCGACGGGCAGGGCGGCCCCGTGCTGCTGACGGTGGGATCAGGCGGCAGAGCCGGTGAGGAGCGCGGTCATCTCCCGCAGTTGCGGGGCGCCGGCCTCGCCGATGGGCAGGCCGAAGCTGCGCTCGAACTCCTCGTCGAGGTTGTCGAGCCCAGCCGTCGCGGCGGCCGCCCGGAGATCGCGCTCGGCGATGTCGGCCTCGGTCTCGCCCTCGGCCACAACTTCGACGTCCGTCACGCCCTCGTCGGCCTGCTGCTCGCTCGGCTTCGGCAGGACCGCCCACCGGCGCCCCAGGTATTCGCGCAGCGTGTCGGGCTGCTCCGTGTCCGGGGCGACGATGCGGGCGTCCGCGGGCAGGTCCCGCTTCGCCTCGTCCACCAGGCAGTTCAGGACCATCCGGTCCTCGGCCGCGGCGGCACGGGCTGCGAGGGCCTGCGCGTCAGCGTGCGGCTCGAACGTCTCGGGATGCGGGCCGGGCGCTGACCACGGGTCCTGCTCACCTGGCTGCACCCGGCGGAGCTGCTGCACCTGCGCGTCCATCGGCACGCCGTCCTCACCGACGTTCGCGCTCAACTCCTCCGGCGTGTAGTGCAGCCCGAACAGCACCTCCTCACACGCATCCCGAGCCACCTGCGAGATCGCGCGCGCCTTGAGCATCGACGCCGCGTACTTCTTCCACACGTCCTTGTTCAGCAGCCCCGCCTCCTCGGCGGACGGGTTGCCGTTGGCGTTGCGCCGCAGCTCCCACGTCACCGAGTAGGTGAACTCCGGGTCGTCCGAGCGGATGATCTGCGCGGTCGCGGACTGCCCGTTGCCGGTGACCCGCAGCTTGTGGCCGGCCTGCCGCACGAGCCCGGAGATCAGGGCTGCCGACGCGGACGGCTTGCCCTCGATGACGTGGATGCCGGTGATCGCGGCGATCGGCGTGATGCCGAGGGTTCGGCCGTACTCCATGGCGTAGAGCACGTTGGCGGGCTGCCTGCGGTACTGGCCGGGCAGCAGGTTCGCGTTGGAGAGTTGCTCGGCGTAGCGGACCATGTCGGGAAGCGAGGCCCCGTTCATGGCCTGGTGCTTGACGAGTTCAGTGCTCACTTGCTGTGGTCCTTCCGAGAGTTGCGGGCTGCGCCACTCGACGCCGTCCTCGCTTGCGTGCCACTCGTGCGGGCCGCGCTGAATGCAGCGGCGCAGCAGGTCGATGTCGGGGCTGTACAGGCCTTCCGGACACTGAGGGGTAGTGGTCAAGACGGCACCTCCGTCATGACGTGGCGCTCCCACGCCGCCCCGAACACGTCGTCCCGGAACCGGTCCGGCCGAACCATGCCGAGCTGCTTGCCGCACTGGCAGGTGCCGTAGAACTCGCAGTCCCCGTACTCGACGATCAACGCGTGACCGCCTTCGAGCGTGGTCTGAAACTCGGGGTCACCGAGCCCGGTCGGGGTGCGGGGCTCCTTGTCGGCGGCCTCCATCCGGGAGGTGGCTTCGCGGTCCTTGTAGCCGGCGCGCTGGAGGGCGCCGAGGATGTCGGTGCGGGCGGTCACGAGCGGGCCTTTCGGTGGCAGGGGCAGGGGAGTACGGCGAGGGCGACGGCTGCGGAAGCGGTGCCGGTGGCCACGCACAGCGCCCATCCGGTAGTCGGGTCGGCGACGGGCAGGAGACTGACCGCGAGGACGGCGGCGCAGGCGATGGTCAGGACGGCGACGACGTAGCCGAGACTGCGGATCACGCTGACCGCCTGTCCTGCTGCTCCGGCAGGGGCTGCGCCTTCAGGAACTGGCGAGTCGGCCGCATCGCCGGGTGCTTGATCTCCGACGCCCCCTGCTGGAACCGCGACGTCACCCGCTCCACCACCGTCACCTCGGCCAACAGCCGACGCACATCCGGCGCCTTCACCTCGACCTGCGCCGTCTCCATCCCCGCGGCGTCCTCCACCTGCTCGACCGCCGCATCCAACTCGCCCTCCCGGCCCGTGCCGGCGACGACCGCGGCCAGCTCGTCGAGCGCGGCGATGATCTCCTCACGGGTCTTCTCGTCCGCCCACCCGGTGACGAGCTGGGTCAGGGTGTCGAGACGGATCCGGTCGGCGCGGACGACGCCGTGGAGGCGGTTGGAGCCGACGGTGATGGACAGTTGGGGCTTCGAGGACTCGTTCATGACGTGGCGCCCTTCGACGGTGCGGCGAGGATGAGAAGGAGGAGGACAGCGCAGGTCAACGGCAACTGCCGGAGCCAGCGCGGGGTGAGGTGGTCGGCGCGCGCCCACCGCATCAGCGGCAGCAGCGTGGCCAGGACCAGGCCGGCCGAGCCGGCGACGATCGCGGTGATCTCGGAGGCGGACTCGTGGATCACTGGGCACCGCCCGGGGCGGGCAGGTCACGGCCAAGCCGCCATTCGTGGTGCAGCGGCGACTCGTACTGGTCCTCAACCTCGGCCCGCAGCACGTGCACCGGCACGGTCAGCCGCGTGATCCCGTCCAGCGGGGCGGCCAACGGAATCCCGAAGATCTGCCGCAACTCCGGCTGCGAGACGTAGTCCTCACTGACCAGACGGCCCCGCTCCCAGGACTGGCCGGCCCGCAGACGCTCCGCGAGAGCCGCACGCTGCGTCTCCAGCTCGGCCAGCCGGGCCCGCAGTGCCTCGTTGGTCGTCTCCAACTCGGCGATCTGGTCCCGCTTCTCACGCAGCGCCCGGGCCGCGTCGTCCACCGACTCGTTCGTCGAATGCCGTTCCTCCCGCAGACGGACCAGCTCCGCCGCCGCCTCCGGGGACATCAGCAGCTGCGCCGCATCCAGCGCCATCGCGACACCCGCAGCCGTCCGACGCCCCTGCGCCCACGCCGCCTGCACCACACCAGCCGCCGCGTTCACCGCTCTGGCGTTCACCGGGCCACCGCCGCAGCGATCTCGTGCATCACCGGGGCGCCCGTCGCCTGGACCACCGTCACGAACACCGGCACCACCGGGAAGTTCGGCGAGTCCGACCACGTCCGCGTCGCCAGCGTCCACACGGTCTGACCTGACGGCAGGTCAACCGTCGTGATCTTCCCGCCCATCACGAACAGCCACTCGGCGATCACGTCCAGGTCCGTCGCCGTTACCAACACCCGGTCCGACAGCGCCTGGTGGGCGACGTGTCCCGAGTCCGGCAGCTCGCGGTAGAGGACCGTGCTGCGGTACGCGGAGTCGTTCCGCTCCTGTGCGTCATGCTGCTGGCCGAAGGTCAACTCGACCGTGGGCGCGGGGGTGAGGGTCTGAGAGAATGTGGTCACGTGATCCACTCCTTGCTTCGTGCTCAGTGGGTTGCGAAGGGGTCGTCGCCGGGTCCAGCCGGGGGCGGCCCCGCATTGCGTTCAGGAACCGGCGAGCGCCGGCTTGCGGGCGGCCGGGCGGCGGCGCTGACGGGCGACCGTGCGGCCCTGCCGCGGGTCTCCGGCGCTGCGGATCGCGTGGATCGCGGCGCGCTGCTCGCGGTCGGTGACGATCCGTCCGCCCCGTCCCTGGCCGTTGCGGCCGCACAAGTTCGGGTTGTCCCGCAGGAGTTGGCGGAGCCACGCCATCCCGCAGCGCAGGACGAACGCCGTCTCCTGGACGGTCATGAACTCCTGGTTCAGGTCGGCCGGCTCCTGCGGCTGGTGGTACTTGCTCTTGTCCGTGGGCACGGATCAGTCCCTTTCGTGGCGTGGGGGTGGGTCCTCGGTGGGGCGAGGAGGGATTCGCCGGAGGCGCTCGTCAGTCGCTTTGAGGGCGGTGCGGAGCGCGATGTACAGCTCGGGCGACGGATGCCTGCGGGTGCCGTTTTCGAGGTGGCAGATGTAGCGGCGGCTGGTTCCCACCTGTCTGGCCAACTCGACGCGGCTCAAGCCCGCTTGCATGCGCTCCTCGCGGATCGCGTCCCCGTCGACCTCGAAGGTCGTCGGTTGGTGCATGGGTAGAAACTAACCCTAGTTGACTCTGGTTGTCTACCCTTTGATGGACCTAACTGACCCGAGTTAACCCGTGTGCCGAAACGTCGCTGGTTGGAGATGGTTGGGCCGTCTCGAATTCCGGCCGTTTACCTAGTTGGAACTGGTTGGAACTGGCTCGTGCTGCCAAGATGTCGACATGGCAACCCGCGATCTAGGCCGCCTCGCGACCCGCGTAAAGGCGCACCGACACGAGCAGTACCCGTCGCGCGACGCCGCGGCCGCTGCCGCCGGTGTCACCCGCAACACGTGGAAACGCGTCGAAGAGGGGCTGGAGGTCCGCGAACTCACCTACGCCAAGGTCGACAAGGCACTCGGCTGGGTCACCGGGAGCTGCATCCTCATCGCCGAGGGCGGCGAACCGTTTCTTGCAGCCACCTTCCCCCCGCACCAGCCGGCCCCGCTGGTCCCCTCAGAGGACGAGGCGCGCAAGGCCGCTTACGAGGCGGCCCGAGGGGCCATGCCAAAGGCCCCGATCGGCGAGGTCGACGACTTCGTCGAACGGTTTGTGAAAGCCCTGCGCCAGACCGGTCAGATCGGCGACGATGCCTGATCAGGGGCGATCGGCGTACAACCTTTTCACCGTTACCGGATCGTAACCAATCGGCTTGAACGAAAGTTCAACAACACTCTGTTGCACACCGGTCACTCGTGTAAGTCTGGCGGTCCACCCGGGGAGGTCCCACGGCGACACCAAAGGGGGACCGGTGAGTTTTGCCATCAACCTAGATCTTGGGCCGACATCCACATTCCTTGGATACCCGACCCAAGTAGACGGCGAGACAGTATGTGTCCTGACCCCCAGGGCCACCGAAGACCGCGCGATTCAGGAGCGCGTGAGGCGGTTCATGAAGGGCCAGGGCCAGGATTGCAAAGCCTGCCGCGGCTGCCCCGTCGGCACGACAGACTGAGCAATCCACACGCGGAGGCCCGGCGGTAGGGGTGCCTGCCGGACCCATCCGCAGTCCAACTCACAACCCGGGGAGGGCGCATGCCTTCTGTGGAGGTACGCGGAGCCAGCATCCGCGTGAAGTGGTGGGGCGGCGAGTTCAAGCTCGACGACGAGGGCCGCCCGACAAAGAAGAAGAAGTACGAGAGCGCGTCCGGTCCCGAGCCGGGCATCCCGTTCGAGAGCGAGCAGCAGGCCTACGAATACGGGCTCGACCGGGAATCCGAAGTCCGCAACGGCAAGTACCGGCCCAAGACAGCCGACATGAACATGGCCGAGTACAGCGACCTGTGGTTCTCCACCATCGACCTGGCCGCCCGGTCGAACGACAAGTACGAGTCGATCCTCAAAGCCGTCATCAAGCCGTACTGGCGCACCTGGACCGTCGGCCAGGTCACGCCCGTCGACTGCGATTTGTTCCGGGCGCACCTCAAGAGGCGCTACTCGGAGAGCTACAAGAACAGCGTCCTCAGCGTCTTCCGGATGCTGATGACCGACGCCGTCCTCAAGTACAAGCTGCGCGACGAGTCACCGATCATCGAGCAACGCGGGCGCGGCCGGTACGAGAAGAAGCAGACCCGCCGCGTCAAGGGCGAGCTGCCCATCGAGGCCGTGCACCAGCTGGCCGTCAACGCGTTCCACGTGTGGGGCTACGCAGGCTGGGTGTACATCTGGACCCTCGCGTTCACCGGGATGCGTCCGCCCGGCGAAATCCAGGGCTTGCAGCGTGGGTTCACGTCCGTGCACTGGCCGGCAGCCGACCCGGACCGCGACCGGCGCCGGGAAGCCGAGAAGCGCTACGACGGGATGCACGTCCTGCGGGTGCAGTACCAGACCTATTACGCGGCTGGGAAGCAGGTGCTGGCGCTGCCGAAGTACGACAGTTACAGGTCTCTCGTGATTCCGCCATTCCTGCATGACCTGCATGAACGGCTGCTCGTTTCCCATGACAAGCCGTGGCTGTTCGTCTCCCCCATGGGCAAGAACCTGCTGGGCGTGGGGTTCACGAAGAACTACTGGTACCCCATCCGGGACGGCAGGAAAGAGCACGAGCCGCGGGCGGGGTTCGAGCGGTACGCGAAGTGCGCCCTGCCGGCGGTGGACGAGATGGCCGGGCAGGACATCTACCGGCTGCGGCACTGGCACAAGGCTTTGCTGGACGAGCCGGGGGCGGATATCGCGACGGTGGCGAAGGAGGCCCGGATGGGGCATGAGATGCCTGGCATGGAGGGCGTGTACAGCGAGGTGACGCTGTCGATGGAGCGGCGGATCGTGGAGTACCTTCAGGAGGTGTGGGAGAAGCAGGTCGTGTCGGCGGGGCTGTGGATGCCGCCGTTTCCCATCCGTCTCCCAGATGATCTTCTGGGTGGTTCGTCTTCGCTGTTCAGCGGGCTTCCTTCTTTTGCACTTCACTGACACAGGATGTCAGTGAAGCGGCTCTAGCGTCCTCCCATGACTTCAGCCACCTCCGTTCCTTCCACGACCTCCGTGGATCCCACGGCGCCTGCGGGGCATCCGGGGCCCGCGCCTTCCGGTGGCTCCGCGGGTTCCGTGGGCTCCGGTGCGTCCCCGGCGCCCGCCGTCTTCCGGGAGAAGCTCCTGACCGTGCCGCCGCCCATCGAGACGGCGGGACGGCGGATCAAGCGGTACCACGTGACCACGGACCCCGCCGGTATCGAGCCGGAGATCGAGGCGGCGGCCTACGCGATGCTGCCGCGGCTGCTGCCCGAGCCGGACGGCACCCCGCCCGCCACGTTCGCCGTCCTGCACCGGGCCGGCGACGGCAGCGCCTATCTGTGCGCGTACAGCTGGGTCTGGGACAACGTCCTGCACTTCCGGGCCGCCGCCGCGGGCCAGCCGGTGCTCGGCTGCCCCGACCGTGACGCGACGAACTTCGTGGTCACCGAGCGTCCGTGGATCGGCTGCGTCTGGGAGCTGCCGCCGATCCTGCACGAGCGGGACGCCTGGGTACGGCATCTGCTCGCCTCCGACGTACCCGACCTCGACGCCTACATGACCGACTGCCTGCCCGGCGGAACGACAGGAGACCGCACGTGAACGACGTCCGCGACCCGGCCTCGGCCGTGCACGACTTCGACTTCTTCCACGGCGACTGGGACGTCGCCCACCGCCGCCGCACCGACTTCCTGTACCCGGACAGCGACTGGGAGGAGTTCCCCGCGGTGACCCACTGCCGGCCGCTCTTCGGCGGCGCGGCGAACATCGACGAGATCGACGTGCCGAGCCGGGGATGGACGGGCCTGACGCTGCGGCTCTTCGACGTGGAGACCGGGCTGTGGTCGCTGAACTGGTCGTCCAGCAGGACCGGCCGGCTGTTCCCGCCGGTGTTCGGGGGGTTCGGACCGGACGGGCGCGGGGTGTTCCACGGCGACGACACCCATGAAGGGAAGGATGTGCGGGTGCGGTTCGTCTGGTCGGGGATCTCGGGGACCACGGCCCGCTGGGAGCAGGCGTTCTCCCTGGACGGGGAGAACACCTGGCTGACCAACTGGACCATGGACTTCACCCGGAGGGAGGCCGGCTGAGGCGCCGGTGGGACCCGGGCGAGGCCCGGCCCGCGCGTTCAGTGCTTGCGGAAGGCCCGCAGGGTGAAGGCCGGTTCGCGGCGCGGGACGTCGGGGCCCGGCAGGGTCTCGACGCGCTCGGCGAGCCGGGGTCCGCCGGCCGGGTACAGCCGGCCGCTGCGGATGTACTCGGCGACGCGTCGCGGGGTGCGGCCCTGGCCGTGGCCGCGGAAGAGGGCCGTGCCGCTCGGGACCAGACCGTGCTCGGCCGCGTACTCCGTCATGCGCTCGCTGCCGTCCTCCGCGTGTCCGGCGTACCACCGCACGGTCAACGCGTCGATGTCGCTGCCGACGTGGTGGGCGGCGTCCTTGTCGACGGTGGTGACGAACACGCCGCCGGGGCGCAGCACACGGGCGGCCTCGGCGACGACGGGGCGCGCGTCGTCCAGCAGATGGAGCAGCCAGACGGCGCACACGGCGTCGAACGAGCCCGCGGAGAAGGGGAGTCGGCGGGCGTCGGCGCGGACCGCCGCTCCCGGCAGACGCTCGGCGGCCCGGCGTGCCATGCCGTGGGCCGCGTCCGCTCCCGTCACCCTGAGCCCGGGCCTGGCGGTGGCGAGCCTGCTGGTCACGATGCCGGTGCCGCAGGCCACGTCGAGCAGGTCCCGGGCGTCGTCGGGGACCAGCGCGAGCACGGCGGCGGCAGCGGCTACGGCCCGTGGCTCCCCGCCCCGCGTGGCGTCGTACCGCTCCGCTTCCTTGTCGTAGTCCAGCACGGCGGTCAGCTCGCCCCGTGCGCCGGTGCGAGCTCCTCCACCCTGCGGGCGAGGTCGAAGTCCAGCGCGGTGACGGCGCCGCCGACACTGTGGGTGTTCACGGAGAGGGCGACCGTGTTGTAGCCGAGGGTGAGGTCGGAGTGGTGGTCGAGCTCCTCCTGCACCTGGGCGATGTGCACGACCAGCGCGGCCGCCGCGAAGTGCGTACGGAGGCGGTAGGTCCGGGCGAGCCGGTCGCCGTCCACCGACCAGCCGGGCAGCTGCGCCAGCCGCTCCTCGATCTGCTCGGGCTCCAGCGCTTCGACGGCCATGGACGTGATCCCTTCGTACGGCGGGCGGGACGGCGGGTCCGCGGTGGGACGCGGGGTCCCGGACCGGCGGCGAAGGGCGACCGGAGCGGCCCCGCGCCCAGCGTGCCACAGCCCGCCCCCCTCGGCAGGGCACACGCGGCAGGCGACTGACCTGCGAGGGACGAGGGGCCCATCCGAGTGACCGGATCCGAACGCCTGGATCTGAGCGTGGCCGGCATCGTCGGATGTCGGCCCGGGTGCTGTGCCCGGGTGCCGCGCTCGGGTGGCGCGGCGGGCGGCGTCGTGCCGTGGGGGTCGGGCTCGTGGCGCGGGTCCCGGTCCGGCTCCTCGGCTACCGTCGTCCCATGAGCATCGACCCGCCCGGTCCCGCCCCCGTCCCGGCCCCAAGTGCCGCCTCCGGCAATGGTGTCGGTCCGCTGCTGCGCGCCTGGCGGGAGCAGCGGCGGATGAGCCAGCTGGAGCTGGCCCTGCGGGCCGACTCCTCGGCCCGGCACATCAGCTTCGTCGAGACGGGACGCTCGCGCCCCAGCGAGGAGATGGTGCTGCGGCTCGCCGAGCACCTCGACGTACCGGTGCGGGAGCGCAACGCGCTGCTGCTGGCCGCCGGTTACGCCCCTCGCTACGCGGAGACCCCGCTCGACGACCCGTCGATGGACGCGCTGCGCGAGGGCGTGCAGCGGCTGATCCAGGGCTACGAGCCGTATCCGGCGCTGGTGGTGGACGCGACGTACGACGTCCTCGCGGCGAACCGCGGCATCGCCATGCTGCTGGACGGTGTCCCCGACCGGCTCCTCGTGCCGCCGCTGAACGCGATGCGGCTCACCCTGCACCCGGAGGGTCTGGCGCCGCGCATCCTCAATCTGCGGGCCTGGCGCGGCCATCTGCTCGCCCAGATGGACCGGCAGATCGCGCTGCGCCGTTCGGAGCCGCTGCGCGCGCTGTACGAGGAGGTGGCGGCGTATCCGTTCCCGGACCGGGAGCCGGTACCGGCGGACGACGAACCCGACGCCCCCGCACCGCACTTCGCGCTCCCGCTGCGTATCGAGCACGAGGGTCGGGTGCTGTCGTTCATCTCGTCCGTCTCGACGTTCAACACCCCGATGGACGTGACCGTGAGCGAGCTGGCCATCGAGACGTTCCTGCCGGCCGACCCGGCCACGGGAAAGTACCTTCACTCACTCTCTTCGTGATGGCGCGGCGCGAACATGGCACACTGCACGCATACTTCGGCGCGTGGGGAGGCGTGGCGTGAGTGAGCGGCGGCCGGCACCCACGGTGGGGCAGGTGGTCCTGGGCCGACGGCTCCAGGAGCTTCGGGAGGCCGCGGGCCTGAAGCGCGAGGAGGCGGCGCGTGTCCTGCGGGTCGCTCCGGCGACCGTGCGGCGAATGGAGACGGCCGAGGTCTCCCTCAAGATCCCTTACGTACAGGTCCTGTTGACGACGTACGGTGTCTCCGACGCCGAGGCCGTGACGTTCGTCGCGCTGGCCGAGGAGGCCAACGAGCCGGGCTGGTGGCAGCGCTACCACGACGTGCTGCCGGACTGGTTCAGCATGCACGTCAGCCTGGAGGGCGCGGCCCGGCTGATCCGCAGCTACGAACCGCACTTCGTGCCGGGCCTGTTGCAGACCGAGGAGTACGCGCGGGCCGTGCTGGAGGCCGGGACGGTCGGGCAGACCGGGGCCGAGGCCATCGACCGGCATGTGGCGCTGCGCATGAAGCGGCAGGCGCTGCTCACCCGCGAGAACCCGCCCCACCTCTGGGTGATCATGGACGAGACGGCCCTGTTGCGTCCGGTGAGCGTCCGGGGCGAGGTGATGCGCGAGCAGATGGACCGGCTCCTCGAATGGGTCGAGCTCGATCACGTCACGCTCCAGGTGGCCGAGTTCGCGGCCGGCCCGCACCCGGGGACGTACACCTCCTTCGCCCTGTTCCGCTTCGCCGAGCGAGAGCTGCCGGACATCGTCTACAGCGAGTACGTGACGGGCGCCCTCTATCTCGACGCGCGGGAGGAGGTGGCGCTGCATCTGGAGGTGCTGGACCGCATGGCGACCCACGCCGCCTCGGCCGAGCGCACCAAGGAGATCCTCCGGGAGTTCCGCGAGCGCCACTGACCGGGTCCGCGGGACCCGTCAGCGCCGACCCCCGGCGCTCCCGCCCTGTCCGTCCGCTCCGCCCGCATCCCGCTCGTCGTCGATGATCTCCGCGTCCACGACGACGTCGTCCTCGCCCGGGGCCTGTCCGTCGGCCTGCTCGGTGGGCGGCCGGTCCTGCGGGTCCGACGGCTGCTGGGCCTGGGCGTACATGGCCTGGCCCATCTGCTGGCTGACGGTGGCCAGTTTCTCGATGGCCCCGCGCAGGGCGACGGTGTCGGTGGAGGAGTCCTCCAGGAGCTGTTTCAGCTCGCCGGCCGCCCCCGCGACCGCGGCCTTCGTCTCGGCGGGGACGCGGTCGTCGTTGTCGCGGACGAACTTCTCCGTCTGGTAGACGAGTTGCTCGCCCTGGTTACGGGTCTCGGCCGCCTCCCGGTTGCGCCGGTCCTCCTCCGCGTACTGCTCGGCCTCGCGCACCATGCGGTCGATGTCGCCCTTGGGCAGCGCGGAACCGCCGGTCACGGTCATCTTCTGCTCGCGCCCGGTGGCCAGGTCCTTCGCCGAGACATGGGTGATCCCGTTGGCGTCGATGTCGAAGGCGACCTCGATCTGCGGGACCCCGCGCGGCGCGGGCGGCAGTCCGGTGAGGTCGAAGACCCCGAGCTTCTTGTTGTACGCGGCGATCTCGCGCTCGCCCTGGTAGACCTGGATGCCGACCGAGGGCTGGTTGTCGGCGGCCGTCGTGAAGATCTCCGAACGCCGGGTGGGGATCGTGGTGTTGCGCTCGATGAGCGTGGTCATGATGCCGCCCTTGGTCTCGATCCCGAGGGACAGCGGGGTGACGTCGAGGAGCAGGACGTCCTTCACGTCGCCGCGGATCACCCCGGCCTGGAGCCCGGCACCCAGGGCCACGACCTCGTCGGGGTTGACGCCCTTGTGCGGCTCCTTGCCGGTGAGTTCCTTCACGAGTTCGGTGACGGCGGGCATCCGGGTCGATCCGCCGACCAGCACGACGTGGTCGACGGCCGAGAGCTTCACACCGGCGTCCTTGACGGCCTGGTGGAAGGGCGTCCTGCAACGGTCGAGCAAGTCGGCCGTCAACTCCTGGAACTGAGCGCGCGTCAGCTTCTCGTCGAGGTGCAGCGGGCCCTGCGCGGTGGCGGTGATGTAGGGCAGGTTGACGGTGGTCTCGGTGGACGAGGACAGCTCGATCTTGGCCTTCTCGGCACCCTCGCGCAGCCGTTGCAGCGCCATCTTGTCGTGGCCGAGGTCGACGCCGTGCGCGGCCTTGAAGCGCTGGGCGAGGTGCTCGACGATCCGCTGGTCCCAGTCGTCCCCGCCGAGCCGGGTGTCACCGTTGGTCGCCTTGACCTCGATGACCCCGTCGCCGATCTCCAGGAGCGAGACGTCGAACGTGCCGCCGCCGAGGTCGAACACCAGGACGGTCTGCTCCTCCCCGCGGTCGAGCCCGTACGCCAGGGCCGCGGCGGTGGGCTCGTTGATGATCCGTAAGACCTTCAGGCCCGCGATCTCGCCGGCCTCCTTGGTGGCCTGGCGCTGCGCGTCGTCGAAGTAGGCGGGCACGGTGATCACGGCGTCCGTGACGTCCTGGCCGAGATAGGCCTCGGCGTCCCGCTTCAGCTTCTGGAGCACCCGCGCGGACAGTTCCTGGGCCCGGAAGCGGGTGCCGTCCACGCTGCCCTTCTCGGGGAAGCGCCAACTCGTGTCGCCCATGTACCGCTTCACGGACCGCGCGGTGCGCTCCACGTTCGTCACGGCCTGCCGTTTGGCGACCTCGCCGACCAGCACCTCGCCGTTCTTGGCGAAGGCCACCACCGAGGGCGTGGTACGTGCTCCCTCGGCGTTGGCGACGACCGTCGCCTCTCCGCCCTCCAGGACGGCCACCACCGAGTTCGTCGTTCCGAGATCGATCCCGACCGCACGTCCCATGTCAGTCCCCTTCCGCCCCGGCTCTGCCCGCCCTCAAGCACAAAACGTGTGTTCTCGCTTGTCAATGGCGCGGACGGACGGATGGCCGGACCGCCCCGGACACGCCGGTGCCGCGCCCCCACGGACGGGACGCGGCACCGGTGGACGGACGGGCGTCAGGCGAGCTTCGCCGACAGGGTGATCGTCGTACCGGTCAGGGCCTGGCTGACCGGGCAGTTCTTCTTGGCGTCCTCGGCCGCGGCGACGAAGCCGTCGTTGTCGAGGCCCGGCACCGTGCCCTCGACCGTGAGGTGGATGCCGGTGATCCCCTCGCCGGGCTGGAAGGACACGTCGGCGTTGGTGAGGAGCCTGGTGGGGGGCGTCCCGGCACCCGCGAGGGCGTGCGACAGCGCCATGGAGAAGCAGCTGGAGTGGGCGGCCGCGATCAGTTCCTCGGGGCTGGTCTTTCCGTTCGCGTCCTGGGCCCGCGACGCCCAGGTGACCGGCTGGTCGGCGATGGCACCGGAGGAGTCGAAGGTGACGACGCCGTTGCCCTCGAGCAGGTTGCCTTCCCACACAGTGTGTGCGGTGCGCGTGGTTGCCACGATGATTCCTTTCGGGTGTGGTCCCGTTGCCGGGGTCCGTGTCCCCCATCCGATCACACCTGGGCCCGGTGCACCCCGCGGTTCGGGCGGCGACCTGCCGGGGCGTGTCCGGGATTTCACCGACCGGGGACGGCGCGCGTCACGGCGGGCGCTCAGGTCACCCGGAACACCGGTCCGCGCGCGGTGAACGGCAGCCGCGCGCCGTGCGGCACCAGATAGGCGTGCTCGCGCCGCACCCGCAGCACGTCGCAGTAGCCGTCCGTGATCATTTTCCGGCGCGCCCGACGGCCCCGGCCGGCCTCCGCTGCGCACGCGACCGCGACGGCCGGCCCGCACAGCGCACGCGAGCGCCCCGACCGGCCCCGCAACCGCCCCGGCCGGCCTCGCGGCGCGCACGACCGCCCCGGCCGGCCGCTCTCTCGGTTCCCGTCCTCCCGGTGGTGGCGTCGCCGCCCGTACAACTCGGCCCCGGTGTCCGGCTCGTGGCGGAGTGCCGGCTCAGGCGGCCTGTTCGTCCGGGTGGGCGGGCAGTGGGATCTGGGGGCCGTCGCACTCGCGCAGCCAGCCCCGCAGCACCTCGTGCACCCGCTCCGCGCCGACGAGTGCGGTGCCGTGGCCGCCGGGTTCCGTGTCCGCGCCGGCCGGTGCGGACAGGGTCAGCGGGGAGAGGAGGAAGGGGTGCCCCTGGGCTCCGCCGAGGCCGCCGTGCGAGCCGATCTGCTCCTCGAAGGCGAGGACTTCGCCCTCGACGGGGTCGTACCAGGAGTTGACCATGATGTCGGCGGTGTGCGGGAACGTGTGCGTGCGCCGCACCGCGGCGGCGGCGCCGGGGCCGAAGTCGGCCAGGGGGCCCGGGTGTTCGTCGTCGAGCCGGTCCACCGGCACCTCGACGCCGTGCGCGCCGAGCACCAGTCCGCCGTGCTCCTCGCTGCGCACGAGGAGGAAGCCGACGCCGGGGTGGTTGGCGAGCGTGGACAGCAGCGCGGGATGACGCCGGTCGATCTCCTCGCGGCTCATCCGGTGGGCGACGTCGGGGAAGGAGACGAGACCGAGGTTGCCGGAGGCCAGGACCAGGGGTTCGGAGCGGCGGGTCGCCGGTCCGTCCCGTTCCTCGCGCTCCTCGACCGGTCTGCGCAGGGCGGCGCGGACGGCGGTCCTGGCCTCGGCGCCGCTGTGGGTGCGACGGGCCCTGCGGGGCACGGGCAGCCCGCAGCCCGCCCGGACCAGATCGCCGAGGCCGAGGCCGTATCTGCTCAGGAAGGTCTCTCCCGGGCTCTGGCCGTGGTCGGAGAGCACGACGATCCGGTACGGCCGCGGGGCGTGCTCGGCGACCTTCTCGATCAGCGCGAGCGACCGGTCGAGCCGCTCCAGGATCTTCTCGGTGTCCCGGCCGCGCGGTCCGGAGTGGTGCGCCACCTCGTCGTAGGCGACGAGGTCCGCGTAGACCGCGTTGCGCCCGGCGAGCATGTCGCCGATCACCGCGGCGACCACGACGTCCCGTTCGACGACGGTCGCGAAGGCGCGGACGAACGGGTACAGCCCGCCGCGTCCGACCCGGGGCCGCCGCCGCTGGAGCCGGGCCCGGGTGGACTGGCCCGTCTCCCTGAAGACCTCGGCGACGAACGACATCGCCGTACGGACGGCGTTGGCCGGATCGGAGAAGTACGCGAAGTAGCCGGCCCGTGAGCGGTTGTCCCGTCCCCGGCGCGCGGCCACGGACAGCACCAGGGCGAGCTCGTCGGCACCGCCGCCGAAGAGGTTGCCGCGGCTCGCGCCGTCGACCGTGAGCAGGCCGCCGTCGCCGGTGTACGCGACGGCCCGCCGCTGGAGTTCGGCGGCGCTCGTCGGCCGGTTGCAGACCATCACCTCCTGGGTGTCCTTCTCGTACCACCGGAAGGCCGGGACGTCGTGGTTGGTGCCGTGCAGGATGCCGAGCTGGCTGGCGCCGGTCTGGCTGGACCAGTCGGTTCTCCACGGGGTGAGCCGGTGGGTGGGGCGGGGCCCGTCGAGCCATCGGGCGGCGGTCGGCATCAGGTTCCGGTCGATCGCCTCCCGCAGCACGTCGTGCCCGACGCCGTCGAGCTGGAGGAAGACCACGCCGGGTGTGGAGGGGCCGGGCAGCCCGGCCGCGCGTCTGCGGCGCCGGTCGGCGAGGCGGTACAGGCGCCGCCGGTACGCGTCGTCGTCCCGTACGGCGAGGGCGGCGCCGGTGGCCGAGGCGACGGCGGACATGACGGCGGCCACGACCACGGCGGTCTCGGGGGCCGCGTCACCGTGCCCGGAGGGGTTCAGCCACAGGGCGATCAGCAGCAGCGAGCCGTTCAGGAAGAAGACGAGCAGCCCGAGCACGAACGCGGGGACGAGCAGCAGGGTCCGTACGAGCAGGGGCCACACCAGCGCCGAGAGGAGACCGAAGACGCCCGCGCCGGCCGCTGCGGTGACGGCGATCCGGGTCGCGCTGTCCCCGCTCGGCGACTGGAGCCGGAAGTCGGGCAGCGCACCGGCGAGGACGAGCATCGTGACCGTGGACACGGCCCACACCGTGATGCTGCGTCCCGCCGCGCTGGCGAGGCGCCGCCACCGTCCCTTGTCCACGCCCAGTCCACCTCACGTCCCGGCCCGCCCGGTCCGCGCGGCCTGCTCCCACCCTGTCACAACGGCCGGAGATCCCCAGAAGTCCCCAAAAGCCGCAAGAAGTGCCGCGGCGACCTCATCCACGGGTGGCCCGTGCCGGGACTCCTCCCGGGAGCGGGGTCAGCGGCCGTCGTAGCCGGCCGTCGGCATCGACAGCCGGCGGTGGACGCTGGCCTTCATCTGGGCGTCGTACGACGGTTCGGCGGTGCCCACGGTCTCGACGCGGACGCCCCGGCGCGCGCACTCGGCGGTGAACTCCTCCACCGAGGCGAGGGCGCGCTCCAGCACGCGGTGGCTCGGCGAGACGAACAGGTCCACCAGACCGGCCTCGACGTCCGCCCACAGGCTGCGGTGGTCGGGGCGCAGCCCGCGTACGAGGAGTTCCCTCGTGACGACATGGCCGTGCTCGGCGGCCCAGCGGGCGCACATCGCGTACTGGCTGCGGGAGTCGACGAGAAAGGGGTCCTCGTCGAGCTCCTCCAGGGGTGTCAGGCTGGCGATCGCCATGACGCGGAGCGACGGAGGGCGCGGCGCGGGGCCGTTCCGCTCGTGCGGGCGTGTGAGGGCGTGCGCGCCGGAGGCACCGCGTGCTTCTGCCATGGTGTCCCCCTCACCTCCTGGTTTCGCCGCAGACCCTACTCCTGCCCGTAGGCTCGGGGGGAGTCGTGCGAAGGAGGCAAAGAGGTGCCGGTGGAGATCACCTGGTGGGGGCACGCCACCTGCACGCTGGAGGACTCCGGGACACGCGTGCTCACCGATCCCCTCTTCGCGCGCCGGCTCGCACATCTGCGGCGCAGGCGCGGGGCGCCGCCCCCTCCCCCGGCCGCGGTCGCCGATGTCGCGCTCGTCTCCCATCTGCACGCCGACCATCTGCATCTTCCCTCGCTGGCGCGGCTGGCCCCGGGCACCCGGCTGCTCGTGCCGCGCGGGGCCCCGCGTTCGGTGCCGGGGCTGCGCAAGCTGGACCATCTGCGGCTGACCGAGGTCGCGCCCGGTGACCGCACCCGGGTCGGTGACCTGGCCGTACGCACGGTTCCCGCACGGCACGACGGACGCCGGCTGCCGATCGGGCCCCATCGTTCGCCCGCCGTCGGGTACGTGATCGAGGGGGAGGCGCGGACGTACTTCGCCGGGGACACGGGGCTGTTCGCGTCGATGGCCGAGGAGGTCGGGCCGGTCGACGTGGCGCTGCTGCCGGTGGGCGGCTGGGGGCCGTACCTCGGGGAGGGGCATCTGGACGCGGGGCGCGCCGCCGAGGCGCTCGTGGCACTGCGTCCGCTCAGTGCCGTGCCGGTGCACTACGGCACGTTCTGGCCCATCGGGATGGATGCCGTGCGCCCCCATGAATTCCACGCGCCGGGTGAGGAGTTCGTGCGCCTGGCGGCCGAGCGCGCGCCGCAGGTGGCGGTGCATCTGCTGGCGCAGGGCGAGAGCGTGCGTCCGGAGGCCGCTCGGTGATCGTCTGGTCCGCCGCCGGGGCGGTGGCTCACTCGGTCCTGCGGTCCACCGCGCCGCCGACCGTCCCGCCGGAGTCCACGCAGCAGGCCATCGGCTATCCGTCACTGTTCCTGCTGGTGCTGATCGGCGCGCTGGTGCCGGTGGTGCCGACGGGCGCGCTGGTGAGTTCGGCGGCGGTGGTGGCCTTCCACCAGACGTCGCCCTTCGCGCTGATGGCGGTGTTCGTGGTGTCGTCGGTCGCCGCGTTCCTCGGCGACATGTCGCTGTACTGGCTCGGGCAGCGCGGCATGGGTTCGAAGAACGGGTCGCGCTGGCTGGAGGCGATCCGGGCCCGCGCCCCCGAGGACCGCCTCGCCCAGGCGCAGCGGAAGCTCGCCGACCACGGGATCGCCGTCCTCGTCCTGTCCCGCCTCGTTCCGGCGGGACGCATTCCGGTGATGCTGGCTTGTCTGCTGGCGAGGATGCCGCTGCGTGTCTTCGCCCGCGGGGACGTCCCGGCCTGCCTCGCCTGGGCGGCGACCTACCAGATCATCGGCATCCTCGGCGGCTCGCTCTTCCCCGAGCCCTGGGAGGGTGTGGTGGCGGCGGTGGCCCTGACGGTGGCGATCAGCGTGGCGCCGGGCGTGTGGCGCAGGGTCCGCGCACGGAAGCAGCCGTAGGAACTCGGCCGCACGCGGGGGAACAGGACCACGGGCTCTTACGAGAGGCCTGGCGGGGGCGGCTCACTCCAGGACCCGGGAGGCTCCCACCGCGAGGTCCCACAGGTTCTCCCGGGCCAGGCCCGCCCTCTCCCACGCGGCCCGCACCCGCCGCAGGGGTTCGAGCACCGGCTCGGCCGAGAGCACGAACGTGCCCCAGTGCATCGGGGCCATCCGCCGCGCGCGCAGGTCGACGGCCGCCTGCACGGCCTCCTCCGGGTCGCAGTGCACGTCCCGCAGCCACCAGCGCGGGTCGTACGCGCCGATGGGCAGGAGGGCGAGGTCGATCCCGGGGTGGCGCTCCCCGATGAGGCCGAACCAGTGGCCGTATCCGGTGTCGCCCGCGAAGTACACCCGCCGGCCGTCGGGCGCCGTGAGCACCCAGCCGCCCCACAGGGAGCGGCAGGTGTCGGTGAGGGTGCGCTTGGACCAGTGGTGGGCGGGGACGAAGTCGAAGCGGACGCCGCCGAGTCGGGCCGCCTCCCACCAGTCGAGCTCGGTGACGCGGCTGAACCGGCGGCGCCTGAACCAGCGTCCGAGGCCTGCCGGTACGAACACCGGTGTGTCGCGCGGGAGTCGGCGCAGTGTCGGCGCGTCCAGGTGGTCGTAGTGGTTGTGGCTGATGACGACCGCGTCGATGTGCGGCAGCGCGCTCCAGGCCACGCCGACCGGGGTGATCCTGGCCGGGGTCCCCATGATCCGGCGGGACCAGACGGGGTCGGTGAGGACGGTGAGCCCACCGATCCCGATCACCCAACTCGCGTGCCCCGCCCAGGAGACGGCGACCGTTCCCGCGGGGGCGGCCGGCAGCGGTTCCGGCTCGAAGGGCAGCAGCGGGATCTCCGCGAGCCCCTCGGCCCGGGGCCGCAGCGCTCCTTCGCGGGCCAGCCGGGCGAAGGCGCGCAGTCCCGGCAGCGGCGCGGTCAGCCGGTCCACGAAGGAGCGGGGCCAGACCCGCCGTTCACCGAGCGGGTGGGGCTCGGCGGCGGGGTGGACGTCGGGCTCGACGACGAGGTGGGGGTCGGCGAGCGACGATGGAGCGAGGACCCCCGGGGGCCCCGGGACCGGGGGCGCGGGATCGCCGGTGGCCTGGGGTGTCGTGCTCGTGGTGGTCGACTCGGACTGCTGTGTCATCGCGGAGGCTCCCGTCGCCGAGCGTCGTCGCGGAGATCGTCGAAGACCGATCCCAACCGGGTCAACGCGCGGTGCACATGCGGCAGTTCCAGCGGCGAGGGAGAGGAGAGCGACTCCTCCCGCTCCTCGTCCGTGGAGCCGAGCAGCGGTCCGGTGCCGAGGCGGACCCGGAGGGCGGCGAGGTCGTCGCCGAAGCGGTGCCCTCCCGGCGCGGGCATGCCGAGCCGGGCGGAGAGCCAGTCCTCCAGGTCCTGTGCGTCGCCGACGCCGTGCGCGCCGACGGCGGAGCGGAGCGGGCCGAGGTCGACGTACAGGTGCCGGCCCGCCCGCGGTGGCCGTACGAGGGACCCCGTGGCCCCCACCGCGAGATGGGCGGCGTCGGCCACGCGCGCGTGCAGGCGTACGGCGGCGCTGAGCCGTTCGGTGATCGCTGCGGGCTCGCCGAGCGCGTACGCGGCCGCGGCGGCGACCGGTTCGGCGACGCGCGCCCCCAGCACGGTGAGCACGTCGAGGACGCGGGAACGCAGCGAGGCGCCCGCGTCGTTGTGGGGGAAGCGGGCGACGGCGGCCGGCCAGCCCTGGGGCAGGAAGGCGCCCGCGAGATCGGTGATCACGGTGACGTCGCCGGGAAGCATCTCGGCGGGGCTGAGCAGCACGGTGTCCCGCGGCCGGTGCAGGGTGTCGCGCCAGGTCTCGTCGCTGACGATGTGCAGTCCCTCGCCCGCCGCGGCCTCCACGGCCTCGTGCACCACCTCGGGCGGTGCGACGGTGGCGGTCGGGTCGTCGGCGACGGACAGCAGCAGCAGCCGCGGGTCGCCTCCCTCCGCGCGGACCCTGCGGACGGTCTCCAGCAGGGCGGAGGAGTCGGGGACGCCACCGCACTCGGCGGGTGTCGCCACATGGAACACGGACCTGCCCAGCAGCCTGGCCTGCGGCGCCCACCAGGCGGCGCACGGCCGGGGCACGAGGATGTCGCCGCCGGCCGCGCCGGTCAGGGCCAGCAGCAGCGCGGCGGCTCCGGGTGCGGCCGCGACCCGGTCGGGTGCGGCGCGCAGTCCGCGCCGGGTCCAGTAGCCGCTGGCGGCGTCGAGGAGGACGGGGCCGCCGCCGCAGGGCTCGGCCTCGGGGCGGTTCGCGGCGGCGGCGAGGACGGAGCGGAGCTCCGGGAGTACGGGCAGGCCCTGGTCGGGCAGGGGCGGACCGTAACGGAGCGGTCCGTGGTTCTCCGGGTCCGTCCGCCGCATGTCCGCCTCCGCACCGTGGATGCCGCTGTTCCCCGTTCCGGGGTCTGTCCGTCCGTACGGATCCGGGTGTCCTCGTGCCCTCGTACAGCTCACCCGGCGCGGCCCGCCCGCCCGCGCCGTGAGCCGCTCAGTGCCCAGAGGCATGCTGTCCCGAACTCGCTCCCGCGCGTGCTCCGGTGCTCGATCCCGTGCGCGCTTCCGCGCTCGTTCCCTCGTGCGCGCCGGTCACCTCGTTCTGCGCAGTGCCGTCCACCGTGATCGTGCCGTCCCTCCGTCAGGCGCGCCGCCGTCGCCGTCCGCGTAGCTGGTACACGGCCGCGCCCACGGCCCCGGCGATCAGCACCCCGCCGGTGACCAGGGCCGGCACCGAGTCGGTGAAGACACCGCCCTCGCCGGCCTCCACGCCCCGCTGGACGGTGGGCGGGCGGTCCCCGGCGCCGGTGCCGGTGCCCGCCGCGTCGTCGGGAGCCCGGGTCGCCGTGGCGCCCCGGCCCACGGCGTACGAGGCGGTCCACTGTTTCCCGTGGCCGCCGGGGGGCGCGGGACAGACCCCTCCGACGTTCCACCGTCCGTCGGCGCCCCCGGTGTCGGGGGCCGTGGCGTCGGGGGCCGACCTGTCCGGGCCGGCCCTGTCCGGACCCACCGTGCCGGAGCCCGCCGTGCCGGGATCCGTGGTGTCGGGGCCCACGGCGCCGGGGTCCGCGGGGTCGGGAACCGTGTCGGGCCCGACCGAGTCCGGGCCCAGGTCGTCGGGGCCCGTGGAATCCGGGCCCACCGTGCCGGGGCCGACCGGGTCCGCGCCGTCGGTCCCGGGGTCCGACGCCCCGGGGACCGCAGGGTCGCCGGCGCCCGGGAGGGGTGCCTGGGCGTCGGGCAGGGCGGTGTTCGGGCTCCCGGCGGCGGGGCTCACCGCATCGGGCCCGGCCGCGGCGGCGGCACCGGCCGCGTCGGAGTTCTTGGCGTCGGAGGCGCCCGAGCCGAGCGTGCCGGGGCTCGCGTCGTCGAAGCCGCGCCCCGCGTCGGACCCCTGGCCGGTGGAGTCCGGGGCCTGGTCGGGGCCGCCGGACGAGATGTGGGCCGTACCGCTGTACGAGGCGGCGCCCGCCCCGCTCCCGCCGGCACCGTCGACGCGGTGGAGCTGGACCTTGCCCTCCTGGAAACCCTGGGAGCTGGCGTCGATGGAGTCGGGCGGGGTCCCCCCGATCGCGTCGCAGCTGACCGTGACGGTGACGGTGCCGCCGGGTTCGACGGAGCCGGGACTGACCTCCGCGGCCGGATCCGCGACCGCGCCCGACGCGGCGGCGCCGAGAGCGGCGCCGGCCAGGGCGGTGGCGTACAGGACTCGGGCGGTACGGCGCATGAGCGGGGCTCCTTCGGCGGGGCTGCGGTCCGAGAGCCACGGCCGTCGTGTCCCTCGGTGCCATCAGAGCCCGCCGTACCGCGGGGCGCGAACGGCCGGGCACCATTCGCGGGAAAGCGGGGGCCCGAGCGGGTGACATCCCGTCGGTGCGGCCACCGTCCCGACCCGGCGCCCGGCCCGCTTCTCCGCCCCGGGCCCCGCGCCCGGACCGGCGCGTGCACCCCCGTCCGAGCGGGAGGGCTCACCCGCCCGGGGCTTCGGCCGCTCAGGCCGCGTCGCGCATGATCTGCTCGCGCAGCCGGTCGCAGCAGCGGTTGATGAGGCGCGAGACGTGCATCTGGGAGATGCCCAGCTCGTCGGCGATGCGGCTCTGGGTCATGTCGCCGAAGAACCGCATGTAGAGGATGGTGCGTTCCCGCTCGGGCAGTGCCTGGAGCCGGGGCTTGACGGCCTCGCGGTCGATGACGGTGTCGAGGGCCGGATCGGGCGAGCCGAGGGCGTCGCTCAGGGAGTAGCCGTCCCCGCCGCCGGGGAGCTCGGCGTCCAGGGAGAGGGCGGTGAAGCTCTCCAGGGCCTCCAGGCCGGTCAGGACGTCCTCCTCGCTCATCCGCGCGTGCTCGGCTATCTCCGCGACCGTGGGACGGCGCCCCGGGATGGTCTGTGACAGGTCCTGTCCGGCGAAACGGACCCGGTTGCGCAGGTCCTGGACCCGGCGCGGCACGTGCAGGGTCCACATGTGGTCACGGAAGTGCCTCTTGATCTCGCCGGTGATCGTCGGCACGGCGTAGCTCTCGAAGGCGTTGCCGAGCTCGGGGTCGTAGCGGTCGACGGCCTTGACCAGCCCCAGCGCGGCGACCTGGCGCAGATCCTCGTAGTTCTCGCCGCGGCTGCGGAAGCGGCCCGCGAGCCGGTCGGCCATCGGCAGCCAGGACTCGACGATCTCCGCCCGGAGCGTGTCGCGCTGCTCGCCCGGAGGGAGCGCGGCGAGCCTGCGGAAGGCGTCCGCGGTGTCGGGGGCGTCGTCGTGCGGATGGTGCGTCGCGCTCGCTCGAGTTCGCATGGTGCGTCGCAACTCCCTTGATGATGCCAGGTGATGGACAGTCATCGTGGGAACGCACTCATGCTCCGGACGAGTACACCCAGGGCGCGGTAAGGCCGCTCCCACGGACGTGCCTCCTGTCCGAAGCACTGAGACTGCGTCTGCCCGGCGCCATGCGGGGCAAACACTCTCCGATTCTCCCCGGTCCCGGTCCGCCCGCCGTCCCGGGGGGCGGGTCAGGGTCTGCGGCCGACCAGGCAGAGCAGCTTCGTCTGGACGTCGGCGCCGGGCGGCGGCTCCTCCGGGGGCGCGAAGAGCCCGGTCCGCTCCAGTTCCGCCGCGTGCGGGGTGACCTCACGGACCGCGAAGGACAGGAGGTCACCGGGGAGTTGCTCGTCGGCGCCGATGGCCCGGGACAGGTCCCAGGTGTGGACCGTCAGATCGGTGACCAGCTGGGCGCAGTAGTCGTCGGCGGTCATGTCCCCGAAGGAGAGGTGGACCGTGCGGTCGAGGGCGCCGGGCTCCGCGAACACCGCGCGGGAGGCCTCGGCCACGGTCTCCCAGGCGACGACGGGGTCGGGGCCGAGCAGATCACCGTCCAGGCTGTCGCCGACGTCGTCGACGGTGGCACCGTCACGGACCAGCGCGGGTACCCACGCCTGCTCGGCGACGAGGTGCCCCACGAGATCGCGCACGCTCCAGTCGGTGCACGGCGTGGGGGCCTCCCACTGGTCGTCGTGGATCGCGTGGACGCGGCGGCCGAACAGCTCCAGCGCCTCGGCCTGCCGGGTCAGGATCGTCCGCGGCTCGCTCATGCCGGCGGCACCCCCGCCGGTCCGCGCTCCCGGGCGCCGTCACGGGTGCGGCCCGCCGCGACGGGCCGCCGCGGGTGGCGCCGCAGATACTCGCCCTCCAGCTGCGCCATGCGCACGTTGTGGGTGTGCAGCGCGTCGTTCGAGCCGTGCAACAGCGTGTCGTGGCGGGTGCGGTGGATAGCCTCCAGCTCTTTCATGAGCTGCTGGTCGTCCAGCCGGCCCGGGTCGACTCCGGTCATGGTGCTACCCCGCTCGTCGTGGCCGTCGGTGCGGTCCGGGCACCCGCCCCGGGCAGTCACTGCCCCGAGCGGCGTCCGGGAGGGAGCCGTGGATCGAGACCCACTCCCTCCACTCTACGAACATCCGGGGTGCCGGGCCTCCCCGGAAGGTGCCCGCCGCCCGCGACCGGGGCACCGGCGCGCGGCCCCGCCCGGCCGCCGCGCCGCCCCGCCGCCGGGGTGTCTAGCGCTCGCGCTCCACCCGGCGCTCGTCCCACACCGGCTCCCGCGTCTCCCGGACCCGGCCGTCGGAGCCGAAGACCAGGTAGCGGTCGAAGGAGCGGGCGAACCAGCGGTCGTGGGTGACCGACAGGACCGTCCCCTCGTACGCCTCCAGGCCTTCCTGGAGCGCCTCGGCTGACTCCAGGTCGAGGTTGTCGGTCGGCTCGTCCAGGAGCAGGGCCGTCGAGCCCTCCAGTTCCAGGAGCAGGATCTGGAAGCGGGCCTGCTGGCCGCCCGACAGCCGCTCGAAGCGCTGCTCGGCCTGGGCGGTCAGCTCGTAGCGGCGCAGCCTCGACATCGCCGCCCCTCGGTCCTGCGCGTGCTCGGTCCACAGGATGTCCAGGAGCGCACGGCCCTCCAGCTCCGGGTGGGCGTGCGTCTGCGCGAAGTGGCCGGCGACCACGCGGGCGCCGAGCTTCCACTCGCCGGTGTGCGCGACGTCGCCGCCCGCGAGCAGCCGCAGGAAGTGCGACTTGCCCGAGCCGTTGGAGCCGAGGACGGCGACGCGCTCGCCGTAGTAGATCTCCAGGTCGAAGGGCTTCATCAGCCCGGTGAGCTCAAGTCCCTTGCAGGTCACGGCCCTCACGCCGGTGCGCCCGCCGTGCAGCCGCATCGTGATGTCCTGCTCGCGCGGCGGCTCCGGCGGCGGACCGGCCTCCTCGAACTTGCGCAGCCGGGTCTGCGCGGCCGCGTACCGGGAGGCCATCTCATGGCTGACGGCGGCCGCCTGACGGAGGTTCAGCACCAGCTTCTTGAGCTGGGCGTGCTTCTCGTCCCAGCGCCGGCGCAGCTCCTCGAAGCGGGCGAACCGCTCCCGCCTGGCCTCGTGGTAGGTCGCGAAACCGCCGCCGTGCACCCAGGCGTCCGCGCCGGCCGGGCCCGGCTCGACGCTGATGATCTTCTCGGCGGCGCGGGCGAGGAGTTCGCGGTCGTGCGAGACGAACAGCACGGTCTTGCGGGTCTCCTTGAGCCGCTCCTCCAGCCAGCGCTTGCCGGGGACGTCGAGATAGTTGTCCGGCTCGTCGAGGAGCAGCACCTCGTCGGTGCCGCGCAGCAGCGCCTCCAGGACCAGGCGCTTCTGCTCGCCTCCGGACAGGGTCCGGACCAGCCGCCACTGCGCCTTCTCGTAGGGGACGCCGAGGGCGGCCATCGTGCACATGTCCCAGAGGGTCTCGGACTCGTATCCGCGGACCTCGGCCCAGTCGGACAGGGCCTGCGCGTAGTGGAGCTGCGCGGCCTCGTCGTCGACGGTCATCATCGCGTGCTCGGCGGCGTCCACGGCCCGCGCCGCCTCGCGGATGCGGGGCGGCGCCACGGAGACGAGCAGCTCGCGCACGGTCGTCTCGTCGCGCACGGACCCCACGAACTGGCGCATCACGCCGAGCCCGCCGCTGAAGTTCACGGTCCCGCCGTGGGGCTTGATCTCCCCCGAGATCAGCCGCAGCAGCGTGGTCTTGCCGGCGCCGTTCGGTCCCACCAGGGCGACGACGGCCCCTTCGCCCACCCGAAACGACACATCGCCGAGCAGCGCCCTCCCGTCGGGAAGGTAGTACTCAAGATGTGCGGCTTCGAGATGTCCCATGGGCAGGCATTCTCCGTGGAGCGGGGGATCGGGGCAAACGGGTATGCGACCGGGGCCCTGGTGCGGGGGCGGGAGGCTCCTTCGTACGGAGGGCGGGATGCTTCTCCGCGCGGAGGGCGGGAAGTTTTCGATCCGGGGTAGACGGAGCCGCATGACCACGACCCCGGATGTCGACCTGACCGCCCTCGTACCGGGCCGCCACGCCCTTCGGGACCGCCTGCTCGCCCTGGACTGCCGGATCTTCGAGGCGGTCGCCTCGCGGCACTGGCCGGGCGGCGACCCCGTGCTGCCACGGCTGAGCCGGAGCGCGAACCACGGCGTCCTGTGGTTCGCGACGGCCGCCGCCGTGGCGGCGAGCCGCACTCCCCGGGCCCGCCGGGCCGCCGTACGCGGGGTCGCCTCGCTGGCGCTGGCCTCGGCCACGATCAACACCCTCGGCAAGCGCTCGGTGCGCCGGACCCGTCCCGGCCTCGGCCCGGTCCCCGCGGTGCGGCAGCTGAAACGGCAGCCGTTCACCACCTCGTTCCCGTCGGGGCACGCGGCCTCCGCCGCCGCCTTCGCCGCGGGGGTGGCGCTGGAGTCCCGCGGCTGGGGCGCGGCCGTCGCGCCGCTCGCCGCCGCGGTGGCCCTGTCGCGGGTCTACACCGGCGTGCACTACCCGAGCGATGTCGTGGCCGGTGCGGCCCTGGGCGTCGGCGCCGCGTACGCCGTGCGCGCGCTGGTGCCGACCCGGGGGCGGCCGGCCCCGCCCGGCCGTCCGAGCGCCGACGCGCCCGCGCTGGCCGGGAACGGGGGCGAGGGCCTGGTCATGGTGGCCAACACGGCCTCGGGCACCGCGGAGCGGGTCGGCGCGCTGGCCGACGCGCTGCCCCGGGCGGAGATCGTCGCGTGCGAACCGCACGAGGTGCGGGAGGAGCTGGAGAAGGCGGCGGTACGCGCCCGGGTGCTCGGCGTGTGCGGCGGCGACGGCACGGTGAACACCGCGGCCGGGGTCGCCCTGCGCCACGGGATCCCGCTCGCCGTCCTCCCGGGCGGCACGCTCAACCACTTCGCCCACGACCTCGGCGTGGAGGGCGAACGCGATCTCGTCCGCGCGCTCCAGGAGGGCGAGGCGGTCCGGGTGGACGTCGGCCGGTTCTCGTCCGGCTCCAGGAACGGCATCTTCCTCAACACGTGCAGTCTCGGCATCTACCCGGAGTTGGTGCGCGAGCGGGAGAACTGGTCCAGGGTGATCGGCAGTTGGCCGGCGGGAGTGCTGGGCGCCCTACGGGTGCTGCGCGCCGACCGTCACCCCTTGCGGGCCGAACTCGGCGGCCGCAGCCATCCGTTGTGGCTCCTGTTCGCCGGCAACGGCACCTACCACCGTATGGGTCTGGCCCCGGCCCGCCGCTTCGACCTCGCGGACGGCCGCCTCGACGTACGGGTCGTGCACGGCGGCAGCCATCCCGCCGTGCGGCTGCTGGCGGCGGCCTTCGCGGGGCCGCTCACCCGCTCCCCCGCCCACGCGGCCGTACGGGTGCGGCGCCTGCGCGTCGAGGGCGTGGCACCCGGGACGCTGCTGGCCTACGACGGTGAAGTGACCGAGGTGAGCGGCGAGGTGACCCTGCGCAAGAGCCCCGGGGCACTCACCGTCTACCGCCCGCTTCCGGCGCGCTGACCACCGCTGTCGCCCGGCGGACCCGCCCACCGGGCGACACCCGTACGGCGAAGCCCTCCCGTCGACGCCGGCACCGCAAGCCCCGCGCGGCAAGCCCCGCGCGGCAACACCCCTACACCGCCGTCCATATGGCAAGACGCGGGTCTCACGATCCGACATGACGGCGTACGGTGATGACATCGCCCCGGGGAGTGCGCGCACACCCCGGCGAGGCCCGTACGACGAGAAGGGGATCGGTCATGTCGCAGTCGAAGCCGCAGGAGACCGCCGTCTACACCCACGGCCATCACGAGTCGGTGCTCCGCTCGCACACCTGGCGCACGGCCGCCAACTCGGCGGCCTACCTGCTCGACTCGCTGAAGCCGCACATGCGGATCCTCGACATCGGCTGCGGCCCGGGCACGATCACCGCGGACCTGGCCGAACGGGTGCCGGACGGCCGGGTCACCGGCGTCGACCACGCGCCCGGCATCCTGGACCAGGCCCGCCGGACGGCGGCCGAACGCGGGCTGCGCAACGTCGACTTCGCGGTCGCCGACGTCCACGCGCTGGAATACCCCGACGACACGTTCTGCGTGGTCCACGCCCACCAGGTGCTCCAGCACGTGGGCGATCCGGTGCGGGCCCTGCGCGAGATGCACCGGGTCACCAAGCCCGGCGGGTTCATCGCCGTCCGCGATGCGGACTACTCGTCCATGACCTGGTACCCGGCGACGCCCGGCATGGACGACTGGCTGGACCTGTACCTGCGGGTGGCCCGGGCCAACGGGGGCGAGCCCGACGCCGGCCGCCGTCTCAAGTCATGGGCGCGGGCGGCCGGGATCCGGGACATCACGTCCACGTCGAGCACCTGGACCTTCGCGACCGAGGACGAGCGCGCGTGGTGGAGCGGTCTGTGGGCGGACCGCACCCTGGCCTCCGCGTACGCGGAACGCGCCACGGAAGGGGGCCACGCGACCCCGGAGCAGCTGCGGGCCGTGTCGGAGGCCTGGCGGCGGTGGGGGCGCGAGGAGGACGGCTGGTTCTCCGTACTGCACGGAGAAATTCTCTGCCGAAAGGAAGCGTGATCCCGCGAAAGCGGGCAACCAGGAACGCAGGAGGTCACACACTATGGTTCCCATTCTGCTGGTTCTGTTGCTCGCGCTGATTCTCTTCGGTGCCGGATTCGCGCTGAAGATTCTGTGGTGGATAGCGTTGGTGGTCATCGTCCTGTGGCTGCTCGGATTCCTGGTGCGCGGCACGAACGCCACCGGGGGCCGGGGCCGCTGGTACAGGTGGTAGCCCTCCTTCTCCGAGGAGACTCCGGGAACACCGGGGGAAACGGCTTTGCGCGGTACGGGGGTCCAGGACATTCCTGGACCCCCGTACCGCGCTCTCCGCTCCAGGCCTGCGGCCCGTTCCGGTCGCGGCTCAGCTCAATGCCTGCGGTCCGTTCCGCTCGTGACACCGGTGAATCCGGTCAGGCCCGTCGACCGCGTGAAGGAGTACGCGGCCCACGGCCCGGTGAGTTCCACCCGCATTCCCGGTTCCTCCCCCGCCTTTCCGTTCACCCGTTCCACAAATTCCCCCGATTCCGCGCGCGGCACCAGATAGGCCGCGTCGAAGATCTTCTCCCCCGCTTCTTCGAGGGAAGGCTCGCGAACCGTTTCCTGACGCCGTGGAGCCAGCAGCCGGTTCTCCTCGGCGCACTCGGAAAGGGTGTCGTGCAGCCGGCGCGTGAATTCCTCCGCGAGGTTCCCGGACGTTTCTGATGTCCCGGTGTCCTCCGTGGCGCCCGCGTACACGCTCACGTCCCATTCCACCCGTCCGTCGAGCCGGTCGAGGGTGCGCAGGAAATCCTCCCTGCGTTCCTCCATCATCACGCGCACACCGCTGTCGTCCCGCAGAACGGTGGCCAGCCGGAGCGGCAGCGGGCTGGTGACGGCGGTGAGCGCGTCGATCACACCCTGATGGGCACGGGCCGTCGCCTCCAGCCAGAAGGCGTCCTCCAGCCGGCGGCGCAGCGGCTCGGCCGCGAACTCCCGTTCCGGGACCGCGCCGACCACGGCGATCAGGTCGCCGTGGCGCAGCAGTTTGGGCGGTACGCCCCCGACCCCGGTCAGCTCGGCCGACAGCGCTGCCGAGAAGGGGCGGCAGATCGCGTACACATAGCGCAGAGCGCTCATGGATCACCTCCCGCGCTTCCACTCGCACCCCCCGTGGCGTACTGACCATGGTGCCCTGCCCACTCCGGTCAGCGCACCATGGCAGTCTCGACCAGCAGACGGCCCGTAGCCGCGATCGACTCGGCGTCGATGCCGGCCGCGTGGAGCTGCTCGGCCGGGCTCGCGGAGCCCGGCATCGTACGGACGGCCAGACGGACCAGGCGGGGCACGGGGCGGCCGTCGGTGAAGGCGTCGAGGACCGCGTCCCCGAGGCCGCCCTCCTCCCGGTGGTCCTCCACCGTGACCAGACAGCCGGTCTCCTCGGCGGCCTCGCGCAGGGTCGCCCGGTCCACGGGCTTGACCGAGTACAGGTCGATCACCCGGGCCCGGACGCCCTCCCGGTCGAGCGCCTCCGCGGCGGCGAGCGCCTCGTGGACGGTGACCCCGGCGGCGACGAGCGTGAGCCGGTCGTCGGCCGAGGCGCGCAGCACCTTGCTCCCGCCGACCGGGAACTCCTCGGTGGCGCTGTAGACGACGGGGCCCTCACCGCGTGAGGTGCGCAGGTAGCGGATCCCGTCCAGGTCCGCCATCGCGGCGACGAGCTTCGCCGTCTGGTTGGCGTCGCACGGGTACAGCACGGTCGAGCCGTAGACGGACCGGAACATCGCCAGGTCCTCCAGACCCATCTGGGAGGGTCCGTCCTGCCCGATGGAGACCCCCGCGTGGGACCCGACGAGGTTGATGCCCGCACCGCTGACGGCGGCCATGCGGACGAAGTCGTGGGCGCGGGTGAGGAAGGCCGCGAACGTCGAGGCGTACGGGACCCAGCCGCGTACGGCCATGCCGACGGCGGTGGCGACCAGCTGCTGTTCGGCGATGTAGCACTCGAAGTAGCGCTCGGGGTGTTCCTCGGCGAAGAACTCGGCGCGGGTGGAGTCGCCGACCTCGCCGTCCAGGGCGACGACGTCACCGCGGGCGCGCCCGAGCGCGGCGAGCGCCGTGCCGAAGGCGTCGCGGGTGGCGACCCGGTCACCGGTCTCGTAGCGCGGCAGGTCGAGGTGTCCGGTGCGCACGGCGTGCAGCGTCCGGGCGGCGGGCGGTTGCTGCACCTCCACGCGGCGGTCGTGGACGCCGCCGAGCTCGGCGATCGCCTGCGGGGCGTCCGGCAGCGGCTTGCCGTGCAGGCCCTCGCGGTCCTGGACCGAGGCCACGCCCTTGCCCTTGAGGGTGCGGGCGAGGATCACGGTGGGGCGGCCGTCGGTGGCGTCCGCCTCCAGGAAGGCGCGGTCGATGGCGTCCACGTCGTGGCCGTCGATCTCGACGGTGTGCCAGCCGAACGCGGCGAACCTGCGGGCGTACGCGTCGAGGTCGTGTCCGTGCCGGGTCGGACCGCGCTGGCCCAGCCGGTTGACGTCGACGATCGCGGTGAGGTTGTCGAGCCGCTCGAAGCCCGCGTGCTCGGCGGCCTCCCACACGGATCCCTCGGCGAGCTCGCTGTCGCCGCACAGCACCCGGACGCGGTAGCCGGTGCGGTCGAGGCGCTTTCCGGCGAGCGCGATGCCGACCGCGACGGGCAGTCCCTGGCCGAGCGATCCGGTGGCGGTCTCCACCCACGGGAGGCGCCGGGGCGTGGGGTGCCCCTCCAGCCGGCTGCCCGCCTTGCGGAAGGTGAGCAGTTCCGCCTCGTTCAGGGCGCCCGCCGCCTTGTACGCGGAGTACAGGAGCGGTGACGCGTGCCCCTTGGAGAGCACGAACCGGTCGTTGCCGGGATGTCCGGGGCGTTCGAAGTCGTAGCGGATGTGGTTGGCCAGCATGACGGCCATGAGCTCGGCGGCGGACATGGACGAGGTCGGATGGCCCGAGCCCGCCGCGTCGGCGGCCCGGACGCTGTCGACGCGCAGCTGCTGGGCCAGATCGATGAGCCGGCGGCTGTTCATGATGCTCCTTCCCTTCGTCCGGCGGTTTCCGGACAGCCCGGCGCTCCGGCCTCTCCCGCCGGCGCGGGCGAGACCGGGTTCCGACCGCCGTACGGACTTTCCGCGTCCCCCTGAGCCGGGGCCCCAAACACGGGCGCACCCGAGGTTCCGGGCGTGCCCGGTCCACCGGGCCGCCCCGGAACGGGAAAGGCCCCGGGTGCTGCGCCGCCGACGCGGCGGAGCACCCGGGGCCCAGGATGTGGACGGTTCGGGATTCGGGACGTGAACGGCTCGGGGCTGGACGGCTGGGGACGGGAACCGCTCGGGACGTGAACGGCTCAGGGCGTGGACGGCGGCCGCATGCGGAAGTCGTAGCGCGCGGGCAGGGGTTCGTCGCTCAGCCGGGACCACAGCCGGTCGATGATCTCCGCGCCCTCGCGCAGGTCGGCGACCTCGAAGCCCGCGTCGAAGACCGCCCGCGCGTCCTCGCGCCGCCCCTCGGCGAGCAGCAGTCCGGCCTCGACCAGCCGGAACCGGCCCCGCTCCCGGGTCGCGGGATGCAGCCGGTCCCACACGGCACGCGCCTGCGCCGGGCGGCCGGCCTTCAGCAGCGCCTCGACGGCCTCGCGGCCGAGGGCCGCGGTCGCCGCCGTCCACCGCGGGCCGTCGTCGCGCCGCTCCCGGCACAGGTCGTCGAAGGCCTCGGCGTAACGGTCCGCGGCGCGCTCGTCGTGGCCCGCCTCCTGGTCGGCGACGGCGAGGCAGCGCAGCAACGGCCAGAGCGAGGGCGAGAGTTCGAGTGCGCGCTCCCAGCTGCGCACGGCCTGGGCCACGTCCCCGGCGTGCCATTGGGCGACCCCGAGGTGGTACTCCGAGACCGGGGCGGCGGGGGCCGTCTCCAGCATGTCGCGCCAGTGCGGGGCGACCAGCGTCTCGCCGGGCGGCCCGACCCGCCGGGGCTCGGGGAACGCGCCCGAGCGCAGCAGCTCCAGCCACGGCTCCTGGTCGTCCCCGAGCGTGCTCTCCTCGAAGGGCGTACCGGGCAACTTGTGCGCGGCGCGCAGCACTTCGAGCGCCCCCCAGCCCGATCCGACGGCGAGGACCTCGCCGGGCGCGGTGTCGGCGTGCGGCAGCCAGGCCTCGTAGGCGGCGTCGACCGCGTCCCGGGAGAGGGCGCTCTCCAGACGGCTCTCGGCCTCGGCCCGCGCGGCCTCCCAGTCCGTGCCGTGCGCGCTCTCCGCGCCGACGGTCAGCGGCCCGTACGCCTCCAGCCAGGACACGTCGCTCTCGGCCTCAAGCGGCACGTGTTCGAGCTGGGTGCGGGCGAGTCCGGCCTGGATCTCGCAGTACCCGCCGGTCCCGGGCTCGGTGAGCCATTCCTGCCAGCGCCGCCCGCCGGGCCCCGAGCCCCAGACGAAGAGCTTGCGCCCGCGCAGGACGTCGGTGGACGTCTGGACCAGGCCCTCGCCCGCGTCGTCGACCGCGGCGATCCAGCGGCGCCGCCCGTCGGGCACCTCGTAGAAGTAGTCGGCGGGGAAGACGCTGTTGAGCGGGTACGTGCGGTCGGTCCCGTCGTACGCCGGCACGGGCACCCGGCGCAGCCGCCGCTCGTAGCCGAAGTGCCAGGCCTCCTCGGCCGGGGCGAGCACCCTGCGCTCCTCGGGGACCGCGATGTTGGACCACCAGTACAGCGGGGCGGGCTTCTCGTGCGGGTTGCGGACGCGGACGCCGACGTAGAGGAAGTCGGAGCCGTCCGGGAGCCACAGGTCGACCTGGAAGGGGAGGTCGCGCAGCCGCTCCCACTCCCACAGGCGCAGCATCTCGCCGCCGTCCGGGGCGGGGACGCGGGCGGCGTGGACGGGTGAGCAGGACAGCGTGGTGTGCCCGGTGGCTCCGATGTTCCACTCGATGCCGCCGGAGAACCAGGCGCCGTTGAGGGCGAAGCAGGCCGGCTGGAGCACCGGGTTGGTGTAGAGCAGTTCCTTCGCGGTGGGTTTGTGGAAGAGCGAGACGACGCGGCCGCCGTAGCCGGGCAGCACGGTGGCGCGCAGCCGGTCGTTCTCGATCACTATCGTGTCGAGTTCACGGGGCGGCCGTTCTCGCTCGTACCCGTCCCGTATGCGCTCCGGCAGCACGCTGCGCAGCGGCTCGTACCCGATCTGCCGGGCCATGTCGCCCGGCAGGCCGACGCGGTCGCGGTCGTCGATTCGGTGCATCTCGTCGAGGGTCCGCAGGGGCGGCAGCGGGTTGCTCGGGCCCAGTTCCGCCGCCGGGAGGGCCAGTACGTCACGTCGGATCGTCGTCACGATGACCATGGAACATGTTCATCGGCCTGCTGACCAGGGTGTCCGCTCACCAGAATCGGGTCAGGATTCCGCAAAGGGCCGGGTCGCCCGTGCGCGTGCCGGCGGGCGCCCGTCAGCGGGACTTGATCATCTCCGCGGTGATGGCCCAGCGCTCGTGGTCGCGCCAGGCGCCGTCGATGTGGATGAAGGCCGGGGAGAAGCCTTCGAGCCGGAAGCCGCAGGTACGGGCGAGCGCGACCGAGGCCGTGTTGGCGGGCTGGACGTTGATCTCCAGCCGGTGCAGCCCCAGTTCCCCGAAGGCGTACCGCACGACCAGGCCGAGGGCCTCGGTCATCAGTCCGCGGCCCGCCGCGTGCGCGAAGGCCCCGTAGCCGAGGGCACCGCACAGGAAGCCGCCGTGGACGATGTTGTTGATGTTGATGAAGCCCGCGATCCCCCCGCCGTCCCGCTCGCAGACGAGGAACCCGGCCTTCGTCGGATCCTCGATGAGCCGCCCGGCGTAGACCGCGTAGGCGTCGAGGTCGGCGGGCGGGAAGAGCCAGGGGTGGTGCAGGCTCCGGCTCTCCCTGGCCCGCGCGGTGAACTCCGCGCCGTCGTCGAGGGTGAAGGGACGAAGGGCCGCACGGGAGCCCTCGGCGAGAAAGCCGGCGTTCTCAGACATCCGGTCACCCTACGCGAGCACCCGCCCGGCGGCAGGTTCCGACGGGTCAGAGCAGCGCGGGCTCGTCCAGCGTCAGGGTCCCCGCGTCCGCGTCCAGTTCGGCGCGGACACCGAACGGCATCGTCAGCGACCCGTCCGCGTGCCCGAACCCGAAGTGCTCGACGACCGGAACGCCGAGGGCGCCGAGCCGGTCCGCGAACACCGCGCGCAGTCTCTCGTACGGTCCGCAGTCCGCCCAGGAGCCGAGCGCGATCCCGGCCACCCCGTCGAGCCAGCCGCCGCGCAGCAGTTGCGTCAGGATCCGGTCCAGCCGGTACGGCTCCTCCCCGACGTCCTCGATCAGGAGCAGCCCGCCGCGGGCACCGGGTCGGGCGTGCGGGGTGCCGAGTTCGGCGGCCAGCAGGCTGGCGCAACCGCCCAGCGTGACGCCCCGGGCCTTCCCGGGCACCAGCGCCACGGCCTCGCCGGAGGCGATGGTCCGCACCGATTCGGGTTCGAAGAGGGTCGCCCGCAGGTGCTCCTGGGACCGGGTGTTCTTCAGGAAGCCGAGGGACGACACCATCGGCCCGTGCAGGGTCGCGAGCCCCACCCGGGTGGCGAACGCCTCGTGCAGTGCGGTGATGTCGCTGAAACCGAGGAAGACCTTGGGGCCCGCGGCCCGGACGGCTTCCCAGTCGAGCAGGTCGATCATGCGCTGGGCGCCGTAGCCGCCGCGGGCGCACAGCACCGCGGACACGTCCGGGTCGCACCAGGCGGCCTGGAGGTCCGCCGCCCGGTCCGCGTCCGTTCCCGCCAGGTAGTTGAACTCCTGGTGCCGGTCGAGGACATGGGGTGCCACAACGGGGTCGAGGCCCCAGCCGCGCAGGATGTCGAGGCCTGCTTCGAGCCGTTCCTCGGGGACGGGCCCGCTGGGCGCGACGACCGCGACCCTGGCCCCGGCGGCGAGCCGCGCGGGCCGGGTCAGTGCGGTGATCGATGCGGTCGTTCGGGTCACTCGTGGTGCTCCAGGTGCTGGTGGTTCATGTGCAGGTGGTTCATGTGCTCGTGGCCCATGTGCGGGGGTGCGCCGGCTATTTGGAGAGGTCCAGGGTGGGAATGCCCGGCGGGTCCAGTGCCAGGACTTGCGCGTACAGCGAGAGTTCGGCCTCCAACGCGCGTTCCATCGACTCGGCGCGCCGGAAACCGTGCCCTTCGCCCTCGAAGGTGATGTAGGCGTGCGGGACATGACGGCCCTGCTCCTCGACGCGGGCCAGGAAGCGCTCGCACTGCGCCGGTGGGCAGACGGCGTCGTCGAGTCCCTGGAGCAGCAGGAACGGCGCGGTGATCCCGTCGGCGTGTGTCGCGGGCGACCGCTCCGTGTAGCGGGCGGGAACCTCGGCGATCGGGCCGACGAGCGATTCCAGGTACTGCGACTCGAAGTCGTGGGTCTCGCCCGAGGTCCATTCGGTGAGGTCGACGACGGGATAGAGGATCGTGCCGCAGGCGTAGACGTCGGTGGTGGCCAGCGAGACGGCCGTGGTCCAGCCTCCCGCGCTGCCGCCCCGGATCGCGAGCCGCCGCCGGTCGGCAGTGCCCTCCTCGGCGAGCGCGACCGCGACGGCCGCGCAGTCCTCGACGTCGACGACACCCCACTGTTCACGCAGCAGGTTGCGGTACTCCCGCCCGTGGCCGGTCGAACCGCCGTAGTTCACCTCGGCCACCCCGATGCCCCGGGAGGTGAAGTAGGCGATCTCCAGATCGAGGACGAGCGCCGACCTGCTGGTGGGGCCGCCGTGGACCCGCACGACGTACGGCGGGAGTTCGTCGGCGCGGCCGACGTGGCCCGGGTGGTGCGGCGGGTAGACGTGCGCGTGGACCTCGCGTCCGGCGGGGCCCGCGAAGGTGCGGATCTGGGGCTCCGGGTAGTACGCGGGGTCGACCGGGTCGTCGTGCTCGGCGCCGATCACCCGGGCCCGGCCGGTGCGGGCGTCCAGTTCGACGACCTCGTGGGCGCTGCGGGGGCTGGCTCCGACGCCGACGACCCTGCTGCCGTGCACGGCGAGCGTCGAGGCGAACTCGGTCCAGGGGCCCGCCGTGTCGACGACCTCCCCGGTCTCGGGGTCCAGTATCCCGAGCGCGGTGGCCCCCCGTCCGTGCACGACGGCGATCAGGCCGCTGTCCAGCGGCGCGAACCACCGGAGTCCGACCTTCCAGAGCGGGCCGCCGAACTCCTCCTCGCGCGGGCAGACGGCGATCGCCTCGCCGTCGGCGCCGAGCCGGTACAGGTTCCACCAGCCGGTGCGGTCGCTGACGAAGAGCAGCGTGCCGTCGGCCGCCCACTCGGCCTGGACGACGGACTCCTCCGGGCCTCCCGCGACGGGCCGAGGACCGGACAGCGCGCCGTCCTCGGTGACGTCCGCGAGGATCACCTCGGTGCCGTCCCAGGGCATGCGCGGGTGGTCCCAGGCGAGCCAGACCGCCCGGCGGCCGTCGGGCGAGAGCCGGGGTCCGGTGACGAACCGGTGTCGTCCGTCGGACAGTTCCCGCACGGCGCCCCGGTCTCGCGCCGCCGATCCGTTCAGCGGCACCGCGACGACGGCCCGGCGCACCTCGGTGGGTCCCTCGCCGGTGAACTCCTCCATCACGCACCAGACCTCGCCGCGCTCGGGCCGCAGCTGCGGATCCACCCAGCGCAGCCCGCCGCCGACCGGCGAGACCGGGGTCAGCGGGCGCGGTTCGCCTCCCGGTTCGCAGCGGTAGAGGCGCTGGTCGGCGAAGTCGACGAAGACGATCAGCGGGCCCTCGGGGCCCATGACACCCGCCCAGGGGCTGCCGCCGTACTCGATGACACGGCTGCGCACGTTCCAGGGGGCCGGGAGCACCGGTTCCTCGGTGCCGTCGGCCTTGCGCCGGACCAGCGTGCGCCGCCCGCCCTCGGCCGGCCGGGGTTCGGTCCACCAGGCCTCGTCGCCGACGAATCCGACGAACTCGGGGTGGCCGTCGTGCGCGGCGGCGAGCCGCGCGTCGATCGGCGAGGGCCAGGAACCGTACGGCGTGGTCTGCATCGCGTCCCCCTAGGCCGTGCGCAGGAAGCGGTCGAGGACATGGACACCGAAGTGGAGCGCCTCGACCGGGACGCGCTCGTCGACTCCGTGGAACATCGCCTGGTAGTCGAAGCCCTCGGGGAGCCTGAGCGGGGAGAAGCCGTAACCCGTGATGCCGAGGCGGGAGAACTGCTTGGCGTCCGTGCCGCCCGACATGCAGTACGGGACGACATGGCCCTCGGGCGCGAACTCCTCGACGGCCGCACGCATCCGGGCGTACGTCGGCGAGTCCAGCGGTGCCTGGAGCGCGACCTCGTGGTGGTGGAACTCCCACTCCACGTCCGGTCCGGTCAGTTCGTCCATGGTGGTGCGGAACTCGTCCTCGCCGCCGGGCAGATACCGGCCGTCCACGTAGGCGACGGCCTCCCCCGGAATCACGTTGATCTTGTAACCGGCGCTGAGCATGGTCGGGTTGGCGCTGTTGCGGACGGTCGCCTCGACGAGGGAGGCGGCCGGGCCGAGCTTGCCCAGCAGGGCGTCCACGTCGTCCAGGCCGCCGTCCACGCCGTACAGGGCGGCGAGTTCGGTCAGGGCGGCCCGCACGGTGGGGGTGATGCGCAGCGGCCATTCGTGGGCGCCGATGCGGGTGACCGCGGCGGCGAGGCGGGTCACCGCGTTGCTCCGGTTGACCTTGGAGCCGTGCCCCGCGCGTCCCCGGGCGGTGAGCTTGAGCCAGCCGGTGCCCCGCTCCCCCGCCGCGATCGGATACAGCTGCCGTCCGCTGCCGTCGTGGAACGTGAACGCCCCCGACTCGCTGACGCCCTCGGTGCAGCCCTCGAAGAGTCCGGGGTGCTCGTCGGCGAGGAAGCCCGAGCCGTCCTCGGCGCTCGCCTCCTCGTCGGCCGTGAAGGCGATGACGAGGTCGCGCCGTGGCCGTACCCCTTCGCGCGCCCAGGACCGGACGACGGAGAGGATCATCGCGTCCATGTTCTTCATGTCGACCGCGCCGCGTCCCCAGACGACACCGTCGCGGATCTCCCCGGAGAACGGGTCCACGCTCCAGTCCTCGGCCTGGGCGGGCACCACGTCCAGATGACCGTGGACGAGCAGCGCGTCGGCGGACGGGTCGGTGCCCTCCAGCCGGGCCACGACGTTCGTGCGCCCCTTCGTGCGTTCCAGGAGGGTGGGTTCCAGGCCCGCTTCGGCCAGCAGCGCGGCGGCGTACTCGGCGGCCGGGCGCTCCCGGCAGTCCCCGCCGCCCCGGTTGGTGGTGTCGATCCGGATGAGGTCGGAGGTGAACCGGACGACCTCGTCGAGTGCCCGTTCGTCAGCCATACTGCTCCTCCACCGCGGCCGAGGCGATCGTGGTGACCGCCTTGAAGGTCCGAATCCCCTCGTACATCGTGTCGCTGGTGTACGCGATCTTCCGCTCACCGACACGGCCGACCCCGGGCACGACGGTGGCGGCCATGGCCAGGTGCTCGGCGTCGAACTCCAGGGCCACGGTGAACGGCCCGCCGGCGACCGGCTCGTGCCGCACGGCGAGCGCCGCCGCCTCCTTGGCCGCGGCCCGGATGTCAGCGGCGGTCCTGGCCGGGGTGCGGCACACGGCCGCGTAGCGCGAGACATGGTCCTTCACGGCGACCTTCAGGGCCTCCGGCGCGTATCCCAGGGCGTCCTCGCAGGCCACGTCGTCGCCGGTGACCAGCACGACGGGCACGCCGTACTCGGCGACGACATGGGCGTTGAGCAGCCCCTCGCTGGCCCGTACGTCGTTGATCCACACGCCGGTGACGGAGTTCGCGAGATAGGTGTGGGCGAGGACGCCCTCCATGCCCGCCCCCGCGTGGTAGCCGACGAACGCGATGCCGTCCACGTCCCCGTGCTGCACGCCCTCGACCATGGACAGCGACTTGTGCCGTCCGGTGAGCATCTCCGCTCTCTCGTCGAGCCGCTCCAGCAGCAGGTTGCGCATGCTCCAGTGGGCTTCGTTGATCAGCACCTCGTCGGCGCCGCCGTCGAAGAAGCCGAGCACCGCCGCGTTCACGTCCGAGGTGAACAGCGCGCGGCACCGCTCCCACTGGGGGGTCCCCGGCAACACGTCGGCCGGCCAGGTCACACCTGTGGCGCCTTCCATGTCGGCGCTGATGAGGATCTTCATGCCGAAACCGTACGCGCTCCGGCCCGGACCCGGCAGAGCCTGTGGACAACTCGTGCCGGGCCGGGCCGGCGATGTCACCCGGGGCGTCCGGCCACCAGCCACCGCGAGGGCAGTTCGATGAGGGTGCCGTCGGGCGTGTGCTCGGTCGTGAAGAGCGGGAGTTCACCGCTCGCGAGAACCGTGAGACCGGCCTGGCGCAGATGCTCGGGGACCGCCTCGTCCTCGACCGCGCCCGGGGCGATGCCGTGCCGGAACACCGGGGCCAGCTTGGCCGGAGGGCCGTCCGGACTCTGGGCCATCGCGCGCAGCACGGGACCGGCGGCCTCGGCGAGCTCGACGAGGAAGACCCGGCCCCGGTCGCCCACCAGAGTGGCCAGGCCGTCCGCCAGCGGCTGCCGGTCGTCCGGATCGGACTGGTGGAGCACACCGCGCATGTAGACGTTGGCGTCGCCGAGCTCCGCGTGCAGGGCCTCGGTCTCGGTCTTGTCCGCCGCGTCGAGCAGCCGGTACCCGGCCTGCCCGGCCGGATCGGCGGCGCGGGCGTGATCGAGCGCCGTGGACGCGAGGTCGGTCCCGATGACCTGCGGGAACCGGTCGGCCAGGAATCGGGTCTGGGTGCCGTTGCCGCAGCCGAGGTCGACCAGCGGCAGGTCCGGCGCGGTCAGGTGCGGCTCGAAGTGGGCGAGGTGGACCGCGGCCGTGAGCGCGGGCTCCGCGTCCCACAGGACCCCGCCCTGTCCGTCGGGGGCCTCACGCCAGAAGCCCTCCCAGGCTCCTCTGTACCGACTGCTCACGCTCATGCCCGCTCCCCGGGATCGCGACCGCGCCCGCCGGGAACCGGCGGGCCTGATCGGTCTACCGTGCCCGGAGTGCGGCGACAAGCCGCCGGCGCATACCTTCACGCCTCATTCGAACCCCGTACCCCTTCATGCGCCGGAGCCGCTCCGCCGCGCCGGCGCCGGACGAACGGATCAGCCGTGCGGGAGCGTCAGTTCGAACCACACGGTCTTGCCCGCGCCGGTGCGGCTGGACCCCCAGGCGCGGGACAGCGCGCTGACGAGCCGCAGCCCTCGTCCGAACTCGTCGCCGGGACCCGCGCTGAGCAGGACGGGCAGCGTGTGGTCGTCGTCGTCCACCTCGCAGAGCAGGGTGTCGCCGCGGACGAGCCGCACCCCGATCCTGCGGCTGTGGGCGTGCCGTACGACATTGGTGACGAGTTCACCGACCATCAGCTCGGCGTTGTCCGAGAGGCCCGTCAGACCCCACGCGCGCAGCTGCTCACGGACCACGGCCCGCGCCGTGCCGGCCTCGGCGGCATCGGGCGCCAGGCTCCACTCGGCGACGGCCTCGGGCTCGATGCCGTTGAGCCGGGCCATCAGCAGGGCCACGTCGTCCTTGCGGCCGCCGCGTGTGTTGAGCGCGCGGATGATGGTGTCGCAGGCCTGGTCCATCGAGGCGGCCGGGTGCGCCGCGGACTCGCACAGGGTGGCGAGGCCGACACCGATGTCCTCGCCCCGCACCTCGACCAGCCCGTCGGTGCACATCACGAGCCGGTCGCCCGGTTCCACCCGTACGCGGATGGCCTCGAAGGGCACTCCGCCGACCCCGATGGGCGCTCCGGTCGGCAGGTCGAGCAGTTCGCTGCGGCCGTCCGCGGCACGGACCAGGACCGGCGGGATGTGGCCCGCGTTGGCGAGGTGCAGCAGTCCGGCGATCGGGTCGTACACCGCGTACAGGCAGGTCGCGAGGTAGGTGTCGCCGAGGCGCTGGGCGAGGTCGTCGAGGTTGCGCAGCAGCTGGGCGGGCGGCAGGTCGAGCGCGGCCATGGTCTGCACGGCCGTACGCAACTGGCCCATCATGGCCGCCGAGTTGAGGCCGTGGCCCATGACGTCCCCGACGACCAGGGCGGTGCGCGAGCCGGGCAGCTTCACCGAGTCGAACCAGTCGCCGCCGACGCGTCCGAGGAGGGTTCCCGGCAGATAGCGGGTCGCGATGTCGCAGCCGGCCATGCGGGGCTCGATGGTCGGCAGCATGCTGTCCTGGAGGGTCTCGGCGACGCTCTCCTGGTAGGTGTACATGCGCGCGTTGTCGAGCACCAGGCCGGCGCGGGCGGCCAGTTCGGCGCCGGTGACCCGGTCCATGTCGTTGAACTCGACGCGCTCGGGGTGCCGCAGCAGGATCATGAATCCGAGCACCACGTTGCGGGCCTTGAGGGGCACGACCAGCATGGAGCGGTTCGTGATGAGCGGCCTGATGTCGCGCTTCTCGAACTGCGCGGCGATCATGTGCCCGAGCTGCTCGCTGATGCGCGGCACGAGGACGGGCTCACCGCTGGTCATGCACTGGAAGAACGGGGTGTGCGCGGGGAAGGGCATGGCCTCGCCGACCGGCACGACGTCGTCCCAGCGGCCCGGCTCGTCCGTGTGCTCCAGGGCGACCCGGTGCCACATCGTGGTCGTGTCGGGCACACCGTCGGGGAAGCCCTCACCGGCGACGACCTGCTCGCGCAGATAGGTGCCCGCCACGTCCGTGAAGCGGGGCACGACGGCCCGGCTGACCTCCTGGATGGTCCGCGCCAGGTCGAGGGAGGTGCCGATGCGCCCGCTGACCTCGTTCAGGAACTCCAGGCGCTCGCGTACCGCGACGTACTCGAGATCCTCGCGTTCGTCGTCCGGGCTCTCCCCGGACACGGGGGCGCCGGACGCCGCCGCCCGGACGGCCCGTTCGCGGCGCGCCTTGCGTTCCGCGCGCCGGGGAACGCCCCAGTCGGGGGTGACGGGCACCCGGTCGTTCTGGCTGAACTCCAGGACGGGATAGCCCAGTTCCAGCACCTGGGCGACGATGCGGGCGCTGTCGCCGACACTCATGCTGGGCAGGATCTCGGGGAGCCGGCGGGCGAGGTCCTCCGCGCCGGGGAAGTCGGTGTGCAGCGCGAAGCCGGGCGCGATGCGCTCGAAGGAGACGTCGTCGTCCTCGTGCCGCATCGCGGCCGCGTCTGCGGCGAGCACGAGGAGCCGTTCGGGGCCGGGGCCGACCAGCGGGTAGGCCCACCACAGGACGTCGATCCGTCCCGGCCCGGCCGCGGAGAGGCGGGCGCGTCCGGCGGCGGGATAGGAGAGCCGTCCGTCCAGGGAGGACTCCAGGCCGGGCCCGAGTCCGTCGTACGTGGCACGGCTCCCGAGGGGGACGGCGTCCGAGGCCTCGGGGAGCGCGCCGGAGACGGGGAGCAGGTCCACCGCCAGACGGCCCAGCGCCTCTTCCTTGGCGACGCCGAACAGCCGTCGCGCGCCGCTGCTCCAGTGCGAGACGAGCCCGTCGCGGTCCACGACCACCACGGCCAGCGGGATGCGGCCGTCGGCGACGTGCTCCGCCGCGCCGTTCCCAGCCCGCCGGCTGGGAGCCGCGCCCGTTTCCGTGCCACGGTCCATGGCCCAGGCCCTCTCTCCCCACGGCTCCGCAAGATCTGTGCCGCCTCCACCACCGTACGGCGGCGGCCGCTCACGATGTGCGGCAATACGGGAATTGAACACGGGCGGGTCGGCTCCGGCGCGCGGCCCGCCCTCCGGGGCGCCGGTCCGAGCCGCGGGACGGCGTGATGAAACGTCAATTCAGTTGACCCGCTTGCGAGTTGCTCCGGCCTGCGAGTCCCTCCGGACCACACCCCGTCTCCGGAGGGCGTGGGTCCAGGTGACCGGCTCCGGGATCGCGTCAGTCCTCGTGCCCCACTTGCAGGTCGCGTTCCGTGCGGCCGCCGCCCGTCACCTGGAGCACGGTGGCCACCGGCGGATAGCCGGCCGCGATCACGGTGTACTCGCCGGACGACAGGTCGACGAACCGGAAGGTCCCGTCCGGTCCTGTGGTGAGGGTGTCGACCACGTTCCCCGCGGCGTCCAGCAGGGTCACGCGGGCGTCCTCGACGGGCCGCCCGCCGCCCGCCCGGACCGTGCCGCGCAGCACGGCGCCGCCGGCGAGTTCGACGTCCTGGCGGGTCTCGCGGGCCGCCTGGACGCTCACCGGGAGCGCGGCCGGGCGGAACGCGGGCGCGCCGGCGGCGAGGGTGTACTCGCCGGCCACCAGGTCCGTGATGACGTAACCGCCCTCGCGTCCGCTGCGGGTGGTGGCCACCACCTCGCCGTGCGCGTTGGCGAGGGTGACGGTGGCCTCGCGCACGGGCGTGCCGTCCGCGGTCAGCACACTGCCGGTGAGCCGCCCGGCGCCGCCCAGCACGACGTCGAGCTCGACGGGCCGTTCGCCGACGGTCACCGAGACGGCCTGCGGCTGGTGGCCGCCCGCCGCGGCGATCAGCATGTACGAGCCCGACCCGGGCGTGGACAGCGCGTACCGCCCGTCCACCGCGCTGGCGCCCCGCCCGATCTGACGTCCCCCGATGTCGATGAGGGTGAGCGCGGCGCACGCGACGGCGGTCCCGTCGGGGTGCTGCACCGTGCCGCAGACGGGAATCCCGGCGGAGTGCGCCGAACGGGCCTGCGGGACGCGGTCGGTGTGCGCGGCGTCGGGGTCCGAGGTGGATGCGTTGTGGGTCACCAGCGGTTTCTCCTTGAGGAAACAGGCGATGAGCAGGCCGAGGACGAGGACCGGCACGAGGTAGAGGAAGATCCGCGGCATGGCGTCGACGTAGGCGCCGATGTACCGGTCGCGCAGGGCGGCGGGCATCGCGTGGACGAGTTGCGGGGTCAGGGACTCGGGGTCCGGGGCGGTCCCGCCCGCGCGCGCGGGGAGGCGGTCGGCGAGCGCGCCGGCCAGCCGGTGGGCGAAGAGCGTGCCGAAGACGGCGGCGCCGACGCTGCCGCCGATCTGGCGGAAGTAGTTGTTGGCGCTGGTCGCGGTGCCGAGGTCGGCGGGCCGGACGGAGTTCTGCACGGCGACCACCAGAACCGGCATGACCATGCCGATACCGGCGCCGAGGACCGCCATCCAGACGCTGTAGTGGAGCCTTTGGGTGTGGGCGCCGAGGCGGGAGAGCAGCCACATGCCGGTGGCCGCGAGGGCGCAGCCGAGGACCGGGAAGACCTTGTAGCGGCCGGTGCGGCTGATGAGCTGCCCGGAGACGACGGAGGCGACGACGATGCCGCCCATCATGGGGAGCATCAGGAGACCGGACTCCGTGGCCCCGGCGCCGTACGCCATCTGGAGAAAGGTGGGGAGGTATCCGGCGGCTCCGAAGAGCGCGGCGCCGACGACCAGGCCGACGAGCGCGGTGACGTCGAAGACGGGGTCCCTGAACAGCCGCGGCGGGATGAGGGGTTCGACCGCGAAGCGCTCGACGACGAGGAAGAGGGCCGTGGCGGCGACCGCTCCCGCGGCCAGGGCGAGGACCACCCGCGAGGTCCAGGCGTACTCGGTGCCGCCCCAGCTGGTCAGCAGGACCAGGCAGGTCGAGGCGGCGGCGAGGAGCAGCACCCCGAGGACGTCGACCCGTCCGCGGACCACGGGCCTGGGCAGCTTCAGGACGACCGTGACGACGGCCAGGGTGAGCAGTCCGAAGGGCACGTTGACGTAGAAGCACCAGCGCCAGGACAGGTGGTCGGTGAAGTAGCCGCCCAGCAGGGGGCCCGCGACCGAGGCGAGGCCGAACGCGGCGCCGATGAGCCCCATGAACCGGCCGCGTCTGCGCGGCGGGACGATGTCCGCGATGATCGCCTGCACGCCGATCATGAGGCCGCCGGCGCCGAGGCCCTGGACCGCCCGGAAGGCGATGAGCTGGTCCATGGTCGTCGCCCGTCCGGCGAGCGCTGAGCCCACGACGAAGACGGCGATGGCGAACTGGAAGACGCCCTTGCGGCCGTAGAGGTCGCCGAGCTTGCCGTAGACGGGGAGTCCGACGGTCGAGGTGAGCAGATAGGCGGTGATCGCCCAGGACATCCGGTCGAGGCCGTGCAGTTCCCCGACGATCTTCGGCAGGGCCGTGGCCACGATCATCTGTTCGAGGGCGGCGAGGAGCAGCGCCGGGATCAGTCCGCAGAAGATCAGGCGCACCTGGCGCGGGGTCGGTCCCGCGGGTCCGGCGGCCGTCGGGGCGGGGTCGGGCAGGGGTGCGAGGGCCGTTTCGTCCGGCACCAGAGTGATCCCGCCCACGTATCCGCTCCCCTCGTCGCACCCGCCGCACAATTGCCGCCAATCGCGACAACTCCCGGCAAGCGTGACGAGTTACGGCGCGGTGCGGCACCGGGCGGAGATCCACCCGAACCGGTGAGGGCACAACACGCCGTCGGGTGGGGCCCCTTGGCGGCACTCGCCGTCAAGTGACCGTCCGACGGCCGCGCCTGGGGCCCCGGGAGCGCGCGCCTCCCGGGGGCGGGGTCACTTCTCGGTGCGCGCCGCGAGGTTGGCGAGCAGGGCGTCGTAGATGCGGCCGAGGCCCTTGGGCGCGAAGGTCCGCTCGAAGAAGCCGCCGATGCCGCCCGCGCCGTTCCAGACGCTGGTGACCTGGACACGGGAGCTGCCCTCGCCGGCCGGGGTGACACGCCAGGTGGTGACCATGGAGGAGTTGCGGTCCTTCTCGACGAGCTCGCCGTCGGTGGGCTCGCTCACCTCGAGCAGGCAGTCGCGGACGCGCTTGCTGGTGGCCTGGAGCTTCCAGTGGACGAGGGTGCCCTCGCCGTCGCCGCCCTCGCGCACCTCGTACTCGCTGAAGTGCTCGGGCAGCAGCTCGGGCCGCGTGCCGCTGTAGTCGGCCAGGGCGTCGAACACCGTTTCCGCGTCCGCCGCGATGACCCGCTCCGTCGTGGCCTCGACCTGCGCCATGGCACTTCCTCCAGCACTTGGTTCCTCGGGGTGTGCGGCCAGCCAACCACCCGCCGGCCCGCGCTCCCAAATCGGGGTACCCCTCGGCGCATCCCCCGGCGCGGGCCGCACCGGTGGGGCGACACGGGAAACGGATCGCACGATCAAGGGAACATGTGTTCTATTCTCTGTTCAGTGCTACCTAGGAGGCGCCATGCGCTGGGAGAACCTGACAGCGGATCCGGCCGACGGCCCCGCCCGGGACGCCGCCCTGTTCGGAGCGGACGCGGTCACGACGAGGACGTTCGACACCCCCGAGTTCCGGGGGATCACCTTCCACGAGATCCGGGCGCGGTCGATCGTGAACCGCGTGCCGGGGGCCTCCCGCATGCCGTTCGAGTGGACGGTCAACCCCTACCGGGGGTGCACGCACGCGTGCGTGTACTGCTTCGCCCGCAAGACGCACAGCTATCTGGACCTCGACACCGGGCTCGGGTTCGACTCGCAGATCGTGGTGAAGGTCAACGCGCCCGGGCTGCTGCGCCGCCAGCTCGCCTCGCGCCGCTGGCTGGGCGAGCACATCGCGATGGGCACCAACGTCGACTGCTACCAGCGCGCCGAGGGCCGCTACCGGCTCATGCCGGGCATCATCGCGGCCCTGCGGGACCACGCGAACCCCTTCTCGATCCTGACGAAGGGGACGCTCATCCTGCGCGACCTCGATCTGCTCCGGCAGGCGGCCGAGGTCACCGACGTCGGGATATCCGTGTCGGTCGGCTTCACCGACGCCGAGCTGTGGCGCACGGTGGAGCCGGGCACCCCGGCCCCCGAGCGCCGGCTGGACGTCGTCCGGACGCTCACGGACCACGGCATCGGCTGCGGCGTCCTGATGGCGCCCGTGATCCCGTTCCTGGGCGACCACCCGGCCCAGCTGCGCGCCACCGTCAGGGCCGTCGCGGCCTCGGGCGCCACCTCGGTGACCCCGCTGGTCCTGCATCTGCGGCCCGGCGCCCGCGAATGGTTCATGGCCTGGCTAGAGCACCACCACCCCCATCTCGTACGGCGCTACGAGCGGCTGTACGCGGAGGGCGCCTACGCCCCGAGGTGGTACCAGCGCCGGATCACCCGTCAGGTCCACGAACTGGCCCAGGAGTACGGCATCGGCCCCACGCGCGCGGGGATGCCGCGCCGGATCACGGTCCCGGAACCCGAGGCCGCCCCGGCGCCCGCCGCGACCGGGCCGACACAGCTGACGCTTCTCTGAGGACCCGTGACTTGACGGCAGGCGACCCGAAGTCCGCCGGGTCCGCGGATGGCGGCATCCGAGCGCATCCCGCCATCCAATCGGGTCGACTCTCACCGGAACACGTTCTTCCAGGACCCGCCTCCGGCACGATACGGCGAAGGCCGTGGCGTGCACGGCTCAGAATCCTCCGTCCTGGGAGGCCTTGTGAAGAAACGCGCAGTTGCTTTGTGCGGCGCGGCCGTCGTGCTGGCCGGGATGATCACGTCGATCCCCGCCGACGCGAGCACCGGCCCCGCCGCCGCACCGCGCACCACCCGGACCGCGAAACCCGTCTGGAAGAAGTGCGGCACCAGCGACTATCCGACGCTCCAGTGCGCCTCCCTGAAGGTGCCGCTCGACCATGCGAACCCCTACAGCGAGCGGATCACCCTCGCCCTGTCCCGGGTCCCGCACACCGCGAAGACGTTCCAGGGACCGCTGCTGGTGAACCCGGGCGGGCCCGGCGGCAGCGGAATCACCCTGGCCGGCTTCGTCGCCTCCGCGCTGCCCAAGACCGTGGCGGCGCAGTACGACGTCATCGGATTCGACCCGCGCGGTGTGGGCGCGAGCAGGCCCGCGCTGGACTGCAAGCCGGGGCACTTCAAGCCGGTCCGCCCCGACACCGTGCCGAGCACCAGGGCCATCGAGAAGGCCAACCTCGTGCGCGCCAGGGACTTCGCCGAGGCCTGCCGGACGAAATACGCCAAGCTGCTGCCGTACCTCGACACGGTGAGCGCGGTCCGCGACATGGACGCGATCCGCGCCGCCCTCGGCGCCACGAAGATCAACTACTTCGGCTACTCGTACGGCACCTATCTGGGCGCCGTGTACGCCAAGCTCTACCCGCAGCGGGTCCGCCGGCTGGTCCTCGACTCCATCGTCGACCCCGACGGCGTGTGGTACGACGACAACATCGGCCAGGACTACGCCTTCAACGACCGTCATCTGGCCTTCCTCGCCTGGGTCGCGAAGAACAACGCCGCCTACAAGCTCGGCACCGACCCGTCCGTGGTCGAGTCCAAGTGGTACGCGATGCGCGCGGCGCTGGCCAAGAACCCCGCGCAGAAGAAGGTGGGCGCATCCGAACTGGAGGACACCTTCATCCCGGGCGGCTACTACAACGGCTACTGGCCCTACCTCGCCGAGGCCTTCGCGTCCTATGTGAACGCCAAGAACTCGGACCCGCTCGTGGAGGCGTACGAGAACTTCGGCGCCGTCGACGCGTCGGGCGACAACGGCTACAGCGTCTACACGGCGGTCCAGTGCCGTGACGCGTCCTGGCCGCGCGACTGGCGCCAGTGGCGCCGTGACAGCTGGGCGGTCTACGACAAGGCGCCGTTCATGGCCTGGAACAACGCCTGGTACAACGCGCCGTGCGCGTTCTGGCCGACGGACTCGCTCCAGCCCGTGGACATCTCCAACCACCGGCTGCCCCCGACGCTGCTCTTCCAGGCGACCGACGACGCGGCCACTCCCTACGAGGGCGGGGTGACGGTCCATCACCGGCTGCGCGGCTCCTCCTTGGTGGTCGAACAGGGCGGCGGCAACCACGGCATCACGCTCAGCGGCAACGCCTGCCTGGACAAGTACCTGGCGGCCTATCTGACCGACGGCACGGTGCCGCGCGGCGGCGGCGAGGCCGACGCGGTCTGCCAGACGCTGCCCGACCCCAAGCCGCTGACCGCGAAGGCCGCGTCCTCCTCCTCGCGGGGTTCGACGCTGCACGGCCTGCTCGGCTACCGGGGCTGAACCCCCGCCGCACGCACGCCCGTCGGGGGCGCTGTCGGACCCGTGGTCCACGATGGACCCATGAACGAGCCGACGACCGCCTCCGCCCCCGACGGGCCGCGGGTCCGTGAGATGACCCTCGCCGACTGCGCACGGGTCGCCGAGATCCGGGTGCGCGGCTGGCAGCACGCGTACAAGGGCCTAATGCCCCAGCCGTACCTGGACGGACTCGATGCGGCCGAGGACGCGGCGCGCCGGCGCGACCGCCTCCGGCAGGCCGACGGGTCCGTCGTGAACCTGGTCGCGGAGCGCGCCGGATCCGTGGTCGGCTGGGCCTGCCACGGCCCGCACCGGGACGACGAAGTCCGGTCCGGGGACGTCGAGTTGTACGCGATCTATGTGCACCCGGACGTGCTGGGCCAGGGGATCGGGCAGGCCCTGCTGCGCGAGTCGGTGGCCCGCTGTGCACGGGCCGGGCACGAGCGCATGCTGCTGTGGGTCCTCAAGGAGAACACCACGGCCCGCCGTTTCTACGAGAGAGCCGGCTTCCGTCCCGACGGCGCGGAGGAGCCCTTCGAGGCGGGCGGGGCCACGGTGCCCGAGGTCCGGTACGCGCGCGTGCTGACCGGCGACGCGAACCGGTAGCCCCAGGGCCTGTCCGGTCGTTCGCGTCGTCGCCCCCGGGCGGGCGTGAAGCGCCGGACGGGCGGGCCCTAGGTCCGTTGCCCGGGCAACCGGTTCAGCGCGCGTACCGCCGTCTCCGCGAGCGCGGGGTGGGCCAGCGCCTCGTTCAGGACCACGCGCGCGCGGGCGTCGCCGAGGACACCCAGGCCTTCCGCGCAGGCGAGAGCCACCTTGCGGTAGGGGTCGTGCGGGCGCAGCCTGCGTTCCAGGGTGGTGATCAGCGCGGGCACGGCCTCGGGGGCGCGCAGTTCGACCAGGAGCCGCACCGGCTGGAGCGCGTACGCGACCCGCAGTTCGTTGGTGGCGAGCGCCGCCGCGGCGCGGGCGGTGCGCGGGTCGCCGAGCCGGGCCAGGGCCTGGGCGGCGGACGCGCAGCGTGGCGGGTCACGGTGGTTGAGCAGCAGGACGAGTGCCTCGAAGGCCCGCCGGTCCCCCGCGGTGCCGAGCCGGAAGGCGACCAACTCCCGCGCCCAGAGCGGCTGTCCGGGTTCGGTCAGCGCCGCGGCCAGCACATCGGGATCCTCCGTCTCCGCCAGACGTTCGTAGGCCGCCGCGGATCCGGCCCCGGCCTCGGCGCGCAGACGCTCCGTGAGTGATCGCAACGCTTCGTCCATGGGGCCGAGCTTAGGCAAGCCGGTGAGGTGCGGGGACGTACATCACAAAGTCGGGGGCTGGCGCGCTCGTTACCGGCGGGTTAAGCTCAGACGAGCGAGTTACCCACTCGTGTCTCACCTCTCGGTGGCCTGGTGACGCAGCCATCGTGAGAGCAGTCGGTTCGGTACTTCAGGTACCTCAGTACGACATGGCTCCGGGACAGGGCCGGTCGGCTTTCACCGCCCATGGGCGCCCGTTTCTCCGGCGCTCGGGGACGGCACCGGGCGTGTGCGCTCGTCAGCCCGGAAACACCCGCAACCTCCGCACGGTGTGCGCCTGTCGGCGCACCCGCGTGCGCTCCTCAGTCGTCACTTCCTCCAGGAGTCCCGCGATGGCCACTCCCCTGTCCGACACCCCTCTGTCCCCGCTGAAGACCGTCGCCGTCGTCGGCCTCGGCACCATGGGCACCGGCATCGCCGAGGTCCTCGTCCGGGCCGGCCGTGACGTGATCGGCATCGACATCAGCGAAGCCGCGGCCGCCCAGGCCGTGGCCACCCTCGAAGCCTCCACCGCCCGCGCCGTGCGCCGCGAGCACCTGAGCGACGCGGAGCGCACCGACGCCCTCGCCCGCTTCCGCACCTTCACCGACCTCGCGGCCGCCGCCGACGCCGACCTCGTCATCGAGGTGACCCCGGAGTCGTACGACATCAAGCAGCAGGTCTTCCGGGCGCTCGACGGCATCGTGCGCCCCGAGGCGATCCTCGCCACGGGCACCAACGCGCTGTCCGTGACCCGTCTCGCCGCCGACTCCGCCCGCCCCGAGCGCGTGCTCGGCCTGCACTTCTTCAACCCGGCGCCCGCGATGAAGCTGGTCGAGGTCGTCTCCTCGGTGCTGACCGCGCCGACGGCCGTGACCGCCGTGACCGACCTGGCCGTCGAACTGGGCAAGGAGCCGGTCGCGGTGGGCGACCGCCCCGGTTTCGTCGCCGACGGCCTGCTCTTCGGCTACCTGAACCAGGCGGCCGCGATGTACGAGGCGAAGTACGCCTCCCGCGAGGACATCGACGCGGCGATGAAGCTCGGCTGCGGACTGCCCATGGGCCCGCTCGCGCTGCTCGACCTGATCGGTGTGGACACCGCGCGGACCGTCCTGGAGGCGATGTACTCCGAGTCGCGCGACCGGCTGCACGCCCCCGCGCCGATCCTCAAGCAGCTCAGCGAGGCGGGCCTGACCGGACGCAAGTCCGGGCGGGGCTTCTACTCGTACGAGGCCCCCGGCAGCGACGCCGTCGTGCGGGACGCGCTGACGCCGCTGGAGGGCGCTGTCCTGGCGCAGGGCCGTACGATCCGCTCGGTGGGCGTGGCCGGCTCCGGCACCATGGCCTCCGGGATCGCCGAGGTCTTCGCCAAGGCCGGGTACGAGGTCGTCCTCGCCGCCCGTACGGAGGAGAAGGCGCAGGCGGCCAAGGCCCGGATCGGCAAGTCGCTCGCCCGTTCCGTCGACAAGGGCCGGATGACGGCCGAGGCGGCGGCGCAGACCCTGGAGCTGATCACACCGACCGGCAGCTACGACGACTTCGCCGACGTGGACCTGGCGCTGGAGGCCGTCGCCGAGGACCTGGAGGTCAAGCAGCAGCTGTTCGGCACGTTCGACAAGGTCTGCAAGCCCGGCGCGATCCTGGCCACCACCACCTCCTCGCTGCCCGTCGTCGCCTGCGCCCGCGCCACCTCGCGCCCGCAGGACGTCATCGGCATGCACTTCTTCAACCCGGCCCCGGCGATGAAGCTGGTCGAGGTCGTGCGGACCGTGCTGACCGCGGACGACGTGCACGCCACCGTGCGCGAGGTCTGCGCGAAGATCCGCAAGCACCCGGTGGACTGCGGTGACCGGGCCGGCTTCATCGTGAACGCGCTGCTGTTCCCGTACCTGAACAACGCGATCAAGATGGTGCAGGAGCACTACGCCTCGCTGGACGACATCGACGCGGCCATGAAGCTCGGCGGCGGCTACCCGATGGGCCCCTTCGAGCTGCTCGACGTGGTCGGGCTCGATGTCTCGCTGGCCATCGAGAAGGTCCTGCACCGCGAGTTCCGGGACCCCGGTCTCGCCCCCGCGCCGCTCCTGGAGCACCTGGTGGCCGCGGGCTGCCTCGGCCGCAAGACGGGCCGCGGCTTCCGCGAATATGCCCGCCGCTGAGGGTCCGGGCGACTGGTTCGCGGACGACGCGGACTGGGGCGGACTACTGGGCCCCGCCGGACACCCCCCGCCCTTCCAGGGCGGGGGGATCCCCGGACATGCGCGCTCTCCTGCGCACATGCAGTACGTTCGGGGCATGTCCCAGCCCGCCAGGTCCTCACGTACGCCAGCCACGCCCGACGCGCCGGAGAGCGCCGCGGGCAGTCGCGCGGCGGCCCAACGCCTCAAGATGCGCCGGGAACTGGCGGCCGCGGCCATGGAGCTGTTCGCCGCCAAGGGGTACGAGGCGACCACCGTCGACGAGATCGCGGCCCGGGCCGGAGTCGCCCGCCGCACCTTCTTCCGCCACTTCCGCTCCAAGGAAGAGGCGATCTTCCCCGATCACGACGACACCCTGATCCGGGCCGAGGCGGTGCTCAACGCGGCACCCGCGCACGAGCATCCGCTCGACACCGTGTGCCGCGGCATCAAGGAAGTCATGAGGATGTACGCGGCCCAGCCGGAGATCTCCGTCTCCCGCTACAAGCTGACCCGCGAGGTGCCGACGCTGCGCGAGGCCGAGATCGCCTCGGTGGCCCGCTACGAGCGCCTCTTCACCCGCTACCTCCTCGGCCACTTCGACGAGCACGCGCACGACGACGACGCCAACGACGATCCGCTGCTGGCGGAGGTCGCCGCGTCGGCCGTGGTCACGGCCCACAACCACGTCCTGCGGCGCTGGCTGAGGGCCGGCGGCCAGGGCGACGTGGAGTCGCAGCTGGACCACGCCTTCGCCATCGTCCGCAAGACCTTCGGCACCGGGATCGGCGCGGGACGGGAGACCGCGCCGCGAACGGCGCCCGCCTCGGCCTTCACCGAGGGGGACGTCCTGGTGACCGTCGCCCGGGTCGACGCCCCGCTGGACCAGGTCATGCGCACCATCGAGCAGGCCCTCAAGGAACGGTCCTAGCGGCCGTCCGCCCGCGGGCGGCCCTTTCTCCGACCAAGCGCCGGACACGCTCACTTCGAGCGTGTCCGGCGTTTTTTATACCCTGTTTTGAGCGTTTTGGGCGCCCGCCTGATCGATCATCGCTCACGTGTTGCGTAAAGATTTCACCTGAGCGCAACTTCTGGCACTCCGTGCCTTGTCAGGTGACACGGCGTGCCATACGTTGAAGGAGTCCGGGCGGCCGGCGTGCAGAGACCATGCGTACGCCGGCTGTCCCCGCAAGCCCCATGGCCTGCGCGCCCGGACGCCTGCGTCACAGGCAACCTCCTGCGCCAACCACAGCGCTGCCACAGCACCACCTCCGCCGGACCGACGGCACACCCCTCAGCAGCAGCACCGACGTACCCCTCAGCGTTCTCCCTCTGAACGCGTATCGCCGGAGGCAACACCGTGAAGGAAATCCTGGACGCGATTCAGTCGCAGACGGCCACGTCCGCCGACTTCGCCGCTCTTCCGCTCCCCGAGTCCTACCGCGCGATCACCGTGCACAAGGACGAGGCGGAGATGTTCGCCGGGCTCAGCAGCCGCGACAAGGACCCCCGCAAGTCGATCCACCTGGACGACGTGCCGGTGCCGGAGCTGGGACCGGGCGAGGCCCTGGTCGCGGTGATGGCGTCCTCGGTGAACTACAACTCGGTCTGGACGTCGATCTTCGAACCGGTGTCGACCTTCAACTTCCTGGAGCGCTACGGGCGGCTCAGCGACCTCAGCAAGCGCCACGACCTGCCGTACCACATCATCGGTTCGGACCTCGCGGGCGTCGTGCTGCGCACCGGCCCGGGAGTCAACTCCTGGAAGCCCGGCGACGAGGTCGTCGCGCACTGTCTGTCGGTCGAGCTGGAGTCCTCGGACGGCCACAACGACACGATGCTCGACCCCGAGCAGCGCATCTGGGGCTTCGAGACCAACTTCGGCGGCCTCGCCGAGATCGCGCTCGTCAAGTCCAACCAGCTGATGCCGAAGCCGGACCACCTGAGCTGGGAGGAGGCCGCCGCTCCCGGCCTGGTGAACTCCACCGCCTACCGGCAGCTCGTCTCCCGCAACGGCGCCGGCATGAAGCAGGGCGACAACGTCCTGATCTGGGGCGCGAGCGGCGGACTCGGCTCGTACGCCACGCAGTTCGCGCTCGCCGGCGGCGCCAACCCGATCTGTGTCGTCTCCAGCGAGCAGAAGGCGGACATCTGCCGCTCGATGGGCGCCGAGGCGATCATCGACCGCAGCGCCGAGGGCTACAAGTTCTGGAAGGACGAGACCACCCAGGACCCGAAGGAGTGGAAGCGCTTCGGCAAGCGCATCCGCGAGTTCACCGGCGGCGAGGACATCGACATCGTCTTCGAGCACCCGGGCCGCGAGACCTTCGGCGCCTCGGTGTACGTCACCCGCAAGGGCGGCACCATCACCACCTGCGCCTCGACCTCGGGCTACATGCACGAGTACGACAACCGCTACCTGTGGATGTCGCTGAAGCGGATCATCGGCTCGCACTTCGCGAACTACCGCGAGGCATGGGAGGCCAACCGGCTCGTCGCCAAGGGCAAGATCCACCCGACGCTCTCCAAGGTCTACTCCCTGGAGGACACCGGGCAGGCCGCCCACGACGTGCACCGCAACCTCCACCAGGGCAAGGTCGGCGTCCTCGCGCTGGCTCCCGAGGAGGGCCTGGGCGTCCGCGACCAGGAGAAGCGCGCCCAGCACATCGACGCCATCAACCGCTTCCGGAACGTCTGAGGTCCACCATGACAGAGCGTCAGACAGCCGACGGGCAGCGAGTGAAGGACCGGCCGTGGCTCATGCGCACGTACGCCGGCCACTCCACGGCCGAGGCGTCCAACGAGTTGTACCGGCGTAACCTCGCCAAGGGGCAGACAGGGCTCTCCGTGGCCTTCGACCTGCCGACGCAGACGGGCTACGACCCCGACCACATCCTCGCCCGCGGCGAGGTCGGCCGGGTCGGCGTGCCGGTCTCGCACCTCGGTGACATGCGCAGGCTGTTCCAGGACATCCCCCTGGAGCAGATGAACACCTCGATGACCATCAACGCCACCGCCATGTGGCTGCTGGCGCTCTATCAGGTCGTCGCCGAGGAGCAGGGCGCCGACATCACCAAGCTCCAGGGGACGACCCAGAACGACATCGTGAAGGAGTACCTCTCGCGGGGGACGCACGTCTTCCCGCCGGTGCCCTCCCTCCGTCTCACGACGGACATGATCACGTACACGGTCAACCACATCCCCAAGTGGAACCCGATCAACATCTGCAGCTACCACCTCCAGGAGGCCGGCGCCACGCCGGTCCAGGAGATCGCGTACGCGATGTCCACCGCGATCGCCGTCCTGGACGCGGTGTTCGCGTCCGGGCAGATCGACGAGGACCGCAAGGGCGATGTCGTGGCCCGTATCTCCTTCTTCGTGAACGCGGGTGTCCGCTTCATCGAGGAGATGTGCAAGATGCGGGCGTTCGGGCGGATCTGGGACAAGATCACGCGCGAGCGGTACGGCATCGAGGACCCCAAGCAGCGGCGCTTCCGGTACGGCGTCCAGGTCAACTCCCTCGGTCTGACCGAGGCGCAGCCGGAGAACAACGTCCAGCGGATCGTCCTCGAGATGCTGGCCGTCACCCTGTCCAAGGACGCCCGCGCGCGTGCCGTCCAGTTGCCCGCCTGGAACGAGGCGCTGGGTCTGCCCCGCCCGTGGGACCAGCAGTGGTCGCTGCGCATCCAGCAGGTCCTCGCGCACGAGAGCGACCTGCTGGAGTACGAGGACATCTTCGAGGGCTCGCACGTGATCGAGGCCAAGGTGACCGCCCTCGTCGAGGAGTCGCTGGCCGAGATCGCGCGGATCGAGGAGATGGGCGGCGCGATGGCCGCCGTCGAGTCCGGCTACCTCAAGTCGCAGCTCGTCTCCTCGCACGCCGAGCGCCGGGGCCGGATCGAGGGCGGCACCGACAAGATCGTCGGCGTCAACGTCTTCCAGTCGACCGAGCCGAACCCGCTCACCGCCGACCTGGACGCGGCGATCATGACGGTCGACCCCGCGGTCGAGGCCCGGGTGATCTCCGCGCTCGGGACCTGGCGCGACACGCGGTACCAGCCTCCCTTCAACCACCCGCGCCCGTGCAAGGCGCTGGAGAAGCTGAAGGAGGCCGCGAAGGGCACCGCCAACCTCATGGAGGCCACCCTGGAGTGCGCCCGCGCCGGTGTCACCACCGGCGAGTGGGCCGGGGCCCTGCGCGAGGTGTTCGGCGAGTTCCGCGCCCCGACCGGCGTCTCCTCGGCGCCCGTCGCGGTCACCGCCGAGGAGGGCACGGCGCTCGCGCTGGTGCGCCGCAAGGTGGAGCTGACCGCCAAGGACCTCGGCGCCGGCAACCTCCGCTTCCTGGTGGGCAAGCCGGGTCTGGACGGCCACTCCAACGGCGCCGAGCAGATCGCCGTGCGGGCGCGTGACGCCGGCTTCGAGGTGGTCTACCAGGGCATCCGGCTCACCCCGGAGCAGATCGTGGACGCGGCCGTGGCGGAGGACGTGCACGCCGTGGGCCTGTCCATCCTCTCCGGGTCCCACGCCCAGTTGGTCCCGGACGTCCTGGAGAAGCTGCGCGCGGCCGGTGCGGCCGACATTCCGGTGATCGCGGGCGGGATCATCCCGAACGCCGACGCCGAACAGCTGCGGGCCGCGGGAGTGGCCGCGGTCTTCACCCCGAAGGACTTCGACATCACCGGAATCATCGGCCGTATCGTCGACGAGATCCGCAAAGCGAACAAGCTCGACCCCCTGGAGGTCCCCGCATGACCACGCCCGTCAACCGTCTGCGTCCCAGGCGCTCCTGTCTGGCCGTTCCGGGCAGCAACCCCCGCTTCCTGGAGAAGGCCCAGGGCCTTCCCGCGGACCAGGTCTTCCTGGACCTGGAGGACGCGTGCGCGCCGCTGGCCAAGCCCGACGCCCGGCACACCATCGTCAAGTTCCTCAACGAGGGTGACTGGACCGGCAAGACCCGGGTCGTGCGCGTCAACGACTGGACGACCGAGTGGACGTACCGCGACGTCGTCACGGTCGTCGAGGGCGCGGGGCAGAACCTCGACTGCATCATGCTGCCGAAGGTCCAGACGGCCCAGCAGGTCGTGGCGCTCGACCTCCTGCTGACGCAGATCGAGAAGACGATGGGCTTCGAGGTCGGCAAGATCGGCATCGAGGCGCAGATCGAGAACGCCCAGGGCCTGAACAACGTCAACGAGATCGCCACCGCCTCGCAGCGCGTGGAGACGATCATCTTCGGCCCGGCCGACTTCATGGCGTCGATCAACATGAAGTCACTGGTCGTCGGTGAGCAGCCGCCCGGCTACCCGGCGGACGCCTACCACTACATCCTGATGAAGATCCTGATGGCCGCCCGTGCCAACAACCTCCAGGCGATCGACGGTCCCTACCTCCAGATCCGCAACATCGACGGCTACCGCGCGGTCGCCCAGCGCGCCGCGGCGCTCGGCTTCGACGGCAAGTGGGTGCTGCACCCGGGTCAGGTGGAGGCCTCGAACGAGATCTTCTCGCCCTCGCAGGAGGACTTCGACCACGCCGAGCTGATCCTGGACGCGTACGACTACTACACGTCCGAGGCCGGCGGCAAGAAGGGCTCGGCGATGCTGGGCGACGAGATGATCGACGAGGCCAGCCGCAAGATGGCCCTCGTCATCTCGGGCAAGGGCCGGGCCGCGGGCATGCGGCGCACCACCTCGTTCGAAGCCCCGGAGGCCTGAGCACCATGCAGTTCGGACGCACCTACGAAGAGTTCGAGGTCGGCGCGGTCTACAAGCACTGGCCCGGAAAGACGGTCACGGAGTACGACGACCACCTCTTCTGCCTGCTGACCATGAACCACCACCCGCTCCACATGGACAGCAACTATGCGGAGAAGACGACCGATTTCGGCAAGAACGTCGTCGTCGGGAACTACATCTACTCGCTGCTGCTCGGCATGTCCGTGCCGGACGTCTCGGGCAAGGCGATCGCGAACCTGGAGGTCGAGTCGCTGAAGCACGTGGCGCCGACCTTCCACGGCGACACGATCTACGGCGAGACCACGGTCCTCGACAAGACGCCCTCCCGGTCCAAGTCGGACCGCGGGATCGTCTACGTGGAGACCAAGGGCTACAAGCAGGACGGCACGCTGGTCTGCGTGTTCCGCCGCAAGGTGATGGTCCCCACCGAGACGTACATCAAGGAGCGCGGCGGCGAGCAGCCCGGCCGGCCCGAACTCACCGCCCCGGCGGAGAAGAAGACGGAGAAGTAGTCATGGCGCGACTCGCCCGGACCGCCGGTCTGACCGATGTCCAGCAGGAGATCCTCTCCACGGTCCGCGATTTCGTGGACAAGGAGATCATCCCCGTCGCCACCGAGCTGGAGCACCGCGACGAGTATCCGCAGGAGATCGTCGACGGTCTCAAGGAGCTCGGCCTCTTCGGCCTGATGATCCCCGAGGAGTACGGCGGTCTCGGCGAGTCCCTCCTCACGTACGCGCTGTGCGTCGAGGAGATCGCCCGCGGCTGGATGTCGGTCTCCGGCATCATCAACACGCACTTCATCGTGGCGTACATGCTCAAGCAGCACGGGACGCAGGAGCAGAAGGACCACTTCCTGCCCCGCATGGCGCTCGGCGAGGTGCGCGGCGCCTTCTCGATGTCGGAGCCGGCGCTCGGCTCGGACGTGTCGGCCATCACGTCCAAGGCGGTCAAGGACGGCGACGAGTACGTCCTGAACGGCCAGAAGATGTGGCTGACGAACGGCGGATCCTCGACTCTGGTGGCCGTTCTGGTCAGAAGTGACGAAGGACACCCCGAGGGCACGGCGCCCCACAAGTCGATGACGACCTTCCTCGTGGAGAAGGAGCCCGGCTTCGGAGAGGTCCGTCCCGGCCTCACCATCCCCGGCAAGATCGACAAGATGGGTTACAAGGGGGTCGACACCACCGAACTCATCATGGACGGACTGCGCATTCCGGCCAATCGGGTTCTCGGCGGCACCACCGGCCGAGGGTTTTACCAAATGATGGACGGAGTCGAGGTCGGCCGGGTCAACGTCGCGGCCCGTGGCTGCGGTGTCGCACAGCGCGCATTCGAGCTCGGTGTCTCATACGCCCAGCAACGTCACACTTTCGGCAAGGCGATCGCCCAGCATCAGGCCATCCAGTTCAAGCTGGCCGAAATGGCTACCAAGGTCGAGGCCGCCCATGCAATGATGGTGAACGCAGCTCGCAAAAAGGACTCCGGGGAACGAAACGACCTCGAAGCAGGGATGGCGAAGTACCTCGCCTCCGAGTACTGCAAAGAGGTGGTGGAAGATGCGTTCCGGATCCACGGCGGCTACGGCTTCTCCAAGGAGTACGAGATCGAGCGCCTCTACCGTGAGGCGCCGATGCTGTTGATCGGCGAAGGTACCGCCGAAATCCAGAAAATGATCATCGGGCGCCGGCTGCTCGAAGAGTATCGACTCCAGGGCTAGATGTCCGGGTTCGGGGTGTTTTCATCGCGAAGAAGATCACACCCCGTCAGCTCTCTTCAGCCGTCGACTCCGCATCTTGGCTTGCCCAGTTGCGGTCTGCGACCGGTACGATCGCGTGAAAGCCGCCGTCCCCCGTTCGAGCGCGGCATCATCCGCTACGAAGGTCATCCATGCCCCACAGCCAAACCTCTGCACCTCGCGGCCGGGTCCGCCTCGCGCGCGGAGCATCGCCGTGGCTTCTCCCGACCGTTGCCACCGCAGCACTCAGCCTGGCCCGTTCGCGCCGCTCCGGCGCGGCCAAGGCCGTGGCCGTACCCGCCACCGCGCTCGCGGCCGGGATGCTGTGGTTCTTCCGCGACCCCGAGCGTGAGATCTCCCAGGGCCGGGTCATCTCGCCCGCCGACGGTGTGGTGCAGAGCATCATGCCGTGGAAGGACGGACGCACCCGCGTCGCGATCTTCATGAGCCCGCTCAACGTCCACGTCAACCGCGCGCCCCTCTCCGGCACGGTGACCTCGGTCGAGCACATCCCCGGTGGGTTCGTCCCGGCGTTCAACAAGGAGAGCGAGAACAACGAGCGCGTCGTCTGGCACTTCGACACCGAGCTCGGTGACATCGAGATGATCCAGATCGCCGGCGCCGTCGCCCGCCGCATCGTGCCCTACATCCCCGAGGGGACGAAGGTCGAGCAGGGTGACCGGATCGGTCTGATCCGCTTCGGCTCGCGCGTGGACATCTACCTCCCCGAGGGTGTCGAGGTCGACGTGGAGGTCGGTCAGAAGACCGTGGCTGGGGTGACTCGAATTGACCGTGATTGATCCCGAGACACAGGCCGGGTGGGTGCCGGAGGCCGATGAGCTGGACGACGAGGAGGAGATGCCTCTCTCGCTCCGCCTCTCGATAGCGGACACGCTCACCCTCGGCAACGCCACCTGCGGCTTCATGGCGGTGTACTTCACCACCACCGGCATCCTGATCCCGCACCTCACGGGCAGCGACGAGTCGGGCATGGCCCGTCACTCCGCCGCCACGGCCGTGATCCTGATGCTCTGCGCCGCGATCTTCGACCTGTTCGACGGTCTGGTGGCCCGCAAGCTGCGCTCCTCCCCCATGGGCGCCGAGCTGGACAACCTGTCCGACCTGATCAGCTTCGGTCTCGCGCCGGCGTACTTCGTGCTCGTGTACGGCATGGTCGCGGACGACGCCTACCAGAAGGTGGCGGCGGTCGGAGCGATCGTGGTGCTGCTCGCCGTGGTGCTCAGGCTCGCGAGATTCTCCTGTGTCACGGTGAAGGACGGCACGTTCCAGGGCATGCCGAGCCCGTTCGGCGCGCTGACGGTCGTCTCGATCATCCTGCTGGAGCTGCCCTTCGTCGCCACGCTCATGGCGATCATGGGCACCGCCTGGCTGATGGTGAGCCGGGTCGAGTACCCGAAGCCGCGGGGGCGCCTCGCGGTCGCGATGCTCTCCTGGATCGTGCTCTCGATGGGCCTCCTGGCCGCGTGGGCGTTCGACGCCCCGGGCGGCCAGCTGCTCCTCCAGACCGGCTGTGCGCTTCAGCTGGTGATGGGCGCGGTGATCCCGCTGTTCGCCACGGCCCGCCGGGTGAACAACTTCCGGGGCAACCGCCGCGAGGCGCGAGCCGCGCAGCTCCCGTAACACCCCGCACATGCGGAAGGGCCCCGAACCACAC